>WLRQ01000078.1 GCA_009697815.1 Actinomycetota bacterium
ATAAGGCGTGAGGGCGACGGCATAGGCGACGAGCCACAGCGTGGCCAGGCTGATCGTCGCGAGTACCCACACGAGGATCCCGCGGGCAGGCCCGACCGGCGGTCGCGGAGGGCGAGGGGCCTGGGCCTCCGGCGGATCCTCCGAGGTGGCCACCGCTGGCTGCGGCACGGACTGCTTGCCGGGCTTTGTGGCCTTCTCCGCCTTTGCGGCCTTTGTTGGCCTTGTCGCCGTTGCGGCAAGACGGCGCTCGCGTCGGCCACCCACCGGCACGGGCGACAATGCGCCCGATGAATCAACGGTGTCCGGCGTCACGACCTCGGTCATCGTCATCTACGCCCCCAGAGAGTGGTGGCGATCGCGCCTAGTCCCGCGAAAAGTGCGAGAGCCAGCAGAGCTGGCAGTGCCTGTCCGATCGGGCCGGCGCTGACCGGGGTCGTGACCCCGGTCTTGACAAGTGCGACGTCAGTCGGCGACGGAGTAGGTGAGGCAGTCGGTGAACTCGATGGTGTCGGGATTGGTGTCACTGTCGGCTCAACGCTCGGCGAGGGCGTTCTGGTGCGTGTCGGCGAAGGCGTCGGCGTTGCCGAAAGTGAGGGCGTCGGGGTCGGCGACGGGCCCGGGGGCTTCGATGATCCGTCGAGTGCCGGAACGTAGCCCTGCTGAGCGGCGATCGCGTCAGCAGCATTGCGAGAGTACGTCGCCAACAGCGCTCCCGCTGCCGAGGCCTTGAGCGGCACGTAGCCCGCCGGGAGTTGCCCGTTCTCGGGCCCCGGGGTTTGGCCGTCGGACACTACCCATCGCAGGAAGGTGGAGAGCCTGGTGGCATCGTGCGTCGAGAGCCCCACCGTCGGCACGTCAAGGGACACGAGCAGCAGCCCGGGATAGGCGCCAATTCCGGTTGCTCCGCGCAGCGTGGCGTAGGGAACCACCCAGGTGCCCAGCGCCTTGTCGGGAACGAGCAGTGCGGCTGCCGCCGAGAGAGAGGACGATGAAGGGGCCACGAAGGTTCGACCGGTCGCGTCGGCGAACGCCTCGGCGGGCACTGCCGTGATGTGCGATTGCAAGGACGCGGCGCGGATCTGATATCGCGCGGCGTCCGCCAACGACACCACTCCGAGGATGAACCTCGATCCCGGGCGCTGCCTACCCGCAGCTGCGAGTTTCTGGTTGTTCTCGCCCGGGTTCTTGCACACCAACTGCGAGTTGCCGATCCCGTACTGCATGTTCAGGGCCACCACCGCTGGGTCCGACACGGGCGCCGCCACGAGAGGGAGCCACGGGACGGGATTCGCGGCCAGGCAGGGGTTGAGGTCAGTAAGCCGGGGCGAGATGAACGCGTCGAGCTGCGGCCAACCATCGACTGGCAGGGCGATCCCCTTGTAGCTCGGGTTCACCACCGTGCCCCAAGGGTCGGGCTTCCCGTCGAGCCAGGCCCGTGCCTCGGGATCGGCGTTGATGTAGGAGGTGAGCGCGCGGATGACATCGGAGTCGCTCGACACGGTGAACAGGGTGCTCGCCACGTCGGTCGAGAAACTGTCATTCACCGGATCGGGATTCAGTGCACGGAACTCACGATCGCTCGCGAGCGAGAGCGGATTGAGGTGCAGCGCTTGGTACTCGGAGCTAATCGTCTGGTTCCCCGAGTACGACTGCGTGAGTAGTTTGGCCAGGAGCCTGGGATTGAGCCGCAAGCTCGTGATCGGCTGCCCAAGAGGATCGTCGATAGCGAAGGTGATGGCAAAGCCCGTCAATGCGATCGGCGCCTGCACGACCGGTTTGGAGAACGGCTCAGAGGGCGGTCCCGCGGCGATCGCCGCCGAGATCGAGCCCGCGCCCACGAGGTTCTTGGCCTGCGGCTCGCCGGTCATGACGTGCCGGAAGGTGAAGAGCTTGGGATCGGTGCAGAACTTCGGCGCCCATTGCGACGTGGCCTGACGAAGAGTTTCGGATCCGTAGAGCAAGGTTGGCGCACCCGCGCTCACTACCCCACACACGCTCGCGGGCTTGGCAAACGTGAGCGGGAATGTCATCCGGTTGCGCCAGTTCGACTCGGTCCACCAGAGACGGCCCGACACAGCGGGGTCCTCGTCGCCCGGATTGACCGGTCGCGGGATCGTCGGGTCGAAGTTGCCGGTCGAGCTGCACCGTTGGAAGAAGAAAGCCCCGTACTTCACCGGGGGCTGATCGGCCGCAGGCAGAGCGGCACCAGCGACATCGCACGAGATTCCCATCACCGGCACGACGACCAACGAGCACGCCACTTGGTAGGAGCAGCCCAGCGAGGCATTCGAATCTTCAGTGCTGATCACGAACTTCGCGCTGCCGGTGCCTTCGAGATCCGTTCTCGCGAACGTGGTGTTGGGAGGAACGGACGACTCTTCGCTCGTGGCCTCGGGCGCGAGACCCGCGCACCCACCAGGACCGCCGTAGTAGAGGGTGTCGTCGACAGCCCGGAAGGGCACCCAGTGGTCCAGACCCAGGAGCGAGCCCAGGCATGCGGCGGGGATCGGGTCGAGCACCCCTGATCTGAAACTGCGCGCCGCTGCCGGGGAATAGCGGTCGAGGCGGAACGGCGACCAGATGTCGTTAGTCGAGAAGTAGCGCTGGTCAGGGGTCTGGGTGTAACACGTCTCCGGGCTGATCTGCTCGACACCCGTCGCGCTGGAGCCTGAAACACCTCGGCACTCGAGGATGACGACGGGGTACTCAAGGCTAGCGGCGAGTGAACCATTGGGGTCGAGCGCTACGCCCCCGGTGGGGTGGGCCCCCGTCCAGGACACGTTGATTGGTTGGCCATCCCGCAAACCCGTGGTGAGGTCGACCGACACTGTGATCGTTCGAGGGTCGGCCACCACGTCGGCACCGTTCACGAGGTGAACGCGCGCAGCGTCAACAGACTTCGTGACCTGACTGGACGCAGCCGCAGCCACGGCGGGGGCCGACGCATCGGCGGAGCCAGCGAACGGGGCAAGGGAGGCCGACAGGGCGAACAGGCAGCCCGACGCTACTGCCCACCGTGCGGCGCGCGCGGCCACAGTGCTCCTTGCCGCACCCGCCCGATGGGAGCCCTGGCGGCTGGCCGACCTCACGCGACCACCTTGCGCCGACGCAGCCACAAAAAGTACGCACTCGGCGGGAGAACAAGGACCGCGATGATCTCCAGCGCCACCACGGGAGCCATCGCGCTCTGGATGTCGGAGGTTCGGTAGGCCGCCACTTCCGTAACAGTGCCGGTGACCTCTGCACTTGTGCCGTTGGTGTCACCGCCACCGGTGTTCGTCCCGGTACCTGTCCCAGTGTCCGTGTCCGTACCGGTACCCGTACCCGTACCCGTACCCGTCCCGGTGTCAGTGCCAGTGCCAGTGCCAGTGCCAGTACCAGTACCAGTACCAGTACCAGTGCCAGTGCCAGTGCCAGTGCCAGTGCCAGTACCAGTACCAGTCCCGGTACCCGTACCCGTGCCAGTGCCAGTGCCAGTCCCGGTACCCGTGCCAGTCCCGGTACCCGTGCCGGTACCAGTGCCCGTGTTGCCGCCGTCGGTGCAGGGACCCGCTCCGGCCTTGTCACAGGCGGGTGGCTGCGGGGCGATCTCGGCGAGGTGGTTCAGCTTGGGGTTCCCCGCGACGAACGTCGGGTTGTTGCACGTGGAGATGTTGCGCGCGGTCAGGTCCACGGCGGGATCGGCCACCTTGAGCTTCGCTGTCTGGTCGAAGCTCGCCTGCACCAGGTTGATGGGCAAGGGCGAGTATCCGATCGGGCCCATCTCCGCCTGGCCCTGGCAGATCGCGTAGTAGAGGTAGTCCGCGAGCGTCTGCCGCTTCGCTGTCGTCATCCGCGGATCGTCAGCCGCCGTGGGGATGATCATGTATGAGTAGGACGACAGCGGGTAGTTTCGCTTGTCGTTGTAGGTGTACACCTTGTCGAGGTTCTGCAGCAGGTAGTCCGGTGAGTTCTTGTCCTGATTGATCACCGCCTGCGTCAGTGCCACGGCCACGTTGTACTGCGTGGGCAGCGCGAAGTAGCCGGCCGCGTTCTGGATCTTGGCAACCGGGAAGTTCTTCGCGAGTGCGTAGGAGTACTCGTCGTAGCCGATGGCCCCATTGGCCGCGGCTCCGGTGACGAAGTTGATCACCTGGTCCGAGCCACTCTGGGCGATGGCACCCCCCTTGCGCGGGAAGTACTCGGTCTCGCCCGAGCGACCCAGGAAAGGGCGCCACAGATCTGGGTACTCGGTGTCGAGGTATCTGGTGAACTGGGCCGTGGCACCAGATCCCTCGGAGTGCACCACCGGGATGATCGCGATCGCGGGAAGCTTGCGCCCATTGTTGTCAGCGGTAATTGCCGGGTCATTCCACGACGTGATCTGGTTGGTGAAGATCTTCGTGAGAGTTGCACCGGACAGCCGCAGATTGCGAACAAGCTTCCCTGCCACCTTGATCTGGTAGGGGAAGGCGGTTCCGCCCGCAACCACGGGGAGATAGGCGAACGCGCGACACGTGGTCTTGTCGGCGGGGTTGAGGCACGGGGAGTCGGTGTCACCGGTGGCCGAATCAACACCTTGGTAGCCGATGTCAGAGACCGCATAGTCGGTGGTGCGATTCGTGAAATCCTTGCGCCCGGTGGCCGATCCGACCGCCGTGTACACAACTTTGAGACCACTGGAGTCGACGTCGGCGACCCACTGGTTCACCGCATTCGCGCTCCAGCCGGACCCGGACCCGGTGATCTGGGCGTGACTCGCTGCGGCATTCGCCTGGGGCGAGGCCACGACGACCAGCCCGCACACGATCGCCGAGAGGACCCCGAGTGTGCGGACATGGTGGCGCATGAGAATCCCTCGGGAACGCGCGCCGAGGCGCGGGGCGTCGACGGGCCTGGTACCTCGTCGGTCGGACCATGTCATCGCCCACCAACTTTCTGGCGAGCGAGGAACCGCGTCACCATGAACAGGATGAGAACAAGAATGAGAAGCACGCTGGCCGCGCCGAACCCGCGTTGGATGAAGAGCGGCTCGCCGCTTCGCACGGCCGAGAACACGAACAGTGGCAACGAGTTCATCGGCTCATTCAGGGGATCGGCATTGAGGAACGTCGAGGCACCCGAGGTGAGCAGCACCGGGGAGGTCTCCCCCACCCCGCGCGCGATGCCAAGGATGAGCGCGGTCGCCAGGCCGGACCGCACCGTGGGGATCACGACCTGCCGAACGGTCTGCCATTTCGAAGCCCCGAGAGCGAGGCTGGCCTCCCGCAATCCGCCGGGCATGACACGCAGCACGACATCCGCCGAGCGGGCAATGATCGGCAGCATCATCACGGCGATGGCAGCGGCGGCGGCAATGCCCGTCCGCGAAATCCCCAGTGCGACGATCAGCACGGTGTAGATGAACAGGCCCGCCACGATCGACGGAAGGGCCGTCATCGCCTCGACGACGGTGCGCACGATCCGGGAGAGCTTTCCACGGATCTCGTTCATGTAGATGGCGCAACCGATCCCGAGCGGAAGCGTGATCGCGACGGCGATCCCGATCTCGATGACCGATCCGAGCACGGCGTGCAGGATTCCGCCCTGGTCGAGCGGGTCTGTCGGACGCACACCCGCCATGTCCTGCGTGAAGAAGTTGATGTTCAGCAGTGCCGGCATGCCCTGTTGGAAGGTGAACAGAACCGCCGTCGCGAGGGCGCCGAACACCATGAGCGCACCAACGCGCACCGTCGCAGCGACGAGGCGGTCAACGATCACCTGCGGAGGGTTGCCCACCGCCGTGACTCCCGCATACATGGCGAGGAATACGAAGAACCAACAGATGACAAACCCAACTCTGCCCGTGAAGGGCAGGACCTGGGTGTAGAGAACCCAGACGAGCGCGAATGAACCTGCGAACGAGCCCCAGAGCGACATCATGTCGTCCTGGGTGCGAGCCCTGATAGCGCGCGGAGAATCGGCACGGTGTGACCGCGAGACCCGCGCCGCGGGGGTGGGCGACGGCGTCGCAGTGCCAGCCGCATCCGCGGCCGCAACCACTGTCGGATCGACGCTGAACTGCTGTGGGGGCGCACCCGAGTCGACGACCACACCCACTGTGCGCGGCTGGGTCACCTCGCTCGTCACGTCGATCGACTCAACGCCGGCTCCGTCGAAGTCCAGCGCGGCGAGGGTGGCGTCGGCAGCTGCCAAGTCCTGGTCTCCGCTGATCCTCACGTCGGTGAGAGTGTCTTCGCGGGAAGAAGATTCGCGCTCGTCACGATCGATGGTGGCTGTCATGGGGTGCTGGTTCCCATCAGTCCGTGGAGGCGCCGCTGCGGCTGCGAGCGACGATCATGGCGGCGAGTGTGTTGATCACCAGAGTGATGATGAAGAGCACAAACCCTGCGGTCAGCAGCGCGGACAACTGCGCGGATGTCGCCTCGCCGAATCGGCCCGCGATGAGCGCCGACACCGACTCGGTGCCGATCTCGAGCGGCCGGAACTTGATGTCGAACGCGGGCGAGATGATCAGAACCACCGCGATGGTCTCCCCGAGCGCCCGGCCCATGCTCAGCATCGTTCCGCCGATGATTCCGCCCTTGCCGAAGGGCAGCACGACCGTGCGGATCATTCCCCACTTCGTGGACCCCAGTGCGAGTGCCGCTTCGCGCTCGCCGATCGGAGCCTGTGCGAATACCTGACGCATCACGGCCGCCGCCATCGGCAGCACCATCATCGCGACCGCGATGCCCGCCACGAACGCGGAGGCGTAGTACTTCGTCTCCGCCCAGGGCGCGGCGCTCGGATCGGTGTCGACCTGAAAGAACGGGATGAACCCGAGGTGGGTGTGCAGCCAGTGTCCGACGTGAGCAGCCTTGGGCTGCATCAAGGCGAACCCCCACAAGCCCCAGATGATGCTCGGGACCGCCGCCATGAGGTCCACCATCGACACGAGCAACGACTTGATCTTCGGTGTCGCATATTCGCTGATGTAGATAGCCGTCGTGATGGCCAGTGGGAAGGCAATCACGAGGGCCACGATCGCGATCGTGAAGGTGCCCACCAGCACGCCCGAGATACCCAGGACATCATTCTCGGGCTGCCATTGGCTCTCGGTGAAGAAACCGAGGCCGTAGCGCTGCAGGGTCGGCAGCGACTGGTAGCCAAGGAAGAGGCCAATCGATCCCATGACGACGAGAACCAGGAGACCGATCGTCCGCGCCACTCCGTGGAAGGCGCGGTCGACAAGGGGAAGAGCCGGGTCGATCGAACGGGGAGCGTCGAATTCCGCTGCGCCATCGAGGTTCGAGCCAGGGTCAACGATCGCCGAGGCTCCGGGCCCCGGGATCTCAACATCGACGAGAACCCCCCCGGACACGGGCGCCCCGACCTCGAGGTCAGCCGAAGCGGCCATTGACGTAATCCGCTGTGCGAGGGTCCTGAGGGTTGTTGAAGATCTGCTCGGTGAGGCCCGATTCCACGATGCCGCCGGGGGTCCCCTGCTCGGCAAGGAAGAATGCGCACTGCTGCGACACACGTGCTGCCTGCTGCATGTTGTGCGTGACGATCACGACGGTGACCTGTTCGCGGATCTCGTGGATCGTCTCCTCGACCCGGCGGGTCGAGGTGGGATCGAGCGCCGAGCACGGCTCGTCCATCAGCAGCACCTCAGGGTCCACCGCGAGCGAGCGGGCGATGCACAACCTCTGCTGCTGCCCGCCGGACAGCGCGGCACCAGGCTGCTTGAGGCGATCCTGGACCTCTTTCCACAGACCAGCTCTCGTCAGGCTGCGTTCGATGATCTCCTCACGTTCACTGCGCGAGGTCTTCACTCCCGAGAGCTTCAGGCCTGCCGTGACGTTGTCGGCGATCGACATCGCGGGGAACGGGTTCGGCTTCTGGAAGACCATGCCGATCCGCTTGCGGGTTTCGGTGATCCGGTGCCCGGAATCGTAGATGTCGTGCCCGTCGAGGAGCACCTTGCCGTTGAGCTGGGCCGAGCTGACGAGCTCGTGCATGCGGTTGAGGATGCGCAGGAACGTCGACTTGCCGCAGCCCGACGGGCCGATCAGGGCCGTGACAGTGTTCGCCGGCATCTCAAGCGACACGCGCTCGAGCACCTTGTTCGTGCCGAACCACGCGGAGATTTCGCGTGCTTCCAGGCTGCCGCCCCCGATGAGGGGCCGGTCGGAATCAAGTGGGCGTGCGACGGCCGTCACGACGCTCCCTTCATGAGTGGAGCCTCGAGAGTCACTCTCTGCCAAGAGAATCCGGCTGAACCATCAGCCTCAGAGGTGGGGGCTACCGGTGCCGTCGCTCGGAACTGCTCGAGGTTGTAGCGGCATTCACGCTCATAACGGAAGCCTCTGCCCGACGCCGCGGCGGCCAGACCCCGATCGTCGAGATGCCAGAGCCACAGGCCCACGATGTGGTCATGGACGATGTGCCCGTCCCCATCGTCTGCGAGCACACGTACGCGCTGCACCGATTCCAACGCCTCTTCGGCGTCGGGGTAGGACAGGGCCGACCGCCCCAGCTCGCGGTTGTTCGCGCCCAGAAGGCGCCAGCCGACACCCCCGCCGTCGGACAGGCCAAGAAGGCGAGCGCCTGGGACGAGTTGGAACCGCGGCCGAGCCATGGCAAACACCTCGTCCCTGGGCACGAGACCCGCCGGACGGGGATCCCTGATGACCAGACCCTGACGCCTCTTCGCTCACGCCACGCCACCGTCAGGTGAACGACAGGGGTGGGAGTGGTGAACGATAGCCACTGGCTGCGGGCTTTCCCCTGCCCGCGAGCGACACGGCGAGATCGCCCATACGGGTGAGCGAGTGGCCGGTTCCTGGGGCATTCCGTACCATGAGAGGGCCCTGCCCTCAGTTCTCCCGATACCGGACAGATCGGCGTCACCCATGGTTTCCAAGGCCAAGAGCCGCACTGCGCTCGTGATCGCCGGCATCATCACAATCGGCTCCCTCGGTCTGGCCGCACCGGCCCTGGCCGTACCGAGCGTCGTCGACCTCGTTCCGACGGCACAGCGCGGCCACCACAAGGTGCCGCACCCCACAGTCGAGGGCGCAGCGAAATCGCGGGGCGCGCACAAGCAGGCGTCCGGCGCGGCATCTGGCCTAGGAGACCTGATCTACCACGGCGGCACCAACGGCATCGGCGTCACCACCGGCCCCCCGAAGGTCTATCTCATCTTCTGGGGCAGCCAGTGGGGCACGGCCTCGACCGATGCCACGACCGGCAACACCCTCTTGACCGGCGACTCCGATGGCATGGCGCCGGTCCTGCAGCAAATGTTCAAGGGAATCGGCACGGGCGGCGAGCTGTGGTCCGGGGTCATGACCCAGTTCTGCGAGACGACTGCGAACTCCAAGACCTGCCCCGCTTCCGGCCCGCACGTCGGCTACCCGACTGGCGGAGCACTCGCCGGTGTCTGGTACGACAACGGCACTGCTGCTCCGTCCACAGCGACCGATCATGAGATCGCAGCCGAGGCCTACGCAGCAGCCGCGCACTTCGGCAACACCGCGGCCGGCAGCAACCGCAACGCTCAGTACGTCGTCGTGTCCCCGACCGGGACGCATCCGGGCGGATTCAATGCGCCGTTGGGTTGGTGCGCCTGGCACGACTACGTCAGCGACCCCAGCCTGACGGGCGGACCCGTCACCTCGGCCTACGGCGACATCGCCTTCACGAACTTCCCCTACCTGACCGACGTGGGCTCCCAGTGCGGCGCCAACTACGTCAACTCCGGCGACGCTGGCCTACTCGATGGCGTCACGATGGTCGAGGGCCACGAATACGCCGAGACGATCACCGACCAACTGCCCTCCGGCGGCTGGTACGACGCAGTGGGCCAGGAGAACGCCGACAAGTGCACCTGGAATGGCACGGGCGGCACGGGCGGATCACAGAACGTCACCCTGGGTTCCTCCGGCACATTCGCGATGCAGGCGACCTACTCGAACGACACGTCCTCGTGCCTGATCTCGCATGCGATTGTCACGGACTCGGGTAACACCGTCACCGTCACCAAGCCCGCCAACCAGACCGGCGGCGTCGGCACACCGATCACCCCGCTGTCGGTGCTAGCCACCGACTCCAAGGCCGCGATCACGACCTTCACGTGGTCGGCCACCTCACTGCCCGCAGGCCTCTCCATCGCCAGCGCCACCGGCGTCATCAGCGGCACCCCCACCACCAAGGCCAACTACACCACCACGGTGACCGCCACCGACTCAGACGGCTCTCAGGGCACCACCACGATCTCGTGGACCATCAGCGGTAACACAGTCACCGTCACCAAGCCCGCCAACCAGACCGGCTTGGTCGGCACGGCAATCACCCCACTGGCGGTGACAGGCACCACCACCGGCGCCGTCAAGACCCTTACGTGGTCGGCCACCTCACTGCCCGCAGGCCTCTCCATCGCCAGCGCCACCGGCGTCATCAGCGGCACCCCCACCACCAAGGCCAACTACACCACCACGGTGACCGCCACCGACTCCA
>WLRQ01000079.1 GCA_009697815.1 Actinomycetota bacterium
CGATCAAGAGCCGCCTCGAGGACGGGTCTTTCGACGCCGAACTCGGGCTCGGCTGATCACGCCGCGGTAACCACGACCACGTCAGGAGCCGGTCCATGAAGGTGGTCGTCGCCGGATCATCCGGTCTCATCGGTTCAGCACTTCTGACCTCGCTCAGAGGTGACGGGCACGAGGTCATGACCCTCGTGCGTCGCGAACCGGCCACAGCGTCGGAGATCCGATGGGATCCCACCCTGGGGGCTCGCGGCGCTGACGCCGTCCTGAGATCCGCCCTCGACGGCGCCGGCGCCGTGGTGAACCTCGCCGGTGCCGGGGTCGCCGAACGACGCTGGGACGATGCCTACAAGCGCATCGTCCTGGAATCGCGAGTGACTGCCACGACGTGCCTGGCCACCGCCATCGCCGAGTGCGCCTCACGGCCAAGGGTTTTCGTCTCGGGTTCAGCGGGTGGCTACTACGGAGACACGGGGCCGGTGGCGGTTGACGAGCACGCCGCTGCCGGAACCACCTTCCTCGCCGGCGTGGCATCAGCATGGGAGAAGGCAGCCGAGCCTGCTCGAGCATCGGGCGTGCGCGTGGTTCACCCGCGCACTGGAACCGTGGCCGACCCCCGGGGTGGCGCTTTCGGGCGCCTCCTACCAGTGATCAAACTCGGTATCGGTGGACGCCTCGGGTCGGGGCGGCAGTGGTGGTCACTGATCTCGCTGCGTGATCAGGTGGCGGCCATCCGGCACATGATCGACGAGGAGTCGATCGTGGGAGCAGTCAACCTCTCCGCACCCGAGCAGGTCACGAACTCCGACCTCACCGCGGCCCTCGGCCGCGCCCTGCACCGACCGACCCTGGCGATCGTGCCTCGTCTGGCGCTGGTCGCCGTACTCGGGGAGTTCGCAGACGAGCTCCTGATCGATCAGCGCATGGCCCCGCGGATACTACTTGAGACCGGATTCGAGTTCCGCGAGCCCACGGTGGCCTCCGTGGTCGCGGGGCTCATGGCGAGGATCTGACCAACGGCGTTACCTCGCTGATCCGCCACGCACCCCGGGTTTTGGCGTCAGGCCAGGCATCCGATCGCCGCAGCGTGATCGTCCACCACCGTGCGGCCCGAGGTAGCACTTCTGTGCGGACGCCGCCGATGACGACGCGATAGGCCGCGCGCCGGTCGCGTACCTGAAGCACCACGGAGGTCGGGGCAATTCTGACCGGGTCGATCTGCTCGAGGATGAGGTCACCTCCCTCGATGGTCGCTTTCGACGAGCGGATCCGCTCTAGGAGCGCGATGTCTGCGGCCCACGCCGCACCCGCCGGCTCGACGAAGTCGTCCAGCGCCGCGGGCGAGCCAGCCGAAATCGCAGCAAGCCGGCCAGAGTCGGCGACGTTGAGCACCTCGATCCAGTCGACACTTGTCCCACCCGGGACGCGATCAAGCCCAAGGGGATCGGCTACGTCCACGCGTGGCGGGATCCCCCAGGTGTCAGCGGCCGGCGACACCCCCACCGATTGAACCAATCCCGACGATGGCCCGCGGGTCGCGGTATCGGCACGAGCGCCGTCTCGGCTGGTCGCGAGGACGAGGATCACCACCGTCGTGACGCCCATCAACGCAGCGATCGACCAGACCCAGGGGCCACGGCGTGTGTGTCCGAGGCCCCCGCGGCGTCGCTCGCGCGGCCGGGTGCCCAGGCCCGAACGCACGAGTGGACGAAGACGCACGACCGTGCCGGACGCCACAATGCGATGGTCGGACCCTCGATCCCCACCGCGCGTGGCGCGGGGATGAGTGCCGAGCGTCTCCGGACCGTCACCTGCCAGTGCCGACGCTACGAATACCGCAGACCCCGGCGACACCAGCGAGTCCTGCACCGAGAGTGCCGTCGGGCGGGTGGGCCCGAGCAGTTCGAGCAGGGAATCGGCGCGTCCGGCCCGCAGGAGGAGGCCGCGCAGGGCGACTGCGCCGGGCCGCATGAACTGATCGGGGTCGCTCGCGCGCAACGCAGCCATCACGAGTGGTGCTGGCGCTGAGCCGGGGCCAAGGAGTTCCCGCATGAGATTGCCGAGCGCATCGATGTCGCCACTCGCTGAGGGCTCGTCAACCTCACTACCGAGAGTGCCCCAAGCGACCCCCGTCGCGACGAGCACCACTGATCCGTCCATTGACACGACGAGGGTCTCGACACCGAGGGCGCCGTGCGCGAGCCCCGCGCCGTGGAGCGCCACGAGCGCCTCAGCAGCCGCGGTCGCGATGGTCAGGACATGTCCGGCGCGCAAGGGCGCACGGCGCCGCAGTTCGTCGACCGTGATCGAGTCGACCGGGACGAGGTGGGTGATGGCCACGCCGCCAGCGACCGGGGACGTGCGACGCAGCGGGGCGAGCGAGGGCGATTCGACCTCAGCCAGCACCAGGAATGCGCGACGCAGCGAAGCGCGACGCACCTCATGGCCCTCGGGCTCTGGCTGGAGGACCAGAGCACTGGTGATCTCGATCATGGGGCCGGGGGCGGCATCGCCCGAGATGTCAGGTGGCAGGTCGGACGTCATGTCGTGAGGGTGGGCCAAGGGGCGCTATGTCGACGGCCGTCGTCCACAGCACGGCATTGATCACCCGCAACGATGTGCACTTCTGCCCGAGTAACGACACGATCAGCCCATGACGATCGAGCGGACCTCTTCAGCGCGCGAGTCGGCCCAGGTGCACACATGAGTGAGGCCGACGTCATCGTCGTAGGCGCCGGACTCGCCGGGCTCGCCGCTGCCCGTCTCCTCACCGCCGCGGGTCGCAGCGTGATCGTCCTCGAGTCCGCCGAGGCCGTCGGCGGGCGCGTCCGAAGTGAGGTGATCGACGGCCTCACACTCGATCGCGGCTTCCAACTGCTCAACCCGGCCTACCCCGAGGCACGGCGCGTGCTCGACCTCGACGCGTTGCAACTGCGACCGTTCATCCCGGGAGTCCTGCTGACACAGGGCGACGAAAGACATCTGATCGCCGACCCGCGACGCCGGCCGTCGGCTCTGTTTTCCGCCGCCCGGTTCACACCTGGCACTCGAGTCGAGCAGATGCGATTCGCCGCGTACGCCGCCCACCTCGCGTCCGGCGACGGCCGTCGCATCGATCGAGGCCCCGACTCCGCCATCGGTGATCGCCTTGCGATCTTCGGTGCCCTCAGCGATCAGGTGCTCGCCCCCTTCCTCGCAGGAGTCCTCTTTGACGACTCGATGACGACCTCGCGCCGCTTCGCCGAGTTCCTGTTGCGCTCATTCATCCTCGGCACTCCGGCGCTACCGGCCATGGGTATGCAGGCGATCCCAGATCAGCTCGCCACTGGGCTCGACGTCCGCACCCGCACCTCCGTCGTCGACGTAAGCCCCACCTCGGTGACAACACTCGATGGGCAATTGCGCGCGCGCGCCGTCGTCGTCGCGACTGATCCGGCCACTGCCGGACGTCTCGTGCCCGGGCTGGCGGTGCCGACGATGCGCTCGGGCACCACGTGGTGGCACCTCGCCGATATGCCGGGCGCTGCGCTGACAGGCGGCTTGCCCGTACTCGTGGTCGATCCGGCTCGGCGGGGTCCACTCGTCAACACCGTGGTGGTGAGCAATGCCGCGGCGTCCTATCTCGGGGGCGCAGGCCGCGGTGAACGTGCACTCGTCGCCTCGACCGCCCTGGGCGCAGGTCGCCCGGGCACGCCCGCCACACCCGACGAGGCCACCGTGCGCCGCCATCTCGGGGTGCTCCACGGCGTCAATGTTGATCACTGGGAAACCGTTGCGGTGCAACGGATTAGCGCAACGGTGCCCGCAGTTCCCCCTGGCACCTCATTCCGACAGACCCCTCGCATCGGAGGCATCTTCGTGGCGGGTGATCACCGCGATACCGCATCAATCCAAGGCGCCCTCGTCAGTGGGCGACGCATCGCTCACGCGGCACTTAAGGCCCTCGCGTAGGTTCGACACATGGCGACCCCCCGCATCCTGGCCACGAGTGGTGGCTTCACCGCCTCCCCGCACTACAACGCCCGGGTTCCGGGTGGACTCTTCCTCGAGGCCCTGCGCCTCAGTGGCAAGGACCGCCCGCGTGTCCTGTTCGTCATGACGGCGAGCGGCGACAGCGACATGTACTTGACCATGAGCTACCAGGCGGTCTCTGGCCTGTCGGTCGACGCCGATCACCTCTCGCTGTTCACGATGCCGAATCAGCCGGTCGACGAGGCGATCGGTCGCGCCGACGTCATATGGGTCGGAGGCGGGTCGGTGGCGAACCTCCTCACGTGCTGGCGCATCCACGGGGTCGACCTCGCCATGCGCGATGCCTGGGAGCGCGGCACCGTCCTCGCGGGGGTCAGCGCGGGATCGATCTGCTGGCACGTCGGCGGCCCCACCGATTCCTACGGCCCGACCTTGCGTCTGGAAAAGCCCGCACTCGGGCTCATCCCCTACGGCAATGGGGTCCACTACGACAGCGAGTCGCAGCGACGCCCGCTGCTGCAGTCACTCGTGGCCGACGAGCTCCTGCCGACCTCATTTGCCACCGATGATCGGGTCGGGATTCTCTACGAGGGCACCGAACCCGTCGCTGTGCTGACCGATTACGAGGTTGACCCCGACACCGGACCAGCGGCCTATCGCGTCGAGAAGACAGCCGATGGCGTCATCGAAACCCGGCTCGCGCCGGGCCGCCTAGGCTGAGCGCGCCCTGGCGTACTCTCCGAGCAGCGGGAACTGGCCTACCCTGGGGCACATGAAACTCGCCTCGCCCTCGTCTACCGAGGTTGTGTCGGAGACACCCCTTCGGGTGCGCCGCCTCGGGTTCGGCGATGACGCGGTGCCCTACGACATCGCTTGGGACGAGCAGCGACGCCTGCACGCTTCCGTACTCGAGGGCAGTGAGCCCAACACCGTCCTGCTCTTGGAGCATCCGTCGGTCTACACCGCGGGGCGTCGCACGCAGCCTGAGGACCGCCCCGACGACGGCACCCCCGTGATCGAGGTCGACCGCGGCGGGCGCATCACCTGGCACGGCCCGGGCCAGCTCGTCGGCTACCCGATCATCAAGTTGCCTCAACCTCTGGATGTTGTGGCCCACGTGCGCCGCCTCGAGTCGTTGATCATCGGGGTCTGCGCCGATCTCGGGCTCGAGACTGCCCGCATTCCCGGACGCAGTGGTGTCTGGCTCCCCGCCGACGAACCGCTCCAAGGCACGCGACCTGAACGCAAGATCGCGGCGATCGGCGTGCGCGTCAGTCGCGGTGTCACGATGCATGGCTTCGCACTCAACTGTGACTGCGACCTCGCGTGGTTCGAGCGCATCGTGCCTTGCGGGATCGCCGATGCCGGTGTCACCTCCCTCACGGTCGAGCTCGCGCGATCGGTCACAGTCGCCGACGTCCTTCCGCTGTTCGAACGCAGGCTCCAGCAGGGCAGCGCCATAGAGTGGGCGCCGTGACCGATCTCGAGCACTCGCCGGCCGCCGACCCCGTCGTCGCCACCGCACCCGACGGACGCCGCATGCTGCGGATCGAGGCGCGCAACGCCGAGGTCCCGATCGAGCGGAAGCCGCCGTGGATTCGGATCACCGCCAAGACGGGCCCTGAGTTCCTGCGCATCGCCAATCTCGTCAAGGGCGAGGGCCTGCACACCGTGTGCCAGGAGGCCGGATGCCCGAACATCTACGAGTGCTGGGAGGACAGCGAGGCCACCTTCCTCATAGGCGGCTCACAGTGCACCCGTCGATGTGACTTCTGCCAGATCGACACCGGCAAGCCCGAACCCCTCGACCGCGACGAGCCCCGTCGGGTGGCCGAGTCCGTGGCCACGATGGGCTTGGCCTACGCCACGGTCACCGGGGTCGCCCGCGACGACCTTCCCGACGAGGGCGCCTGGCTCTACGCCCAGACCGTGCGGGCCATCCACGAGGCCGTACCCGGCTGCGGTGTCGAAGTTCTCATCCCCGACTTCTCCGCGAACCCCGACCTCCTCGGCCAGGTCTTCGACGCTGCGCCCGAGGTGCTCGCGCACAACCTCGAAACCGTGCCCCGGTTGTTCAAGCGCATCCGCCCGGCCTTCGGCTATGACCGGTCCCTGAACGTCCTGACTCAAGCCCGCGCCGCCGGGATGGTCACCAAGTCCAACCTGATCCTGGGCATGGGCGAGGAAATCGACGAAGTGATCACCGCCATGCGCGACCTCCACGCGGCGGGCTGCGACTTGCTCACGATCACGCAGTACCTCCGACCCTCGACCAAGCACCATCCCGTCGAACGCTGGGTGCGCCCCGAAGAATTCGTCGAGCTCGCCGAAGAGGCAGGCCGCATCGGATTCGCCGGGGTGATGAGCGGTCCGCTGGTGCGCTCGTCCTACCGGGCCGGACGTCTGCACAAGCAGGCACTCGAGGCGCGGGTTAACGGTGGGCTCGTCACCGCCACGATCCTCACCGGCGGCGCGCAGACGTGATAGTCCACCCCACGGCCGCAGTTATCGGATGCCACGTGTGGCCTGCAGGGTCAGGCGTCCCGATCGCGGCCGACCCCCTGGTGCTCGACTGGGGCGGCCCTGTCGGTGATCGCCATCACGGTCTGACGATGCGTGCTGGTTCCCGTCAGAGCCGGTATGTCGCCAAGGGCACTGAGGTGCGCAACCACCGGCAGGTCTCGATCGTCGAGGAGTCCGAACTCGATGAGGTCGCAGCCTCACTCGGGATCGCGTCGATCGGCCCCGGGCTCGTTGCCGACAACATCTATCTCTCCGGCGCCGCGGGTCTCACCGCCCTACCGCCCATGACCCGCCTGGTGTTCAGCAGTGGAGCCGTGGTCGTGCTCGGGGGCGAGAATGATCCCTGCGCAATCACGGGCAGGCTGGTAGCCGCTGTGCACGGCACCGCGCCTTCGGCCTTCACCCGGGCCGCGGCCGGCAAGCGAGGGGTCACCGGGTGGGTCGAGTGCCCCGGCGAGATCCGCCCTGGCGACACCGCGGAGATCCGCGGGAAGTAGCCCATCGAGGCTCCGATGGAGACGAAGTGGCCGCGAGGTCCTACCCTGGGGCCACCATCGGAACCAGCCCGGAGCACCCACACGTGAGCAGTACCGCGTCCGCGACGCCCCCCCGGGGCAGAGTCGCCCAGATCCGCGAGACCTTCCGCCTGACCCGCAGGGTCGACCCTCGCATCGGGTGGATCCTGCTCGGGCTGTTCATCGCCGTGTTGGCGGTGTTCGTCGGGGCAGGGTTCGCTCTCAAGATGCCCGTGTACCTCGGGATCATCGGGGTACCCGTCGCATTGCTCGCGACCACGTTCGTGTTCGGCAAGCGCGCCGAGCGCGCGGCCTACTCCCAAGTCGAGGGTCAGGTCGGGGCCGCTGCCTCGGTGCTCTCCGCTCTCCGGGCGGGCTGGTTCGTCACTCCGGCCGTCGCGGTCACCAAGAACCAGGACCTCGTCCACCGAGTGCTCGGGCGCCCCGGGATCATCCTGGTGTCGGAGGCTCCCCCGTCGCGGGCAGGGCAGCTTCTTGCCACCGAACACAAGCGCACCGCTCGATTCGTCGGAGACACCCCGATCTTCGAGATCCAGTCGGGCGATGGCGAGGGCCAAGTGTCGCTGCGCAAGCTTCAGCGCACGGTGATGAAGCTGCCACGCAACCTCAAGCCCGGGCAGGTCACCGCGGTGCGCAGGCGCCTCGACGCCCTCACCACCACACCGCTGCCCATCCCGAAGGGCCCCATGCCAAAGAGTGCTCGCCCTCAGCGCGGCTAGTCGCCAAACCCCATGGGCTACAGGCGATCAGCGCCTGAGCAGCACGGTTCCCGCTACGCGATCGTGCAGGCCACGGCTGTCGCGGTCCCAGATCAGCGTCGGCACGAGAAGGCACACAGCCAGGCTCCTTACGAACGCGCGCAGCAAACCCGGCGCGCCGCCACCCAGGCGCATGAGGGTCATCCCGAACAGTCGCTGCCCGAACGAGGCTCGCGCGAGCCAGGTGAAGACCGTGAGCTCGGTGAGGAAGAACCCCATCGTCGCCACACTCGACTCGGGACTTCCGTAGTCAATCTGCGGCAGGAACAGCCTCACGAGCAGAAGGCACGCGAACCAGTCGAGAATGAGCGCGCCGAGCCGACGTCCAAATCCGGCAAGCGATCCGGGGCCCTCGGCGGGAAGCCCCAACCTCTCTCCGCGGTACGCCTGATCACCGGGGCGCACCGACCCGGGGCCGGAGAGCCACGAGCCGAGATCCTCGCGCGTCAACCTGATGTCGGGGCGACCCTGCCCCGCGGATGACTCGCTACCTGTCTGATCACGTGCACCGGGTGCGTCGGTCGGGGTGTCGGTGGATTCGTCGGCCATGGGACCAGGCTAGGTGGCGGCAGCGCCGCGGGCGCCACCAGCGTGACCTCACAGCCGGAGCGCAATCAACCCACCCCCGATGACACACTCGACTTCGAGCACGCAAGAATCGGAACGCCCAGGGGAATCGGCTTCCCCGAGGCGCCGCACGACCCCGCGATGGATCCGTCGCGGCCGCAGCGACATGACGAGTCCAACGGCGCGCCCCGCGGACCCCGTGAGGAGGAACTGGATGTTCAAGAACGCGGAGGAAGTCCTCCGGTACATCCGCGAGGAAAATGTGCGATTCGTCGACGTGCGGTTCTGTGACCTGCCCGGCGTGATGCAGCACTTCAACGTCCCGGCGAAGGGCCTCACCGAGGAATTCTTCATCGAGGGCCAGATGTTCGACGGATCCTCGATCCGCGGCTTTCAGGCCATCCACGAGTCGGACATGAAGCTCGTCCCCGACGTCACCACTGCGTACCTCGACCCGTTCCGGGTCGAGAAGACGCTGAACATCAACTTCTCGATCCGTGACCCGTTCACCGACGAGCCGTACAGCCGCGACCCGCGCAATGTTGCCGCCAAGGCCGAGGCCTACCTGACCTCCACCGGAATCGCCGACACTGTGTTCTTCGGGGCCGAAGCCGAGTTCTACATCTTCGACGACGTCCGCTTCGAGACGAAGTCGAACGCCGGGTACTACTACATCGACTCCATCGAGGGCGCCTGGAACACCGGACGGGTCGAGGAGGGTGGCAACCGCGGTTACAAGACCCGGTACAAGGGTGGCTACTTCCCCGTCCCGCCTGTAGACCACTACGCAGACCTTCGGGATGCGATGGTGATCGGTCTCGAAGGCATCGGCCTCGAGGTCGAGCGCAGCCACCACGAGGTGGGCACCGCCGGGCAGTCGGAGATCAACTACAGGTTCAACTCCCTACTGGCCTCGGCCGACCAGATGATGGCGTTCAAGTACGTCATCAAGAACGTCGCCTGGGAGGCGGGCAAGACCGTCACCTTCATGCCCAAGCCGCTCTTCGGCGACAACGGCTCGGGAATGCACTGCCACCAGTCGCTGTGGAAGAACGGCACTCCGCTGTTCTATGACGAGCTCGGCTACGCCGGCCTTTCGGACACCGCGCGCTGGTACATCGGCGGCTTGCTCTTCCACGCGCCGTCGCTCCTGGCCTTCACCAACCCGACGGTGAACTCCTACCACCGCCTGGTGCCCGGCTACGAGGCTCCGGTCAACCTCGTCTACAGCCAGCGCAACCGGTCGGCGTGCATCCGCATTCCGATCACCGGGTCGAACCCCAAGGCCAAGCGCATCGAGTTCCGGGTGCCCGACCCCTCGAGCAACCCCTACCTCGCGTTCTCAGCGATGCTCATGGCCGGCCTGGACGGCATCAAGAACAAGATCGAGCCCGCGACCCCCGTCGACAAGGATCTCTACGAGCTCCCGCCGGACGAAGCAGCATCGATCCCGCAGGTGCCGGGTTCACTCGGTGAGGTCCTCGACGCCCTCGAGGCCGACCACGCCTTCCTGCTCGAGGGTGGCGTGTTCACCCCCGACCTGATCGAGACGTGGATCAACTACAAGCGCACGATGGAGATCGACCCCATCCGCCTGCGCCCGCACCCCCACGAGTTCGAGCTCTACTACGACCTGTAGGCATAGCAGGGCTCCGACCTGCGGTTATGCAGTTTCGGGCCTCGTTTAGTCTGCAAATAGTCCGCAAGACACGCCGCACGCGCGCTGAACACGTCCTCGACGACAGCGCGCGTGCGGTCGTCTATGTCCGGCCACAAGTCCGACTATGTGGTCCGCGTGGTACTGGCCGAGCTATGCCAGAGGCGCTGATGGACGACCTTGATGTTCGCTCCCCCAGTAATCAGTAGGCGCGCGAGATAGTGCGACGGGTCGTGAAAGCACATGGTCACGAGTGCCTGCGTCAGGGCTCCGCAATGCGCGCGCACGTACCGCTCGAGGAGCCACGGCCTTGGCCCCCCCCCCCCCCC
>WLRQ01000008.1 GCA_009697815.1 Actinomycetota bacterium
ACCTCGCGGGCCAGTGAGAATGCGTCGGCGACGAGGTCGCTACCCACAAGCGCGACGAATTTCGCCGACCATTTGTATAAGTCCATGGTCGCGTGCAAGCACCCCGACTGATCGAGATCGTGCTGTGATGCACGGGTGAGTGGTGTTTCATTCATCGGTGCCGCCTCGGGCGTGAAGAACCGGAACGCGTCGTAATGAGTGCAGCGAAGTCCGTGTTCATTGACGACAGCCCGAATCTCTTGGGGCTCAAGGCGAAGAGGCCATACCTCGTGTCGAACCTCGGACTGCTCGAGTCCGTAGACCATCGCCCATTCGTGGAGTCCGAAGCAGCCGAGTCGGGCCGGACGCTCCGCGGTTCGGCGCAGTAGGCCCTCGACCCACGCGAGCCCGTCGCGACGACGTGCGAAGTGCAGTGGGTCGACGGTGATCACCTCGCGGCCCTCGATCACCAATGGCCTGTACGAAGGGTCATTCTCGAACTCATGTGCCCCGGCCAGGGCAGTGCCGAGCCCGGGATGCCAGCGTCGCAGCTGTGCGGCACGTGTGGGGTAGTACTCGAAGAGGAAGTCGTCGACGGGGTGTCGGGCACCTCGCGACATCCGCTCGCGCCTCCCTGCCGTCCACGCATCGACGCGGGCTGCGTGGTCCGCCGCACGAGGGCGCCATGCTGCATCCTCGAGTACGACGATTTCGGAGCGCGCGGGTGAGGTCACGGGGTCATTCTCGGCCTGGGCCGCACCGTACCGACCGCCCCCCGCTCGGTCGGTACGGTGCCGGCCAGCGGAACTCGTGCTACCGGGCCCGACGATTGTGCTGTGTCATGCCATCTTTTCGCTGGCATTTTCGAGAAATCGGTCACCGGGGGCACTTGCCGCGCGCATGGTCTTTCGGGGGCGCCGAGGATGTCATCGGCTGTCGCGGCTCCCCGCTGTCGCACGTCTCCTTACCTTGATGAGTGTGGTGAGCGGAACCCCGACTTCGGCAGCGGCAGCCTCGAGCCAGAGGCCGGACATGCGCTCATCGGGTACGTCGGGATCGCGCAGCGCAACCTGTACTGCGAGCCCGTCCATCAGTGCCGCGAGGCGCACGACGCTCGCTTGCGGATCAGCACACGTGAATGCCCCCTCGGTGATGCCCGTGTCGATTACCTCGCGGAGGGTTTGGCGCCACCGTGCGTCCAAGGCGCGACGCAGGGCGCGGGCCTGGCCGTCGCGCAATGCGCGCACCCAGACCTCCATCCAGAGCGCCCAATTGCCCACTGCTGGCCCGGTATCGCACCCGAGTTCGCCAATGATGCGAAGGCGTTCCAGTGCCGTGGCCTTCGGCGGGAGGGTGTGTGCAAGATCGTCATAGAAGTCGTCCTCGATAGATCCGAGAGCCTCGGCCAGCGCGCCGTCGAGCGTCTTGAAGTGGTAGACGACCAGGGCGGGCGAGGTGCCGGCCACCGCGGCGATATCGGCGATGCGCGCCCCCGAGAACCCCTTCTCCTTGAGCACCTCGACGGCTGCCGCGAGGATGCGTCGGCGACGCTCGGCGGGAGCCTTCGCTGCGAGGGAGGTTCGGGCCGTCATGGGACTCCTCGACGGATGGCGCGTGGAGCTGGGAAGAGCCCGCGCGTTGATTGACTCGGGGGTGTGCCGACGTCAGAAGGTCGGACGGCGCAACCCTCCTATCCTGGCGCACGAGGTGACCGAGACGGCGAAGCCGGGCACGATGGGTCTATGACGGAGTCGACGGAAGTTCCGAGTGCGGAGTCGACCGAGGGCACCTCTGGTGCGCCGGTGGCCCGCATGCGCCTCGACATTGATCTTGTGCCGGAGCAGACGTCGGACGACACCGACGCCGGGTGGGGCCGCGACACCCTCCCGGAGCAGGATCCCGCGGCCCTCCTGCGCCGCTACCTCGAGGACAAGCCGCCGCACCACGGTGACTGACAGGCGTCCCCTCTCGGGCCTCACGAGTCTGAAGCGTGCCGGAGGCTGGTAGAGATCAGTGCGTGCGCAGGATCAGCGAGAGTCGCGATCCCACCGCGGCCCGGGCGAGATCGAGTGCTTGAGCCGGCGTCGTCGCGATGACGAGTACGGGGCTCATGCCGCCGGTCGAACCGCCTGAACCGAGCATGCCGCTTCCGCCGCTGGCGGTTGGCGGAGAGGCGATGACGAGCACCCTGACATGTGAAGCCACCACCATGGACGAGGAATCGTCGGTGGTGTCGGACGTTCGGGCGGCTATGACATCGACGACGTCGCCAGCCTGCACGAGTGCGAGCGCGGCGTCGTCGGACAGGCGCATCGGAGTGGCGACGGTGTCGGGGCCGAACGCCTCAAGGAGAGCTGAGGACAGCACATGGCGGGCGCTGAGCGCTTCGCCGGCCCGCACGGGGAAACTCACGACATGTCCGATCGCCGCGTTCTCGAGGCGCAGGGAGTCACGTGGGACGGACTCCGCGGGTCGTGGCTCGACCGCGATATCGCCCGCGAGCAGAACCGAGCCGGGGACGAGGTCGTGGCGGGCGACCAAGACCGTGGTGGATTCCGCAGCTGGCGGCCGGAGCGCGGTGGTCATCGACCAGGCGACGGCTCCGAGGATTAGCGCTGCTGTGAGGCGACGGTGGCGGCGGATGCGGCGTTGCCATGAGGGGCCGCGCCCAGGCACCGATGTTCGGGCTGCGGGGGTGGGTGTGCGCACCCGGAAACGCTAGGGAGAAGGAAGGGCCGGCTGCCTGGCCCGTCCACAGCCGTCAGGCGGGGGAGCCCGATGATCCCGAGCCCGAGCCCGAGCCCGAGCCCGATCCCGATCCCGATGTTCCCGAGCCCGAGCCCGATGATCCCGAGCTCGATCCGGTGCTCGAGGAGTCCGACGTGGTGGCCGTCGAGGCGGCTGCGCCTGACGATCCGCTCGAGCCACCTGAGTCACCGGACCCCGAGGTCGACGCCGGCACTGTGGATGAAGATCCCGAGCGGCTGTCGGTGCGGTAGAAGCCCGAGCCCTTGAAGACGATCCCCACAGCGTTGTAGAGCTTGCGCAGCGGCCCTGAGCAAAGTGGGCACACGGTCAGGGTGTCGTCGGTGAACTTCTGCACGATCTCCAGCGGCTCGCCACAGGCGGTGCACGAGTACTGGTAGGTGGGCACAGGGTCTCCTCGGGGTAGAACGCAGGCGGCGGGGCTGACTGGCACTCCGGAGCCTCGAGTGCCAATGATGCCAAACCCCTGCCCGCCCCGCCAAATGTCAGGTCTGCCGGGCGCGACCAGACGCGGGCCGTCGCCGTCGTGCAGCGGGACCGGCATCCCCTAGGGTCGGAATCTGACAAGGAGGTGGCGATGACCGTTCAGGCCATCGGGCTGGGCAAGAGCTACGGCACCACTAGGGCGGTCGATCAGCTCTCGTTCACCCTTGAGCCCGGTGTCGTCACCGGTTTCCTCGGGCCCAACGGGGCGGGTAAGTCGACGACGATGCGCCTCATGCTCGGACTCGACCGCGGCGACGGCTCGACCCTCTGGGACGGCAAGCCGCTGCGCGACCGCGTGGACGTCACGCGGACCGTCGGCGCCCACCTCGACGCGAAGTTCTTCCACCCGTCACGCACTGCCCGCAACCACCTGCGGCTGCTTGCGACAGAGGCCTCGATTCCCGCCAGTCGTGTCGATGAGGTCCTGCGGCTCGTGGGGCTCGACTCAGTGGCGCGTAAGCGGCCATCGGGGTTCTCCCTCGGCATGGGCCAGCGTCTCGGCCTCGCGGGCGCGATCCTGGCTGAGCCAGCGGTGCTGCTCCTCGACGAGCCGGCTAATGGCCTCGACCCCCAGTCAATCCAATGGCTGCGCGACTTCTTGCGGCGCTACGCCCAGCGCGGCAATGTCGTGTTCGTCTCGAGCCACCTCCTCTCAGAGATGTCGCTGATGGCCGAGCACCTCGTCGTCATCGCGGCAGGACGGATGGTGGCGGATGAGTCGCTCGACACCTTTGTCGCGCGCAGCACCCGTAATGACGTCCTCGTCCGCTGCTCCGATCCTGTAGCGCTCGCTGTAGCGCTTGCAGCAGAAGGCATTACTGCTGTCCCCGAGGGAGCCGACGGGCTTTCGGTCGCGTCGAGTGACACCGATCGCATAGGCGACATCGCCTTCCGAGCTGGGATTGGGTTGCGCGAGCTAGCTCGACGGACCGCGAGCCTTGAGGACGCGTTCCTTGAGTTGACCAGTGGCGACCAGCAGTTCCGCACGGGTGGTGCGTCGTGATTGCGTCCCTGCGCTACGAGTGGGTGCGCATCTCCACCGTTCGCTCAACGAAGATCTTTCTCGTACTTGCGCTCGTGCTGAGTGCCGGGCTTGCCTACTTGATCGCGAGTCCCCAACACGCGAGCTTCGACGACCAAGGTTCGCCCGTGGGCCCCGAAACGGTCAACTGGTTCGGGGCGTTCGGATTCCCGCTCACGTTGGTGGCGGTGCTCGCATCCGTCGTCGCCTCCCAGGCGATCGGCCAGGAGTACCGATTCGGCCTGATTCGGCTCACCCTTACCGCCTTCCCGCGACGACTCCGCACCCTCAGCGCCAAGTTGATCGTGGTGGTTCTGGCTGGCCTGGCCTTCGCTCTGGTGTCTTTCCTGGGAAGTGAGATCGGGGTGTCGCTTCGGGGCCACCCGGTGCCTCCGGAGGGCGTCGCCGCGCCGGACTCCTCCTATCTCGTGCGGGGCGCTGTCTTCGTGGTGCTCTGGGGGCTGTCGGCCTTCGCGATTGCGGGCGTCACGCGCCAGACAGCGGTGGGCATTGCCGTGCCGATCATCTCCGGGCTGATCGTCGAGAACCTGCTGTTGTTCGTGCTCACGAACCGTGCGGATTGGCTCGTGAAGATCCTTCCGTGGAGTACTGCCGCTCGGTGGATGAGCCCTGACGATTCCTCCGATCCGCTCGGCCGCGCCGTGGCATGGCCCGCCCTGGGAGTGTTCGGGGTGTGGGTGCTTGTGTTCCTCGTCGCTCAGGTCGTGACCTTCCAGCGCCGCGACGCCTGATCAGTAGTCTCCGCACGTGACCGCCTCGCGCCCTGATGAGCTCATCGCGGTCGCCGTGGGCGGCGTCGTGGGTGCCCTGCTGCGCGCCAGCATCTCGGTGGCCGTCCCGCACACCAGTCCTGACTCATGGCCCTGGGCAACCTTTCTCACCAATCTTCTGGGGTGCCTGGTCCTGGGCGTGATCCTGGACTGGGCGGATAGCCGCCACGACAGATGGTCGCGCTCACACCCGCGTCGCGCTCGCCTGGCCCGCCCTCTCCTGGCCAGTGGGCTGCTAGGTGGGTTCACCACCTTCTCGACGTTCTCGCTGGAAGCCTTCGGCCTCATCGATTCGGGGGCTCTCGCCCTCGCGATCGGGTATGCCGTAGCCAGTGTCGTCATCGGTGTCGTGATGGTCGTGATCGGGCGACGGCTTGGCGCTCTGGCGTTCGGTGCGGCGCGGATCGATCTTCGTCAGGATGAGTTGCTGTGACGCCCCTCGTCATCATCTGCGTCGCGGTCGGCGCCGCGTTGGGCGCACCCGCGCGTTTCGCGATCGAGCGCTGGCTGGCAGGTGCGTGGCCTCGTGGCACGCTCGTTGTCAATGTCCTGGGATCAGCGGTTCTCGGGGCGCTGATGGGTGCGGTGTCCGCGGCTGGCATGACGACGTCAGCGACCGCACTCGTCGCGCTTGTCGGCACCGGATTCTGCGGTGCGCTCACGACCTTCGGCGGGTTCTCCGCGCAACTTGCAGATCTGGCCCTCGCGCCCCCGAGCGTCGTTCTTGCTCGCAGGTCCCTTCGCGCGCTGACCTACGGCCTGGTCTCGGTGGTGCTGTGCGTCGCGGTTGCGGCGCTGGGGTACATCGCGTTCCACTGACGCGCACCGGTGATCACGTG
This sequence comes from Actinomycetota bacterium, assembly GCA_009697815.1. Taxonomy (GTDB): domain Bacteria; phylum Actinomycetota; class Actinomycetes; order S36-B12; family CAIYMF01; genus Longivirga. Next base: position 5,883 of record WLRQ01000008.1, read on the forward strand.
TTACGGAAACGAACGACGCGAGTCGGGGTGAGTACCGCGTCGACGGCTCGGTCGTGTGGCTCCGCCGGCACGCTCTCGAGGACCTCGTTGTCATGCACGACTGCCACGAGCAGCGGATGACGAGCGGGGGAGATGGTGTCGAGACCGGCGAGCAAACGGTCGTAGTAGCCGCCGGCCTGTCCGAGCCGGTTCCCCGTGGAGTCGACAGCGAGGGCGGGGACGAGCACGACGGTGCACCCCAGCTCAACGAGGCCGTCGATACCTTCGGCCACGACCGGGCCATGCGGCTCGGGAATGCCTGGTGGGATCGTTCCGGGCGTCAGATGCCCATCGTCCCAAGCCCATGCCAGAGAACCGTTGGCGCGCGTGACCGGCAGGAGTACGCGCACTCCGGAGATCTCGAGGATGTCGCGCAAGCACCCGGTGCCCGGTTCCGTGCCGAACGATGCGTACGCGGCCAGGCAGCCGGATGCGGGCGCCGCCACGAGCGCTGCGATCTCAGCGATGGCGCCCACGCGAATCGCAAGAGCCGACTCCACCTCGGATCGATCGAGGTCTGACAGGTTCCGACGCCGCGCGCGCACCTCCCGCCGCAGCTCTGCCTTGCCGATGACGGCGGCCGAGCCCTCGGAATCGCTCACGGGATCGTGCTCGCCACTCGGCATGGTCACGGGCCCATGATTGCGCGAACGCCGTAAGGTCGCACTGTGCGCACCGTTGAGGAACACCTCCAGGCGGTACTCACCGGTGTTCTGCCGCTCTCCCCGCTCGAGGTCACACTCGTCGACGCCCGTGGATGCGTCCTTGCCGAGGATGTCGTGGCCCCGTGGCCCCTCCCACCTTTCGACACCGCCTCGATTGACGGATACGCGGTGAAGGCCGCGGATCTTCTCGCGGCGAGCGATGGCATACCGGCGGTACTCCCGGTCGTCGACGATGTGCCTGCGGGCTATCGGGCGAGCGTCGAACTGCTACCGGGAACTGCGATCAGGATCATGGCTGGCGCGCCCATGCCCGAGGGCGCCGAGGCCGTGGTGCCCTTCGCCTGGACGGATTCGGGTATGCCTGAGGTGCGCATTGTTCGCGCCATCGCACTCGGGACGAATGTGCGCAGTCGAGGTGCCGACGTCCCCCTCCATGAGGTGGTCGCGCGAGCAGGCTCGATCCTCGGGCCTCGCGAGATCGCACTGCTCGCCTCGGTGGGGCTCGGCAGCGTGTCCGTCCATCCTCAGCCGCGCGTTGTCGTGCTCTCCACCGGGAACGAGCTCGTCGAGCCAGGCGGCGGGCTCCTTCCCGGACTCGTCCCCGACTCCAACGGAGTCACGATCGCCGCGGCGGTCCAAGAGGCAGGGGCGATCGCCTATCGGGTCGGGCCGATCCCAGATGACCCCGCCCCCCTCATGTCGACGATCGAAGACCAACTCGTACGTGCCGATCTCATCGTGACCACGGGTGGTGTGAGCGCCACTGCCTATGACACCGTCAAGGAGGTGCTCTCTCGGCTTGGCACGGTGGAGTTCACCACGGTGGCCATGCAGCCGGGAATGCCCCAGGGTCACGGCGTCCTGGGCCCGGATCAGACACCGATCTTCGTTCTACCTGGCAACCCGGTCTCGGCGTACGTCTCTTTCGAAATCTTCGTTCGCCCCGTGATCCGGCGCATGCTCGGGCATCAGCGGATCCACCGTCCCGTGGTTCGAGCGGTGCTCTCGGAAGCGCTGCCCTCGCCCGCCGGAAAACGTCAGTTCGCGCGTGGCGTCCTCTCGATCGAGGACGGACGTTACGTGGTGAGCCCTGCTGCCGGGCGGGGTTCCCACGTGCTCGGTGCCCTCGCCAATTCCAATGCTCTTGTTGTTGTCCCCGAGGGTGTCACCGAGGTCCTGCCCGGTGCCGCTGTCGCCGTCATCCGTCTCGACGAGGTGTAGCACCCATGACTGAGCCCCGCTTCACTCACCTCGACTCTTCGGGCGCGGCTCGGATGGTCGACGTCAGTGCCAAGGACATCTCGGTGCGCACTGCCATCGCGACCGGCCGGGTTCTCGTGTCCGCGGATGTCGTGACAGCCCTGCGGGGCAATGGCGTACCTAAGGGGGACGCGATAGCCGTGGCCCGCATCGCAGGCATCGCGGCGGCCAAGCGGACGGCCGATCTGATCCCCCTGTGCCACCCCATCGCCATCCATGGTGTGACGGTCGACCTTGAGGTCCACGACGACCACGTGTCCATCGTCGCCACTGTGCGAACCGCCGACCGCACAGGCGTCGAGATGGAGGCGCTCACCTGCGTGAGCGTGGCCGCTCTCGCGCTCATCGACATGGTCAAGGCCGTTGACCCTGCGGCCACCATCACCGACGTTCGGGTCGAAGAGAAGCGCGGCGGCAAGACGGGCCTCTGGCAGCGGGAGGTGTCCCTGTGATGCGGGCACTCGTCGTCACTATCTCCACCCGCGCAGCGGCTGGTATCTATCCCGATCGCTCTGGCCCGATTCTGGTCGAGGGGCTCGAGCGCGCAGGTTTCGTGGTCGACGGGCCCGCGATCGTTCCCGACGGGCCCGAGATCGAGAGTGTCCTGCTGTCCGCGGTACATGAGGGCTATGACGTCGTGGTTACCACAGGGGGTACCGGGCTCTCGCCCACGGACGTCACCCCCGAACACACCGCGGCCATCGTCGCGCGGCCGATTCCTGGTGTAGCAGAGGCGATTCGGGCTGCTGGCTTTGCGGCGGGCGTGTCGACTGCCGCGCTCTCACGAGGTATCGCTGGAATCGCAAGATCCACCATCATCGTCAATCTTCCCGGGTCTCCTGGTGGGGTCCGCGACGGATTGCGCGTCCTTGAGCCGCTTCTGCCGCACGCCGTCGAGCAAATGCGCGGCGGCGGTGACCACGGGGTGACCTCGTGACAACGGGCTGGCCGGCACTCCTGAGCGATGGCCGCGTGGGGCTGAGGCCCTTGCGTCTGCGCGATGCCCAGTCGTGGCGCGCGGTTCGGCTTCGCAACGCTGAGTGGCTGCGGCCATGGGAGGCAACGAGCCCTAGCCCGTCGCTGGAGGCGGCACCCACTTACGCGGCGATGGTGCGGCGGCTGCGGGCGGAGGCTCGTGCGGGGCGCAGCATGCCGTTCGTCGTGACCCTTGACGACGAGTTGGTGGGGCAACTCACGGTCGGGGGTATTGCCTGGGGGTCATTGCGGGTGGCGAACATCGGCTACTGGGTCGACCAGGCTGTGGCAGGCCGCGGCATCATGCCGACCGCTGTGGCCCTTGCCACTGATCACTGCTTCGCGATAGGTCTTCACCGCGTCGAGGTCAACATCCGTCCCCAGAACGTCGCCTCTCGCCGCGTTGTGGAGAAGCTGCGCTTCCGCACCGAGGGATTGCGGCCCGCCTACCTGCACATCGACGGCGCATGGCGCGACCACCTCACGTTCGCGCTCAATGCGGAGGAAGTGCCACAAGGTGTTCTCGCGCGCTGGAAATCCGCGCGCGCATCGAGCCGATAGCGCCCACTTTCTCGCACCGGCACCCAGGTTGACCACGCCCGTCCTCGTGCGCTGTGGAAGCCCCGCAACGTGTGCTGATCATGCTGTGATGCGCGACACGCCAACGGCGCGTGAGAGTCGGTATGCGGGCCCCGCGGCCGTTGCGCGTCTAGCCTCAGATGCGTGCAGGGAGGAACCGGACTCATCTACGCGATCGTCGTAGGAATGTGGGCTCTCGTTCTCATCCCCATGTGGTTGCGGCGTCATGATGAGGCCCAGGAGTCCCGCTCCGCGGAGCGCTTCGCGCGAGCGATGAGCAGCCTGCGTCGCGGCCAGAGTGGATCATCCGGGAGGTCGAGCAGACGCGAGTTCGCGATGCCGGGCCGTGCGGCGGCCGACCAGGCGCCTCAGGTCATGGTCACGGGACCGCGCGCGACCTCGCCGACCCCCTCCATCTCCGCTGTGCGGAGGCGCAGGGTTCTGGTGTCTCTGGGCGCACTTCTCGCCGTCGTGGCTGCAGCAGTTCTGCTGAACATCGTTCCCCGGTGGACCTTGGGTGCGCCTGTCCTGCTCATGACTGTTTTCCTCGTTGTCGCCCGTCGCCAGGTCACTCTCGCGGCTGAGACCAGCCGTCGGAGAGACCGACGGGCAACCCTGTCGGACGCCGCACGCGCCGCCGATGCGAAGTACGGCCTCACCGAGAGCCGTGCTCGCCGGGGGGGCCGGGTTCTCGACCCCATGTCGGCTTCGAGCGGCGCGGTTGCCGCCGACCGCCCACTTGCTCGCGATCTAGAAGCATCTGCCCGCGACAAGTCAGCCGGTGGCGGTGCTTGGCACGCGGTGTCGACAACCCTTCCCACCTACGTCACCGCCCCGCGAGCCACGAGCGTGCCGCGAAAGATCGATCTGCGTACACCCGGGTCCTGGAACGGTGCGGCGATGGTCGAGCAGGCGCGTGTGACCCGCGCCGTCGAGGCAGCCGACGACGGAGCGATGCGGGTCGAGACCTTCGAAATCGCGGTGCCTCGCGACCCGGCCGTCCGCGCGGGTGTACTTGCCGAGCCGGGGCCCGCTGCCCGTCGTGTGAGCCGGAACGGCTCTGACGAAGACTCGGCTGCCCTAGCGCACGAGGACGAGGTTGCCGCCCTGCTCGACGACCCCCGCACGGGCGTCCACGGCCCGACGTGGCGCCGCGCAGCGAACGGCTGAGCGTTCCCTTGAAGGCGTCGATCACTCTGCGCTGGGCCTGAGCCGGGGCTGGGTCCGGTGTCGGGATGTGCACCTTCGCTTGCTACCCTGTCGACACCGCAAGGGGCTGTAGCGCAGCTGGTAGCGCACCTCGTTCGCATCGAGGGGGTCAGGGGTTCGAATCCCCTCAGCTCCACCTTGACGTCCCTCGTGTGATTCCCTCGGGCCGGGTTGCTGTCAGAGGGGTAATCGCGGCCCGAGCTAGGGTGAGTCGATGAGTGAGATCCTGCCCCCGTGTCCTGAGTGTTCCGGCGCCTTCACCTACGAGATGGGCGCACTCCTGGTGTGCCCGGAGTGTGCCCACGAATGGACCCCTGCGACCGCCGCTTCGGATGACGTTGCCGCCATCAGGGATTCCGTGGGCAATGTGCTCGCCGACGGCGACACGGTGACTGTCGTCAAGGACTTGAAGGTCAAGGGGAGCGCCCTGGCCATCAAGGTGGGCACGAAGGTTCGCAATATCCGCCTGGTCAACGGGGTAGGCGACCATGACATCGACTGCAAGGTGGATGGTTTCGGCCCGATGCAGCTCAAGTCGAGTGTGGTCAAGAAGGTCTGACGTCGACCTTGATCGTGTGAAGTCCACTCGCGGCGCCAGGGAAGGTCGGGCGCTCCGCTGCGTCCTGCAGGGTTCCGTTGTCATCGATCATGCGCACCCGAAGCTCGTGCGTTCCGACCGCTGCGTCCCAAGACCACGACCAGAGGCGCCAGCAGTCGGTGCCCATCGAATCGGCGAGAGTGACACGCTGCCAATCCCCACCGTCGACGCTGATCTCGACCGTGCCGACGGCGGCGTGCTGATGCCAGGCCCGCCCACCGACATCAACGCGGCCCGTCGCGACGGCCACTCCGTCGCGCGGCACGTCGATACGTGACGCAGCCTCGACTGTGCCATCTGCCGACCAGCCTCGGCCGAGCCAGAACGGCACGTCGTCAGCGAGAGTCGTGAGCCGGATCTGCGATAGCCATTTGGTGGCCGAGACGTATCCGTAGAGCCCGGGCACGACGAGCCGGGCAGGGAATCCGTGCTTCGCTGGCAGCGGTTCGCCGTTCATCGCGTAGGCGACCATGGCATCGCGCCCGTCGGCGAGCACAGCGAGCGGGAATCCTGCGGTAAACCCGTCGACGGAGACTCCGACGACGGCGTCCGCATCCGCGCGCACCCCGACCTGCTTGAGCAGATCGCTGAGCCGCACCCCCTGCCAGCGTGCAGTGCCGACGAGGTCGCCGCCGACGTCGTTGCTGACGCAGGCGAGCGTGATGTGACGTTCGATGCTCGGAAGCGCCAGAAGCTCGGCATAGGTCAGTGTGAGTGGGTGATCGACCCTGCCGTCAATGGTGAAAGCCCAGGTTCCTGTGTCGATGTCGGGAGCCGCCATGGAGGTGTCGATCTGGAAGAAGTCGGCATTCGGCGTGACCGCCGGGGCGAGGCCTACGAGGTTCGGATGGATTCCCGCTGCGAGAGCAGGCGCTGGGCTGCTGGGCCGTCGAAATGACAGTGCCTCAGTCACAACCCCGACCGTCGATGACGTGCCTCGCCGGACGATCTCCACCACTGCCACGCCGGCCGCAGCGGCAGCGGCGACCCAACCGACTGTGCGCAAGAGCGTGCGCCGGTTCATGGTTCGGCCAACGCTGACAACGGTCGACTCCTGCTCCAACCCGGCAGGGATCTCGATGACGGAATCGTTGGGCTCGTCGTCTGTCACTGATCTCCGATCCACACGCCCATCGCCCCCCGGTCGCACGATCATCGCGCGAACTGGCGAAGTGCGCAGCACGGAACCAGCGCGACCTCAGACCCAGGTGGGGAACCACATCCGGATGTGCCACTCGGTGTACGGCATCACCTGACCGGTCCAGATCGGGTAGAAGAACCAGGTGCAGGCTAGGGCGAGTAGCACAATCGAACCGGCTCCAACGGCGCCGAGCATTCGGCGGCGATGGGTGGCGTCGGCAGGACCGAGTATCGAGCCCAGCATGAGGGCGAGCACCAGGCAGAGGAAGGGTACGAACGCCACGGAGTAGAAGGTGAAAATCGTGCGGCCCTGGAAGCCCAGCCACGGGAGCCAGCCGGCGAGGACGGCGAGAACCGCTGCTCCCGCGCGCCAGTCACGGCGGGCGAACCAGCGCCAGGACTGATGCACGATCGCGACCGAACCCGCCCACCAGATGATCGGGTTGCCGAGCGAGATCACCTCGGCTGCGCACTTGTTGACCGCGCACCCGTTCTTGCCGAGGGTGGGCGAGTCGAAGAAGAAGCTTGTGGGCCTGGCTTGAAGCAGCCAGCTCCATGCATTGCTCTGGTAGGAGTGGGGCGAGCTCAAATGCGTGTTGAAGTTGAGCATTTCTGCGTGGTAGTGCCAGAGCGATCGCAGTGATTCCGGGACCAGCCCCCAGATCCCCGAGGCCGGTACCTTGGCGGCCCAGTGTCGCGCGTAGCCACCGTCGGTCATGAACCAGCCAACCCAGGACGCGATGTAGATCAGGATGGCGGTCCCCGCCATCGCGACGATCGCGAGGAGTCCTTCCGCGACCGCGCCCAGTACGGCCTTCCCGGATCGCACCCCGATGGTGCGCCGCATCCCGATGTCCCACACCACGGTCATCAGACCGAATGCGACGAGGAACCACACACCCGACCACTTCGTCGCACACGCCAGCCCGAGTGCGAGGCCGGCTGCCCAGCGCCAGGGGCGCAGCCCGGTGAACGGTCCGATGCCGGCGCCGAGTGTGAACATGGCTGTGCGGTCGTCGCCGAAGCGACGCACCGCCTCAGCGAGGCGGCGTCGGGTTCGGTCGCGGTCGATCAGCACGCACCCGAACGCAACCACGACCCAGAACATCAGGATTCCGTCGAGCAGGGCCGTGCGGGCCAGCACGATTCCCATGCCGTCGATCGCGAAGAGGAATCCGGCGATCGCCCCGATGAGGGTCGAGTGGGTGAGGCGCCGGCCGATGCGGACGATGAGAAGGACGGCGAGGGTGCCGAGCACCGCTGTCATGATGCGCCAACCAAATGGCGTCAGGCCGAAGGCATATTCGCCCAGTGCGATCGTCCACTTGCCGACTGGAGGGTGCACCACGAACGCGGGATTGTTGGTGAACACATCGAGTGTGCGCCAGTTGCCGTCGCTCGCGAGGATCTTCTCGCTCGCCTTGTCGACGAAGCCCTTCTCGTAGCCCCAGCGGAGCAGGGAAAAGGCGTCCTTCATGTAATAGGTCTCGTCGAAGGTCACCTTGTGAGGGCGCGTGAGGTCGACGAGGCGCAGGACGGCGCCGATGGCGGTGATGCCGATCGCGACCCACCAGGAACTCGCACGGTCGCCGGGCATCGGCGGTGCTAGCCGATCAGCGAGCTCGGACATGCGATGCCCGGAGCCGCGCCCCGTGCTCGGGGGTCGCTGCATCGTCGGAGTCGCCGTCACCCCGACAGCATAGATACGTGACAGGCTGACTCTTGTGAGAGACGGTGAGAGTCGCGGGGTGCTCGTCCTGGCGGGGACGCCCATCGGCGACCCGACGGATGCGTCGCCCCGGTTGCGGGCCGAGCTCGCGGGCGCTGACGTCGTCGCCGCCGAGGACACCAGGCGCGCGAGGCGTCTCGCCGACGCGCTCGGGATCACGATCACTGGCCGTGTCGTGTCCTACTACGACTCCGTTGAGCGCCAGCGTCTGCCGGAGTTGATTGCAGCCCTCGAATCGGGGGCTCGGGTCGTGCTGGTCACCGATGCGGGGATGCCGAGTGTGAGCGATCCGGGGTATCGCCTCGTCGCGGCAGCGGTCGACGCGGGCATCGCGGTCACGTCGGTGCCGGGCCCATCCGCAGTGGTGACGGCGTTGGCGTTGTCGGGGCTTCCCGTCGACCGTTTCGCCTTCGAGGGCTTCCTCCCGCGCAAGGGTGGTGAGCGACTCCGTGCGCTTGCCCCGCTCGCGGGTGATCCGCGCACACTCGTCTTCTTTGAGGCGCCACATCGCATCGCTGAGTCCCTCGCGGCCATGGCCGAGGTGTTCGGCGCTGACCGACCCGCTGCGGTATGCCGCGAGCTGACCAAGACCTACGAAGAGGTCCGGCGGGGCACACTTGCCGAACTCGCCGTGTGGGCTGCCGAGGGTGTTCGCGGCGAGATCACGGTGGTGGTTCAGGGCGCCGAGCCGGGTGCGCAGCTTCCTCCGACACTTGAGGGCGCCGACCCGCGCAAGCTGGCGCTGGCCGCGGTGGCAGCCGCGTACGGTCTCGACCGCAAGGCGGTCTACGACGCGATCGTGGCGGCCAAGAAGGCCTCGCGCACACCCGAGAGCGGCCTAGGTGCGGGAACGGCGATCAAGACTCCCCTGCCCCGCCCGTAGGATTGCCACGTGCCCGAGTCCAAAGCCTTCTACGTCACGACGCCGATCTACTACGTCAACGACGCACCCCACATCGGGCACGCCTACACCACGACGGCGGGTGATGTCCTTGCGCGATGGCACCGCCAGCGTGGGGAGCGCGTCTGGTTCCTCACCGGCACCGATGAGCACGGCCAGAAGGTCATGCGCACGGCCGAGGCCAACGGTATGCCGCCACAGGAGTGGGCCGATCGTCTCGTGGAGTCCGCGTGGCTCCCGGTGCTCGACACCATCGACGCATCGAATGACGACTTCATCCGAACTACGCAGGAGCGCCACACCACGCGCGTGCAGCGATTCCTCACCGATCTCAAGGACCGCGGTGAGATTTTCGAGGGTTCCTACGAGGGCCCCTATTGCGTCGGCTGCGAGGAGTTCAAGCTCGCCGGTGATCTCCTCGATGGTGAGCGTGAGTTCAACGGCCAGAAGGTGTGTCCCACCCATGGGCGGCCCGTCGAGACGGTCAGCGAGACCAACTGGTTCTTCCGCCTCTCGGCCTATGCCGACAGGCTGCTTGCGCACTACGAGGCGAACCCGCTCGCCGTGCAGCCGCCGTCCGCCTACAACGAGGTTGTCTCGTTCCTGAGGTCCGGGCTCCAGGACCTCTCGATCTCGCGCTCGACCTTCGACTGGGGCATCCCAGTTCCGTGGGACACCGCCCAAGTTGTCTACGTCTGGTTCGACGCACTGCTGAACTACGCGACGGCCGTGGGTCTCGACGACGACCCCGGAACGCCTGGTGCCGAGCAGTTCGCCGCGACCTGGCCCGCCGACGTCCATCTCGTCGGCAAGGACATCCTGCGCTTCCACGCCATCATCTGGCCGGCGATGCTCATGGCCGCCGAGCTCCCGTTGCCCGGTCAGGTGTTCGCCCACGGTTGGCTGCTGGTCGGCGGCGAGAAGATGAGCAAGAGCAAACTCACCGGGATCGCCCCGAGCCAGATCGTCGATCACTTCGGCTCTGACGCGTTCCGCTACTACTTCCTTCGGGCGATCTCGTTCGGCGCCGACGGTTCGTTCTCCTGGGAGGACATGAGCGCGAGATACACCTCCGAGCTCGCAAACGGTCTGGGCAATCTCGCCTCACGCGCCGCCGCCATGATCGCGAAGTACCGCGATGGTCTGCTTCCGGCACCTGGTTCGTATACCGAACCCGAACTCGCTCTCCAGGTGCTGCTCGGCGAGGTCGCGACCACCGCTGACGACGCCATGCTCAGGCTCGAGTTCTCGACGTCGATCGCCGCGATGAAGTCCTTCGTGGACGCCGTGAACCTCTACGTCACTGAGCAAGCGCCGTGGGTGCTGGCCAAGGATGAGGCCAACGACGAGCGACTCTCGACAGTGCTCTACACAATCTGTGAGTCCTTGCGCGCCATGGCCGTTCTTTATCACGCGGTGATGCCCAAGGCCACGGAGTCCATGTGGGAGCAACTCGGCGCCGAGGCAGCGCTCGGGACACTGGGAAGCCAGGATGTTACCGACGTGGGGCGCTGGGGCCAACTGCCCGCGGGTGTCACGATCACCAAGGGCATGAACCTGTTCCCGCGTCTCGAGGAGACGGCCGACTGATGGTGCGCGACGCCTGATGGCCACCATCGATGAGCCTGTCCGTGCTCGCGCCTCAACGCAGGAGTCCGGCCATTCGCGTGACCTAGAGCGGCCACCTCTCCCCGATCCGCTGCGCGTCCCTGTCGTAGACACCCACTGCCACCTCGACATCAACGACGGTGATGACGCCGGATCATGGCTCGGTGTCGACGAGGCGCTCGCGCGCGCGGCCACGGTGGGGGTCACCCGGATCGTTCAGGTGGGCTGCGATCTCGCGAGCGCGCGTTGGTCTGTTCAAGCAGCGTCCGCACATCCCCACATCGTGGCCACCGTGGCACTACATCCCAACGAGGCACCGCGTATCGCCGCGAGCGAGGGCCTCGTCGCGCTCGAGGCCGCCTACCGTGAGATCGCTGAACTCGCGGCATTGCCTCAGGTCCGCGCGGTGGGCGAGACCGGGCTCGATCACTTCCGAACTGGCGACGACGGCCGTGTCGTCCAGGAGGAGTCCTTCCGCCGACACATCTCGATCGCCAAGTCGCTCGGCAAGCCGGTTGTGATCCACGATCGCGACGCGCACGACGATGTGATCCGGGTTCTTGAGAGCGAAGGCCCGCCGGATGTCGTCGTATTCCACTGCTATTCGGGCGATGTGGAGATGGCGCGATACTGCGCGGATCGTGGTTGGTACCTCTCGTTTGCGGGAACCGTCACGTTCAAGAACGCGAAGTCGCTGCGCGAGGCGGTGGCAGTCGTGCCGCTCGAGCGCATCCTCGTCGAGACCGATGCCCCGTTCCTCACTCCGATGCCCTTCCGCGGGCGTCCCAACGCGTCCTACCTCGTACCGCACACCGTCCGGGTTCTCGCTGAGGCGGCTGCGGTTGACGAGGACCTCATGGCACAGGCCCTGTGGGACAACGCGCAACGTGTGTTCGGGCCGTGGTGACGTGGTGATCGCCAAGGACGTCTCGGGCCCCATCCACCCGCAGAAGCACAAGGTCTCAGGCGTCTTCCACCGGGCGTCCGACACCTATGACGCCGTGGGGGTCGACTTCTTCGAGCCCCTGGCGGCAGCCCTGGTCGCTCGCGCGGACCTTCGCCCGGGTGAGTCCGTCCTCGACCTAGGCACCGGCCGCGGTGCGGCCCTCTTCGCAGCCGCCCGCATCGTTGGCCCCGAAGGAGAGGTCGTCGGAATCGACCTTGCTGAGGGGATGGTCGAGAGGACATCCGCCGATATCCATCTGCACGGGCTGAGCGGGCATGTGCACGTTCGGCATGGCGATGCGGATCACCCCCCTGCACGCGATGGCGGATGGGACACCGTCGTTGCGTCGTTCGTGCTCTTCTTCCTGCCCGACCCCGCCGAGGCGGCGGAGCGTATTCGCTCGGTGCTGCGCCCGTCTGGCCGGTTTGTCATGTCGAGTTTCGACACCCCGGATCAACGATGGAAGATCGTCGAGGAAGCCGTCCGACCCTTCTGGGTCGATGAGATCGAACCGGCTCACCCGGCGACACGTCCGTGGTTCGCCACCGTCGACAGCGTCACCGAACTGATGGCAGGTGCGGGCTTCGTCGACATCGACACAGTGGTGATCGATCACGACAACATCTACTCCGACGTCGATCACTGGCTCGCCTGGACGTGGTCGGCGGGGGCGCGTGCCATCTGGGAGCGCGTGCGCGAGGGTGAGTTGTCCGAGGCGCTGGCAGCGGCACGCGAGGCAGTCTCGTCGCTGGCAGAGCCGGATGGCACTCTGGTGGAAAGCTTCCGTGTGCGCCTCAGCAGAGCCGTGAAGCCTTGAGAAGCAAAGAGAATGACGCGGCGACGGATAAGCCGTCGTCGCATGGCGTCACGAGTGTTGCAGACGCATCCTCCGACGGCCTGCTAGGTGCGGCGGAGGTTCGCCTTCTCGCCGCTCGCCTCGGCGTCAACCCGAGCAAGCAGCGGGGACAGAACTTCGTCATCGACGGCAACACCGTCCGTCGAATCGTGCGCACCGCTGAGCTGCGTCCCGACGATGTCGTGATCGAGGTGGGGCCGGGTCTAGGAAGCCTCACGCTGGCGCTGCTGCCCCACGTAGCGCGCGTCGTCGCGGTGGAGATTGACACTGCTCTCGCGGGTGCGCTCGCAGGTACGGTGCGCACTCGTCGACCGGACCTCGTCGAGCGGCTCGAGGTCGTGCTCGCGGATGCACTTACTGTGCGAGAACTCCCGGGCCCTGCGCCTACGGCCCTCGTCGCCAACCTGCCGTACAACATCTCGGTTCCGGTGCTCCTCCACCTCCTTGAGACCTTCCCGACGATCCGACGTGTGCTGGTGATGGTGCAGGCAGAGGTGGCCGACCGCCTCGCCTCACCGCCGGGCAACCGCACCTATGGAGTGCCGAGCGTGAAGGCCCGGTGGTACGGCGATGTCTCCCGGGCCGGATCGGTGGGGCGCACCGTCTTCTGGCCTGCGCCCAACGTCGACAGCGGACTCGTGGCCCTCACCCGGACCGCGCCCCCGGAGACGACGGCCTCGCGCGTTGAGGTGTTTGCAGTGATTGACGCCGCCTTCGCCCAGCGCCGCAAGACCCTGCGCGCCGCGCTCGCGGGCTGGGCGGGATCCCCCGCGCTTGCCGAGGAGGCGCTCCGGGCCGCCGGGATCGATCCCTCGACCCGCGGTGAGCAGCTCGACGTCGCGGCCTTCGCGCGGATCGCTGCGGCGCGAGTGACCCCCGCGGGCACATAGGCTCGTCGCTGTGCTTGCGTCCGTCACCGTCCGCGCCCCCGCGAAGGTCAACCTCTCGCTCGGCGTCGGTTCACTGCGCCCGGACGGATATCACGGGCTCGCCACGGTGTTCCATGCCGTCGGCCTCTACGACGACCTCGTCGCCACACCGATGCCCGAGGGGTCGGGTCTGCAGCTCCATGTCGAGGGCGAGGGCGCCAAGCTCGTCCCGCTCGACGACACCAACCTGGCCTCGCGCGCTGTCCATGCTCTGGTGCCGCACGGCGCCTCTCGGGATGTCTCGCTGACCATCCGCAAGGGCATCCCCGTGGCCGGGGGTATGGCCGGGGGCAGCGCCGACGCCGCCGCCACCCTCGTCGCACTCGATTCACTGTTCGATCTCGGGCTCTCGCGCGAGGATCTGATGGAGATCGGTGCGGGGCTCGGCAGCGATGTCCCCTTCTCCCTCCACGGTGGCACTGCGGTCGGGTCGGACCGCGGCACGGAGCTCACCACTGCGCTTGTGCGCGGCAGCTACCACTGGGTGATTGTGTTCGCCGAGGGCGGTCTTTCGACGCCGAACGTCTACCGCGAATGCGATCGCCTCCGCGGGGGCGATCAGGTCGCCGACCCCGTGGTGCCTGATCAGGTGATGTCTGCTCTGCGTGCAGGCGATCCCGTGGCGCTCGGTCGTGCCCTGCACAACGACCTCCAGCCGGCGGCGCTCTCACTGCGCCCCCAACTTGCTCATGTTCTCCGTGCGGGCGAGGAATACGGCGCCCTTGGAGGCATGGTGTCCGGGAGCGGCCCCACCTGCGCCTTCCTCGCGCGCGATGACGAGCACGCCCTCGACCTCGCGGTCGCATTCACAGCATCGGGCGTGTGCCGCACGGTGAAACGCGCGTCCGGCCCCGTCCAAGGCGCACGCGTCGTAGACCAAAGGATCTCGCACTGATGGCACCGGTTACCTTCGTCGCACTAGAGAACGTCGGCAAGTCTCTCGGCACCCGAACTCTGCTCTCCGGCGTCACTGTCGGCGTCACCGAGGGATCGCGGATCGGAATCGTCGGCCGCAACGGCGGTGGCAAGACAACTCTCGTGCGCGTGCTCGTCGGTGCCGAGCCCGTTGACTCCGGGCGTGTGATCCGACTCGGCGGCATCACCGTTGGGCTCCTGGCCCAGGCTGACGACCTCGACCCCGCCATGTCGCTGCGCGAGGTCGTCGTCGGCCATCGCCCCGATCACGAGTGGGCAGGCGACGCTCGGGTGCGAGATGTCCTGGACGGTCTGCTCGGTGGGGTAGCGGCGGCGGCGTACCCCGAGGGTCTCGACACCCGGGTTGCGACGATGTCCGGCGGTGAGCGACGGCGTGCTGCGCTGGCGCGGCTTCTCGTCGACGACTACGACCTCCTCGTGCTCGACGAACCCACCAACCATCTCGACGTCGAGGCCGTGTCCTGGCTCGCCGCACATCTCGCTCCGCGTCGTGGCGCGCTCGTCGCTGTCACCCACGACCGTTGGTTCCTCGACGCCCTCGCCACCGAGACGTGGGAGGTCATCGACGGCTCGGTGCACCGCTACGACGGCGGCTATGCGGCATTCATCCTCGCCAAGGCCGAACGGTCTCGCCAGGCGGCCTCGAGTGAGGAGCGCCGTCAGAACCTGCTACGCAAGGAGCTTGCGTGGTTGCGTCGTGGCGCGCCTGCTCGTACCACCAAGCCCAAGTTCCGTATTGACGCGGCCAATGAGCTCATCGCGGACGAGCCGCCTCCGCGCGATCGACTCGCTCTCGAGAAGTTCGCCACGGCCCGGCTCGGCAAGCAGGTCTACGACCTCGAGGACGTCACCCTGGCGCCCGCACCGGGCGTCGATCCCGTCATCGTCGACCAGACCTGGCGGCTCGGCCCCGGCGACCGCATCGGCCTCCTCGGCCCTAACGGAGCCGGCAAGACCACCGTGCTTCGACTGCTCAACGCCGCCCACGACGGGGTGCTTGACACCGCTGCGGCCCCCGATCTCCGCGCCGGCACGATCAAGATCGGCCAGACGGTTTCGGTGGCCCACCTGTCCCAGACTCTCCTCGACTTCGATCCCGAGGATCGCGTGCTGGCCTCGCTGCAGCGCGAGAAGCAGTACATCGACGTCGGCAAGGGCCGAACCCTGACGGCCCAGCAGCTGCTCGAGAGCTTCGGCTTTACCGGCGACAAGCTCTTCACCCGCCTCGGGGACCTCTCCGGTGGCGAGCAGCGCCGGCTCCAGCTCATGAGGCTGTTGGTGGGTGGGCCCAATGTCCTTCTGCTCGACGAACCGACGAACGATCTCGACGTCGAGATGCTGACGGTTCTCGAAGATCTCCTCGACACCTGGCCGGGCACGCTTGTCGTGGTCAGTCACGACCGGTACTTCCTCGAGCGCACCACCGACATGCTCTACGCGCTGATCGGCGACGGCACCTTGCGCCATCTGCCCCGCGGGGTCGATGAGTACCTCGAGCGTCGCCACGCGATGCCGGGGCCGAGCTCTTCTGCACCGCGCAGCTCGGGCAGTTCGTCCGCGAAAGCCGGCGTGGGTGATGCGCGTGCCGCGCGCAAGGAGCTCACGAAGATCGAGAAGCGCACCCAGAAACTTGTCGCCGAGCAGGAGAGGCTTCATGCCGCCCTTGCCGACGCGGCCACCGACCACGAACTCGTCCTCGGTCTCGATGCGGAGCTGCGCGCGGTTCTCGCCGAGCGCGAGCAGCTCGAGGACCGCTGGCTCGAGCTCGCGGCCGATCTCGACTGAGCCGAGATGTCTGGGGCTAGGCGACCCCGCCGGCGTTGTCGAAGGGCGAGGTGAGGCGGCGCAGTAGCTCGGCCAGCCGTCCGCGATCGGTTGCCGGGAGAGCCGAGAGGATTGCTCGTTCCTGGGCCAGGAGGTCGGTGAGAGCGTCGTCCACTCGCGTCCGTCCCAGATCGGTGAGTACCACCTGCACGCTGCGCCCGTCGTGGGGGTCGGGCACTCGTTCGACGAGTTCCTTGGTCACCAGCCTGTCGATGCGGTTGGTCATGGTGCCGCTCGTGACGAGCGTGACTTGGAGTAGTCGCCCTGGCGAGAGGGCGTAGGGGTGCCCAGCGCGCCGCAGCGCAGCCAGGACATCGAACTCGGAGGGCTCGAGATCGTGAGCGGCAAAGGCCTCCCGACGCGCGAGATCGAGGTGGCGGGCGAGCCTGCTGACGCGCGAGAGGACCTCGAGGGGGGCGACGTCGAGGTCGGGCCTCTCCCTGCGCCAGGCCTCGACGAGCGAGTCGACCTCGTCGCCGCTGCCTGCGCTCTCCTCGGTCATGCTCCTGAGACTAGGGCACGTTCTCTCGTCGTCAAGATATCGACGTGGGTCAGGTCTTCGGGCGTTCTGTCACGAGTACCGGCTTCTTCTCCAGGCCGACGATGCCGTTCCATGCCAGGTTGACCACGTGGGCGACGACCTCGTCCTTCTTGGGCTTGCGCACGTCGAGCCACCACTGCCCGGTCAACGCCACCATCCCCACGAGCATGTTCGCGTACATGGGCGCGAACTTCGACGGGAACCCCTTGCGGTCGAACTCCTTGGCGAGTCTTTCCTCGACCTGGCTCGCGACGTCGCGCAGGAGGCTCGCGAAGTTGCCCGTGTTCTGCGCCACCGGGGAGTCGCGCACGAGGACGCGGAACCCGTCGCTGCGCTCTTCGATGTAGTCAAAGAGGGCGCGGCCCGCCTGTTCGAGCAGAGCGCGGGGGTTGTCGGCCGTGAGGGAGTCGGACACCATCCCGAGCAGGATGTTCATTTCGCGGTCGACGATGACGGCGTAGAGACCGTCCTTGCTGCCAAAGTGCTCGTAGACCACGGGTTTGGAGACGCTCGCCTTGGCCGCGATCTCCTCGATGGTGACCGCCTCGAAGCCCTTCTCGGCGAAGAGCTTGCGGGCGACGTCGACGAGTTGCTCGCGCCGCTCACGGCCACTCATCCGCACCCGCTCGGTGCGCGGCCGCCTCGCCGCGGCGGGGTCGCTCTCGAGTGCTGGCGTATCGCCGGGATCGATGGTCACCTGATCATGATGATGCCTTGACCCGCTGATCCGGGTGCCCTACCCCGAGTGTCACGTGTCACGTGCGCCCGATCAGGGTGTCGAGGAGTCGCGCACGGCGGTGGTCGCGAGTGATGTGTGAGTCACAAGTCGAGCTTCGAGACGATCGGACTTGGGCCAGCGGACCTCGGTGGCCCACCCGCGCCACTCGAAGAACTCGATGAGCCTCGCGCTCGTGTCGATCTGACCCTTCAGGACTCCGTGACGTGCGCAGGTGGGATCACTGTGGTGCAGGTTGTGCCAGGACTCCCCGCCGGACAGGATCGCGAGCCAGGCCACATTGCCCGAACGGTCGCGGGTCTTGAAGGGGTGCTTGCCCCAGACGTGGCACACCGAGTTGATCGACCATGTCGTGTGGTGGACCAGGGCGATGCGCACGAGGGACGCCCAGAAGTAGGCGGTCACGGCTCCCATCCATGACCACGTGAGCAGGCCGCCCAGGATCGCGGGCAGAAGCAGACTCACCGCGACCCACAGGGGGAACAGGCGCGAAACGCGTACGAGGTCCTTGTCCTTGAGCAGATCCGGCGCGTACTTCTCGATGGGGGTCTGCTCGAGATCGAAGAGCCAGCCGGTGTGGGCGTAGAAGAATCCCTTGAGCAGGCCTCGCGTGGATTCGCCATAACGCCAGGGGGAGTGCGGGTCCCCGTCGGCATCGCTGAATGCGTGGTGCTTGCGGTGGTCGGCCACCCAGCGTGCGACCGGGCCCTCGATAGCAAGGCTGCCCGCAATTGCGATCGCGATCTTCAGTGGTCGGTTGGGCGTGAAGGAGCCGTGGGTGAAAGCGCGGTGGTAGCCGATGGTGATGCCATGGGCTGAGATGGCGAAGAACACGATCGACAGCGCGACGTCGACCCAGCCGATGCCCCAACCCCACGCGAACGGCACTGCCGCGAGGACTGCGAGCAGCGGGACGGAGACGAACAGGGCGACGAGAAGCCGCTCGGTACGGGTCTGGGTCTGGCCCCCGTGGAACATGGGCGCACTCGCATCCGCCCGAGCCGCCGCGTAGGCGTGGCCGGTAAGTGCTTGCTCTTCAGCGATGTCGGCCAGGTGCGCGTGGGTCACGGGGTTCCTTCGGTCGGCGACGATCAGGCTACGATACCGTAACCTACGCGAGCGTAGCCTTGTCAATCCGGCAGTTCGTACTGCGGGACAAGTGGCGGACTACGAGTCCGGCTCGACGACCGTGTCCGACGTGCCGCGCTCCCGCAATGCCGCTGCACGCGCTTCGAGATCGTGGAAGAAGTCGCTCTCGACGATCTCTCCTAGGTCGCGTTCGACCTTCTTGTGGTCGATCACGACGCTGAGCTTGGTTAGTTGCTCACGCAGTTTGCGCTCGCGGGCAACGACTTCGGCACCCATCCGCTGGAAGGCCCGCGCGAGCGTGCCTACCTCATCGCCCCGTGCAGCCGCGTGATCGAGGGACGTCGGTTCGAAGCGATTCTCCGACAGGGCTGTCGCCGCGTGTGTGAGGTCCTGGACCGGGCGGACGATCCGGCGGCTTGCCAGGAGACCGATCCCCAAGCCCAGCAGCAGCACCACCGTTTCGAGGATGATTTGACGTGTCGCCAGGCTGGTCCCTGCCTGGGTCAATTCGGCTGCGGGTACAACCGAGACCAGGATCCAGTCGGTGGCCGACACTTTCGAGACGTCGACCGACCATGGTTCGAGGTGGCCATCCCGGAGCGCGGCGTCGGCCTGCACGTGCGCGATCGGGCCCTGCGTCTTGGGAACTGCCGCGACGGCCGCTGAAGTGAGCGACTTACCCCAGGCGGTGTCGACCAAGGAGGTCAGCGATCTGTTCTCGGGCGCGACGAGCACCTTGCCGTCCCGATCGAGCACGAAGAAGAACCCCGTGTCGCTGAAGACGATCTTGGCTAGGGTCGAGCCCAGTGATTTCTTGTCGGCCTCGAGGCGAGCGGCGGCCTCGGTCGCGATGTCGTCGAGGTAGACCCCCGTGCCGATCACCCATTTCCAAGGTGCGAAGTAGTAGATGAAGCTGATCTTGTCGGCAGGGACCGTCGCGCCCGCTCTGGTGCCCACGTAGTCGACGTAGCCCTCGCCCGGCCCGAGCGCCACTTTCGCAAAGTCCTGGAAGAACAGCTTCCCGTTCTTGTCCTTGTAGTTCCAGCAGTCGCCCCGAAAAGTCGGGTTCGGCTCGACGATCGAGACCATGGCCGGGGTGAAGGCGAAGAAGTAGTTGTCGCTTCCGTAGCGGTAGTCATAGACCAACTTCTCGCCAGCGGCATGTGCGGCCGCGTCGCTGATCTCGCCTCGTTGGGTCGACAGGCGGAGCCGGTCGAGTCCGGCGACCAGCGCCATCGTGAGGTTCTTCAACTCGATCTTGCGAGTGGCAAGTGCCTCCACGCGGTAGCGCTCGACGTCTGCGTTCGCCTGATCGACCAGAAGCCGCGTGGACTCGTGGGCGTTGGCCGTGGTCTGTCGTGAGTTGGTGGTCTCGTTCTGGCCTACCGAGACCGCGGAAAAGATGGCGGTCGCAACGGCGCTCGATGCCAAGAGCACCCCAAGGAGCATGGCAAGTCGTGCGCTGAGTGAGGCGAAACGCAGGTTCGGTAGGAGCGGGCCGCGTCCCGACGCATCAGGTGCCGCGGGAGTCCCGGTCTGGGTCGGTGGTGTGGGTGTTGTCATGAGCCAGTGAGCCTGCGTCGAATCTCATCTGCGACGAGGCGCTGCGCGCGGCTGGCCGTTGTCAGGGTGGGGGCGAACTGCATGAATCCGTGGAAGGTGCCCGCGAAATTCACGAGTTCGGACTCGTTGCCCGCTGCCCTCAGCATGTCGGCGTAGACCGTGCCGTCATCGCGGGTCGGGTCGACGTCTGCGGTGATGATGAGCGAGGGGGGTGCGTCTGACAGGTCGGGATTGTGGATGGGTGACGAAGTCCACTCATGGTCCGGGGCGGCGTAGTGCGCGTAGAACCACGCCATATCGGCTGCCGACACCACGGGGCCGTCGGGGAACTGTGTGTACGTCGGTAGTGCCATCGTGGTGTCCAGCGCGGGGTAGATCAGGACCATCAGCGAGACCCGTGCCCACCCTTCACGGTGCGCGGTGAACGCGACGGCATTCGCGAGCGCACCACCGACGGAATCCCCCATCACGGCAAGTCGCCCGGTGTCCAGACCGAGCGAACGGTGGTGCTCGATCAGCCACCTCAACGACTCGACCATGTCGTCGTACGCGGCCGGGAAAGGATCTTCCGGTGCCAGTCGGTAGCCGACACTCGCCACGGCACAGCCGGAGAGTTCGGCCATCGAATGGCACAGCGAGTCATAGGACTCGATGGATCCTGTGACGTACCCGCCGCCGTGTGCGAAAAGGACCAGGGGCAGCGGGTCGGCGCCACCGCCCTCGGGGCGGTAGATCCGCACGGAGACGCCGTGGGTGATCAGGTGGTCCTCCGCGCCCTCAAGTTCTACTGCTTGGGCATGCGGGTCCTCCGAGATGAGGTCGGCAAGAACCCCTGTGATGTCCTGGCGAACGCGTCGACGCCCTGACACCAAACTCACCCAGGATCTGTCCTCGGGGGTGGTTTCCCTGCAGCGGACGAATCCCGCGCGCTGCAGTTCTTCCATCAGTTGTTCGACGACAGCGAGGTCGAGTCGCGTTGCGGCGGCGATCACCGTGGTGGGGCTCTTCCCGAAGCGGCTCAAGTGAGCGATGATCGCGACGCTCTCGTCGTCAAGGGCCCAGGTGCCCGAGAGCATGAGGCCATCGCGCCGGGCCCCGGCCACGGTAAGGCTCGACACGTTTGTCACTCCCGCGCGGCGAAGCCGTTCGATCAGGCCGACGGATTCGGGGTCGAGGGGCACCTCCGGATGATCGCACAGGAACTGCCTGGTGTTGAGAGCGCTGACTGGCCCACTTGCGATGCTACGGTCGCAGCCAGTGCAGCGAGCGTGGGAGGAAGTATGGCCAAGACCATCTCGGTGCACTCCTTCCGCGGAGGTACTGGCAAGAGCAACGTCGTTGCCAACCTCGGTGCCCAACTCGCGGCCTCCGGCGCCCGCGTCGCTGTGATCGACACCGATATCCAGAGCCCCGGTGTCCACGTGCTGTTCGGCCTCGACAACACCGACGGACCCACGATCAACGATTTCCTCTGGGAACGGTCCACGATCGAGGATGTCGCGATCGATGTTGGTCACCGGGTGACGGCACATCAGGAGTTGGCCGGCGCCGGCGCACTGTTCCTCGTCCGCGGCAGTGTGGTGGCCAGTGACATCGCCCGCGTTCTTCACGAGGGCTACGACGTGGGCCGACTCAAGGACGGCTTCCGGGATCTCACCACCGAACTCAACCTCGACTACCTGCTCATCGACACCCACCCGGGTCTCAATGAGGAAACCCTCCTGTCGATCATGATCAGTGACGTCCTGCTGCTGATCATGCGTCCTGATCGCCAGGACTTCGAGGGAACTGCGGTCACGGTCGGGGTCGCCCGGCGCCTGAAGATCCCGGACCTCCTGCTGGTGCTCAACAAGGTCCCTATGGGCGTGGATCGCGACGACCTGCGCGCCCAGCTCGACGACAGTTACGGCGCGGAGACTGTTGCCCTGCTCCCGTTGTCGGAGGATGTCGCCATCAACGCCTCGGGCGACTTGTTCTCGCTGACGACGCCCGAGCACGAGTGGTCGGCCCAGATCCGGGCCATCGCCCATCGCATGAGGTCCTAGCCGAGACGTCAGGGCCGGTGGCTCGAGCATCTAGGCTGGTGCCGCACCTTCCCGGGTTGCTCTGCTGGCAGGGGCGACCGCACTTTGAATGCGGGTACGACGCAGGTTCGATTCCTGCCCCGGGAGCACCAGCCGCTGGCGTTCGGGCGATGAGGGCGCGGTATCGTGATCGCGCCGTGCCCGCAGCCACCAGGAGGATTTCGCCCTCGTGAGCAGCCCACGCCCATCCGCCGTCATCGTCCTCGCCGCCGGCGAGGGCACCCGTATGAGGTCTGCCACCCCCAAGGTCCTTCACGAGATCGCCGGGCGCTCCCTTCTAGGGCACGTCGTCGAGGCTGTCGAAACCCTCGTGCCTGAGCATCTCGTGGTCGTCGTCGGGCACGGCCGGGACCTCGTGGTCGAACACCTGGCGGCCATCGCACCGCGTGCGCTCGCCGTCGACCAGCACCAGCAGCACGGCACGGGCCACGCAATGCGCGTCGCACTCGAGGGCCTGCTGGCCGCGGGAATCGACCTGCACGTCTCACTACCCTTGATCGTGGTCGCGGGCGACACCCCACTACTGACTGGCGAGACCCTTCAGCGACTTCTCCAGACGCACATCGACGAAGGTGCCAGTTCCACTGTCTTGACCGCTGTACTCGAGAACCCTGTGGGCTACGGCCGCGTCTTGCGCGATCCGATCAGCGGCCATGTCACCGGCATCGTCGAGCACAAGGACGCCGACCCTGCACAACGCGCGGTCCGCGAGATCAATAGCGGCGTCTATGCCTTTGATGTCACCGCGCTGCGCGACGCGCTCGGACAGCTCACGAAGGACAACTCGCAGGGTGAGGAGTACCTCACCGATGTCCTCAGCTTGCACGTGCGGGCGGGCCTCCCGGTCGCGGCTGTTGCCGCCGCGGACGCCGAGGAGATCCTCGGCGTCAACGACCGCGCGCAGCTTGCCCACGCTCGCTCACTAGTGCGTGATCGGATCAACCTGGGATGGCTCAGGTCAGGGGTCACCATCGTGGACCCGGCGACTACCTGGATCGATTCGCTCGTCGTGCTCGAACGCGACTGTGTGATCGAACGCAATACCGGCCTTCATGGGCTCACGACGGTCGCGACCGGCGCGATCATCGGGCCCGACACCTCCCTCACCGACGTCGTCGTGTCCGAGGGCGCGAGTGTCATCCGCACGCAGGGCAGCGGCGCGGAGATCGGCCCGGGTGCCACGGTGGGGCCCTTCACCTACATCCGACCGGGTACCCGGCTTGCGGCCAAGGCCAAACTCGGCGCGTATGTCGAGGCCAAGAACGCCGTGGTCGGCGCCGGCTCGAAGGTGCCGCACCTGTCCTACGTCGGTGACGTCGAGATCGGCGAAGGCTCCAACATTGGGGCGGCCACGGTCATCGTCAACTACGACGGGATCGCCAAGCACCGCACGGTCATTGGCGATCACGTCCGTATCGGCAGTGATTCCATGCTCGTCGCCCCCGTGACCATCGGCGACGGTGCCTATACCGCCGCAGGGTCTGTGATCACAGACGACGTGCCACCAGGTGCCATGGCTGTTGCCCGCGCCCGGCAGCGCAATGTCGAGGGCTGGGTCGAACGCCGACGCGAGGGCAGTGCGGCTGCAAAGGCGGCGAAGGCGGCCCGCGTATCGTCGGCTCCAGGTGCACCGTCCCCCGCCACGTCAAGCCCCCCCACGTCCGGTTCGGCGCCCGCCGATCCGGGTCAGACCCCGCACGAGGAGCCCTCCCAGTGACGCGCATTGTCCAGTCCAGTCAGAAGCGCCTCGTCCTGATCGCGGGAAGGTCGCACCCCGAGCTCGCGCAGCAGGTCGCGAAGGAGATGGGTGTCGAGCTCGTCGACCTGCAGGCCTATGACTTCGCCAACGGCGAGATCTTCGTGCGGTTCGAGGAGTCGGTGCGTGGCTGCGATGCCTTCGTCTTGCAGAGCCACACCGACCCCATCAACAAGTGGATCATGGAGCAGTTGCTCATGGTCGACGCCCTGAAGCGTGCCTCGGCCAAGCGGATCACCGTGGTCATGCCGTTTTATGGTTACGCCCGTCAGGACAAGAAGCACCGCGGCCGTGAGCCGATCTCAGCGCGACTGATCGCTGACCTCTTCCAGGCTGCTGGTGCCGACCGTCTCATGGCGATCGACCTCCACACCGCCCAGATCCAGGGCTTCTTCGACGGACCAGTCGACCACCTGTTCGCCCTGCCCCTGCTGGTGAAGTACGTCGCCGAGACCGTGGCTGATCGCGACCTGATCACGGTTGTCTCCCCCGATGCTGGCCGGGTCCGGGTCGCCGAGCGCTGGACTGACCTCCTCGAGGCGCCGCTCGCGATCATCCATAAGCGCCGCGACCCCGATGTCCCCAACGAGGCCAAGGTGATGGAGGTCGTCGGTGACGTCGAGGGCCGCATCTGCGTGGTCATCGACGACATGATCGACACCGGGGGCACGATCGTGAAGGCGGCCGAGACCCTCTTCGACAGTGGTGCCAAGGATGTCATCGTCGCGGCCACGCACGCGATCCTCTCCGGCCCTGCGGTCGAGCGCTTCAACGCAAGCCGTGTCCGTGAGGTGATCGTCACTGACACGCTGCCGATCCCCGATGATCGACGCTTCCCCAAGCTCACGGTCCTTCCGGTGGCCCCGCTCATCGCCAGGGCGATCCAAGAGGTCTTCACCGACGGCTCGGTGACGAGCATGTTCGAGGGCGACCGGGTCTGAGCGCTCGGCCGGACGCCATTTGGGCGATCCGAGCGCCTCGGACTAGACTCGGCAGGCTCCCCGGCGAGGGTGCGCTTTGATCGTCCCGATCGAGGCGTGTCGTGATCGACGCGGACCGCGCGGTCTCTGCGCGCCCGCAGCACTTGCCGTGGCGCCGACCGCTCCGCCGAGAGGCGCAGCACCCCACACCACCCGGTGGCGTGTGCACCCCACACGCCGCAACAGACACATCGCTGTCGCGCGAACTCACGCGTGCGACGCGGCGATCGACGTACGAGGAGTACTCCAGTGGCCCAAGTCAGCATCAAGGCCGAACCGCGTTCGGACTTCGGCAAGGGCGCCGCGCGCCGCACCCGCCGCGAGGGTCGCGTTCCTGCGGTCATCTACGGACAGGGCACGCAGTTGCGCCATGTGTCCCTTCCCGATCACGAGCTCACGCTCGCGCTGCGTCACCCGGGTCTCGTGCTCGAGGTCGAGTTCGAGGGCACCAAGCAGCTCGTCGCACCCCGCGATGTTCAGCGCGACCCGGTTCGCAGGATCATCGAGCATGTTGACCTCGTCCTGATCACCGTGGCCGAGGCCGGCGCACGTGTCGAAGCCGGGCTCGTCGCCGAGGCCGCGGCTGAGGCCGCATCGCACGAGCGTCCCTCGAACGAGCAGATGGACGTCGATTTCGCCTCCGACCAGCCCGCTGCCCCCGCGGAAGACGCCTGAACCCTGACAAGGGTCACGCACCCGAGTCGGCACCACGAGACGCTCCCACCCTGTCGGGGTGCGGGGCGTCTCGCCGTTCGTGGGAGAGGATCGCATCGTGAGTACCGAGACCGCGCCCTGGCTCGTCGTCGGTCTGGGCAATCCGGGCCCGGACTACGCGGCCACCCGACACAACATCGGATTTCTCGTCGCCGAGGAGATCGCGGATCGAGTGCGCGGGAAGTTCGCCACTCATAAGCGCGTTCGCGCGCTCGTGTCAGAGGAACGGATGCATGGCCACCGCGTCGTCCTGGCCAAGCCGCTGTCCTACATGAACGAATCCGGCGGTCCCGTCAAGGGATTGCTCGACTTCTACAAGGTCCCGCTCGAGCACCTCGTCGTGATCCACGACGAACTCGACATCGCCTTCGGCACCCTGCGCCTGAAGTTCGGGGGTGGCGACAACGGGCACAACGGGCTCAAGTCGATCCGCCAGTCCACGGGAACGGGAGACTTCTACCGGGTCCGAGCTGGAATCGGCCGGCCCCCGGGGCGTCAGGATGCCGCCGACTTCGTTCTCAAGCCTTTCGCCAGCGCCCAGCGCAAGGAGTTGCCGCTGCTGGTGTCCGATGCGGCCGATGCGATTGAGTCGCTGATCACCGAGGGACTCGAGCGAGCCCAGAATCGCTTCAACTCATGAGGGCAGCGAGATGACAGGCCTCCCGTCCGTCCCCGCCACGGACGCCGAGTTGGCGCGACTCATCGCAGTCGAGGTGGGTTTGCTCGTCGTCTCGTTGCGCCCGACCTACGGCGATCTTTCCGACCCCGCCCGCTCGCGAAGACTCCGCGACGACGGTGATCGCGCCGCCCATGACCTCATCGTGGCCAGGCTGTCAGAGCACCGCCCGCACGACGCCGTGCTCTCAGAGGAGGGTCTCGACGACGCCCGGCGCCTCAGCGCCGAGCGGGTGTGGATCGTCGATCCGATTGACGGAACCTGGGAGTACGGCCAAGGCCGCGAGGACTTCGCCGTGCACGTCGCGCTCTGGCAGTCGGGAACACTCGTCGCAGGTGCTGTCGACCTACCCGCCCGCGGGCTCGTGCACACCACGGACCATCCCTCGATGGTGTTCGACGCGCTGCCGCAGGGTCGGCCCGTGCGCCTGGTCGTGAGCCGTTCTCGCCCGCCCGCGGACCTCGACGCCCTCGTGGCGGGTGTATCCCGTCGACTGGGCCGCGAGATCGAGGTGGTCAGCGTCGGCAGCGCCGGTGCCAAGACCGCCGAGGTGATTGAAGGCCGCGTCGAGGCCTATGTGCACGACGCCGGGCTCTCCGAGTGGGATGTCGCGGCACCAGCCGCAGTGGCGATCGCGTGTGGGCTTCGGGTCTGCCACCTCGACGGCTCAGAGATCCGCTACAACCGGCGACCGCCGCTTGTGGGCGATCTCGTGATCGGCGTCCCGATGGTCGTCGAGGCCATCCTTGAGGCTCGTGCGGGGCTCCGCGCATCAGGCTAGGTGACGGTGAGAACGCCATTCGTGTAGGCGCCGATGGTGACACCGACGATGACGCCGCCGGTGCAATGGGTGACGTACGTCCCTGATGACACGACGGTGCCGTTGAGCCGGCTGAGGAATCCCGTGTCGGACGCTGCGTACACCGCGCACTGGGGCTCGGTCCTCCAGTCGGTGGCGAGCGTCGCGGGTGACGAGGTGTAGCCGGGATCGGTCACGGGTGTTGCGGACGAGATCGTCCTCGACCCGGCGGTGACCGCAACCGAGGACGTGATGGCAAGGACCCCATCGGTTGCCGCGCCGAGTTCAACACTTCCGAACGACCCGCCGGTGCAGTGTGTGACGTAGGTGCCAGCTGGTTGAGCGCCGGTCAATGGGGTGGTGAAGGTGTCGTCGAGTTCGTCATAGACGGCGCACGTTGGCTCGGGAGCCCAGTAGGTGGGGGTCGTCACCGGTGTCGTGCTGTAGCCCAGATTGGGGATCACGGCGCCCACGGCGATTGCCCGCGTGTCGGCCGTGACCTGAACGGCGGAAGCGATGGTCAGGACGCCGTCTGAGTGGCGATTCGGCACGTACAGCGCGGAGGTGCCGCCGGTGCAGTGAGTGACGTAGGTACCGGCCGGTTGAACGCCGCTGAGGGCGGATGCGTGCGTCGTGTCCGCCGCTTCGTACACCGCGCATGTCGGCTCGACGGTCCAGTCCGCGGCGATGGTGCGTGGCACCGTCGAGTACCCCGGGGATGGAATGGTGGTGCCGTCAGGGATCACCGGCGATCCGGCGGTGATGGCCACTCGGGAGGTCATCGCGACTTGGCCGCCGGGGCTGTACGGGATCGGGGTCGCGCGGAAGATCCAGGTAGGTGTTGGCCAGGTGCCCGCGTCCGGGACGTGGTCGAGCGTGCCACCGGCCTCGACGGTCACCGCGTACTGCCTACCGCTCGCGACGGAGTCACCCGGGTCGCCGGTCGGCACAGTGAAGGCGAACCCTGCCTCTGCGCACCTCATCGCGCTCGGGTGCGTGCCCGACGGGGTCAGCAGCGTGGATGTGACGTCGTCCCAGCTGGCTCCGAGATCATCAGACCTCCACACCTTGAGGGTGAGAGTGCATCCGCCGTACGCGCCGATCATGTCGACCGCGTTGGTCAGGAATCCCTGGACGAAGATCCGCTGCACCGCACTCGTGAAGATGCTCTCGCGACCACCCATCGCGGGGCTGGTGGTCGTGGACGAACTGGCGTTGACGAAGACGAGGTCGCCGGGCTGGAGCACCGCTGCAAGCGGATCGGCCGGTTCGGCGGCATAGGTGGGCAGCTCCGCGTACCTCGTGAGCACCGACTGCGAGGAGGCCGCGCCGGCCAGTTCATGGGCCGTCGCGAGGTAATGACCGGTGCTCGAGGTGGTGGCCGTCGCGGAGACGAGGTAGTCGACCGCCTCACGCTGGGCCTGAAGAGTGGCCACGGGCTGGGAGAAGGTGTAGGCGCTGCTGCCCGCGATGGCCAGCACCGCTAACGGAATGGCAAAGAACAACAAGAACTTGTTCTGGGCCTTCATGGCAGTGGAAACCTCGTGGTGAGCGGGCGGTCGCGAGTGTCAAGGTCACCATGACAGACGGACGACGTCCAGCGGGTGCACGCGCCCGATATCGGTTCTCACTCATTGTGCGATGGACATCTAGCGAACATGTGCGCGGGCAGGCTCAGGGCCGTCGGGTCGCGCCTCGCCCACCCGGGGACGTAGCCTCGGAGTTGGCAACCCGCCGACCCCGTCCTCTGTGAGGAGCGGGGCTCCTGTCGTGCTCACCCCGTGCGGCCCGCGAAAGGCATCCATGTCCGCCACGCTGCTCGGGCTCCTCGAGGCACTCCTCGTCGAGCCGGCCATCGCCGAATCCGTCCGGCGGGCTCGGCTCACGGGCACGGCTCAGGCCACCGAGGCCCTCGAGATCACCGCGCCGCCGTCGCTCTACCCGCTCGTGGTGGCCGCGTTGGGCGCCGCCGCGGCTGGTGGTCGACCTGTGCTCGCCGTGACCGCGACGGCCAGGGAGGCCGAGGATCTCGCGGCCGCGCTCACCAGCCTGCTGCCCGAGAATTCGGTCGCGGAGTTTCCGGCCTGGGAGACGTTGCCACATGAGCGTTTGAGCCCGTCGAGCGACATCGTCGGGCGGCGCCTCGCAGTGCTGCGCCGTCTTGCGCACCCCAGTGAGTCCGACCCCGCGGCGGGGCCTGTCAGAGTGCTGGTCGCGCCGGTACGTGCTGTCCTGCAGCCCGTCGTGAGAGGGCTCGGAGATCTCGAGCCGGTGGCGGTGCAGATCGGTGAGGACATCGCCATGGATGACCTAGTACGCCGACTCGCGGCCGCCGCATACACGCGAACGGATCTCGTCGATAAGCGCGGGCAGTTCGCCGTGCGCGGGGGAATTCTCGATGTCTTCCCCCCCACCGAGGAGCACCCGGTACGTCTGGAGTTCTGGGGTGACACCGTCGAGGAGGTTCGTTACTTCAGGGTCGCCGACCAGCGATCACTCGAGATCGCACCACACGGCCTCTGGGCCCCTCCGTGCCGTGAGCTGCTCCTCACGGACGAAGTGCGCGGGCGCGCGCGGGCACTGGCCGCCGACCACCCCGAGCTGGTCGAACTCCTCGACAAACTTGCCGACGGAACGGCGGTCGAAGGCATGGAGGCACTGGCCCCGGTGCTTGCCGACGGCATGGAGCTGCTCGTCGACTTGCTTCCCTCCGGCGCTCTCGTTCTGGTGTGTGATCCCGAGCGCGTTCGTACTCGGGCGCACGATCTCGTCGCGACCAGCGAGGAATTCCTCGAAGCCTCATGGCACAACGCGGCGGCGGGAAACCTCACCCCGATCGATCTTCGGGCGGCGGCGTATCAATCCGTCGCGGATGTTCGGGATGTGGCGGTCGCACATGGGATCCCCTGGTGGGGGATCTCGCCCTTCGGAGGTGACCTCTCCGAGGAGGACGACCGCGCCCCCGCTGGGCTGATTCCCGCGCCAGTCGACCCTGATGCGGTCGACCGGATAACCGCTGGCGTGCGCCCAGCTGAGAGCTATCGCGGGGAGACCCCGCGCGCCTTCGCCGACGTCGGAACCTGGCTCGCGGACGGCTGGTCCGTCGTTCTCGTCACCGCAGGGCATGGAACCGCCGAGCGAATCGTGGAATCGGTGCGCTCAGAAGGACTTGCAGCCACGTTGCTCGACCGTCTCGACGAGGTGCCCGCCACCTCGGTCGTGTCGGTGGTCACCGGGGGGCTCGAGCACGGCTTCGTCGCACCGTCGTTACGACTCGCGGTCCTCACTGAGACCGACCTCGTCGGCCAGAAGTCGACCACGCGAGACACCCGCAAGATGCCGACCCGTCGGCGCCAGACGATTGATCCCCTGCAGCTCAAGGCCGGTGACTTCGTCGTGCACGAACAGCACGGGGTTGGGCGCTATGTCGAGATGGTGCAGCGCACCGTCGCGGGTGCCACGCGTGAATACCTCGTGCTCGAGTACGCACCGGCCAAGCGCGGACAACCGGGCGATCGCCTCTATGTCCCGACCGACCAACTCGACCAGGTCACGCGCTATGTCGGAGGCGAGGCTCCGAGCATGCATCGACTCGGTGGCGCCGACTGGACGAAGACGAAGGCGCGCGCCCGCAAGGCCGTGCGTCAGATCGCGGGTGAGCTGATCAAGTTGTACGCCGCACGCATGGCGAGCAAGGGCCACCAGTTCGGCGCTGACACCGTCTGGCAGCGCGAGCTCGAGGACGCCTTCCCCTACAACGAAACTCCGGATCAGCTCTCGTGTATCGACGAGGTCAAGGCCGATATGGAGAACCTGATTCCCATGGATCGCCTCATCTGTGGT
Source organism: Actinomycetota bacterium (assembly GCA_009697815.1). GTDB lineage: Bacteria > Actinomycetota > Actinomycetes > S36-B12 > CAIYMF01 > Longivirga. Next base: position 36,858 of record WLRQ01000008.1, read on the forward strand.
GACGTCGGTTACGGCAAGACGGAGATTGCCGTCCGGGCTGCCTTCAAGGCGGTGCAGGACGGCAAGCAGGTCGCGATCCTGGTACCGACCACACTTCTCGTTCAGCAGCACATGTCGACGTTCTCCGAGCGCTATGCCGCATTCCCGGTGAAGGTGGCGGCGCTCTCGCGGTTCCAAACCGAGAAGCAGTCGCGCGAGGTTATCGCCGGGATCGCGGACGGATCGGTTGATGTCGTCATCGGCACGCACCGACTCTTCAGTGCTGAGGTCCGGTTCAAGGACCTTGGCCTGGTCATCGTGGACGAGGAGCAGCGGTTCGGTGTCGAGCACAAGGAGTACCTGAAGGCGCTGCGGACCAACGTCGACTTCCTGACGATGTCGGCCACACCCATCCCGCGCACGCTGGAAATGGCCGTCACCGGGATTCGCGAGATGTCGACGATCCAGACACCGCCGGAGGAACGTCATCCAGTGCTCACCTTCGTGGGGGCCTATGACGAACGGCAGGTCTCGGCCGCGATCCGTCGGGAGATGTTGCGTGACGGCCAGGTGTTCTTCGTTCACAACAGGGTCGAGTCAATTGACCGCGTTGCCGCGAAGATCCGCGATCTCGTGCCCGAGGCGCGCGTACGGACCGCGCACGGACAGATGAACGAGCATGCGCTCGAGCAGGTGATCGTCGACTTCTGGGAGAAGGAATTCGACGTTCTCGTCTCGACGACGATCGTCGAGAGCGGCCTGGACATCCCCAATGCCAACACCCTCATCCTCGATCGTGCCGATACGTTCGGTCTGTCTCAGTTGCACCAGTTGCGCGGCCGGGTCGGACGTGGCCGCGAGCGCGGTTATGCGTACTTCCTCTACCCGCCCGAGAAGCCGCTCACGGACACCGCCCATGACCGGCTCACCACGATTGCCGCGAACACCGATCTCGGCTCTGGCATGGCCGTGGCGATGAAGGACCTCGAGATCCGCGGCGCGGGCAATCTCCTTGGTGGCGAGCAGAGCGGCCATATCGCCGATGTCGGGTTCGACCTCTACGTCAGGCTCGTGGGAGAGGCTGTCGCTGAGTACCGCCAGGGCGGGGCGGCTGAGGAGGTTCTCGACGTCAGGGTTGAGGTGCCTATCGACGCGCACATTCCGCATGCCTACGTGGCCGAGGAGCGGTTGCGTCTCGAGGCCTATAAGCGCCTCGCCGCCGCTGCCTCCGAGGATGACGTGGCGGCGGTAACCGAGGAGCTCAACGACCGGTACGGCTCGATCCCCGAGCCCGTGTCGAACCTTTTGGCGGTCGCCCGCTTCCGCATGCATGCCATGCGGGCCGGTGTCACCGAGATCGTTGCCCAGGGCAATGCGATCCGGCTCACGCCGGTAGAGCTGCCGGATTCGCGCGCCATGCGCCTCGCGCGTCTCTACCCGGGATCGGTGATCAAGCCGGCCACCCGTACGATCCTGGTACCGCGTCCGATGACCGCCCGCGTGGGAGGGCAACCGGTTCGCGATACCGCCTTGCTCGATTGGCTGCGCGATCTCATCGACGCTGTCCTGCCCGAGTCGGTGAACGCCCGATGACCTCGAAAGGGATCCACGTGAGATCTGCACGTCTGCGCCGCACCGCAGTTGTCGCCGCCGCCGTCGTCGCGACGTTCGCCCTGGGCGCCTGCGGTGCCGACGCACCAGGTGCTGCGGCGGTCGTGGGAGGCCAGGAGGTCAAGCTCGCGCAAGTGGCCGATTCCGTCGCCGAGGTCCGCGCGCAGCTGCTCGCGGACCCGAAGGCCACGTTCAGCGAGGCCAAGGTGACAGCGACCAACGTCAATCGGCTCACCCGGCATCTTGTCGTGCAGGAGGCCGTGAGGCGATTGGGTGTCACCGTGACGCAGGCGGCCATCGACGACATCATCTCCAGCAGTGTCGACGGGCAGTTCGGCGGAAACCGCGCGAGGTTCGAGTTGGTGCTCGCCATCCAGCAGAGCGTCCCCGCCAGCGCGATCGAGGCATTCGCCGGTGACGTCGTGGCTCAGAACTTGCTCGCCGCGAAGCTGCTGCCGGACGGTACGCAAGAGGCTCAGGGAAACGGGCTGCGGGACTACTTCGTGAAGCTCAGCGGCTCACTCGAGGTGCGCGTGGCTGCTCGTTTCGGCGTCTGGGATCCCGCGAAGGACTCCCTCGGGCCCGTCTCCAATGAGCTCTCGGCACCCGGGGTCGTCCCGTCGTCGGCACCGTCGAACTGATAGCCATGCCCGGTCGTCTCGTCCTTCTCGCGACGACGGGCCGGGTCGCCGCTGGGCTCGTGACGCTCGGCGCCTGGTCGTTGTTGCGATCGGCCGACCTCGTGGTCGTCAGTGGCCGTGACCACCCCCTGCTGCCGTCACTTGCTGAGGCGGCGATTGGCGTGCGCGTCATCGAACCAGTCGGCGACCCCGATTCCGCCCGACCCCTGGTCGAGCGATGGATGTCCGAGGTTGCAGGCGGCGTTGTCTGGGTCCTGGCCCCAGGGCAGGACGCGGCCTCGTTCTCCTCGCTTCCCTGCGAATCCCTCATCGCCTCATGGGATCTGCCGGGCGCGCACCTGCTCGACCTCGTCGCGGTCATGGACCGGCTCAGGTCGCCGGGAGGGTGTCCATGGGATGCCAAGCAGACTCATGTCTCACTCGTCGAGTACCTCGTCGAGGAGGCCTACGAGATGGCTGAGGCGATCGAGACTGACGACGATGAAGCCCTCCGTGAAGAACTGGGCGACGTACTGCTGCAGGTGGCATTCCATTCGCGCATTGCCCAGGAGCACGTGGATCCGTGGACGATCGACGATGTTGCCGACGGTGTTGTCGCCAAACTGATCTCGCGTCATCCTCATGTGTTCGGCGATTCCTCCGCCGACTCAGCCGAGCAGGTCGAGGCCGATTGGGCCTCACTGAAGGCCGCCGAGAAGGGTCGCGCATCGGTTACGGACGGAATCCCTCAAGCCTTGCCGGCGCTTGTCCTCGCCGCAAAGCTCCTCTCTCGGGCCAACCGGGTAGAGGTCGAGCCGGTGTCGTCGTCCACGGCCGCAGGGGTCGCCGACGCATTGAGCGCGGCGCAGGGCTCTTACGGTGATCTCCTCCTCGCGATCGTGGCGCAGGCCAGGGCCGACGGTGTCGACGCCGAGCAGTCACTGCGTCAGTCTCTGCGCGAGTATCGGGCTCGTGTCCGTGCCGCGGAAGGTGTCACAGGGTGACTATCGACGATGCTGAGGCCACCTTCGCGGCCCTCGCCGACCACATCATCGACGGGCTCCTCGCTCGCGATCCGGTCACTGCCACCTCGCTGGGCGATCACCGTTTCGACGACCGCCTGCCCGATCTCAGCGAGGACGGCCTCAGCGAGACGCTGCACACAATCGATCAGGCGCTCAGTGCCGTTGATCAGGTTGACGATCTCGCACTTGACGTGTCTGCCGCGGTCGATCTGGAGATCCTCCGCGCCCGGTTGGCCGCAGAGCAGTTCGCGCTCGAGACGCTTGTTGAACACACCTGGAACCCGCTCGTGGCAAATCCCGGTACGGCGCTGCACCTCTTGCTCTCGCGCGACTTCGCGCCCGTCGAGGAGCGGCTCGCATCCCTTGCCGGACGGCTCGCCGGCATCCCGGAGGCGTTGGAGACGTCCCGGCTCCTCTTGCGTGACATGCCTCGGGTGCATGTCGAGACGGCCGTGGGTCAGTTCCGCGGAACGCTCGGCATGGTGAGGGCGGAGGTCGACGCCGCGCTCGTATCGGCGCCCGGGATGCGCCGCGTCGTCGAGCCGGTTCAGGCCGAGGCGCTCGGCGCCCTTGAAGCCCATGTGGGCTGGTTGCAGGACCGCCTCGAGTCCGACCTCGCCACTCGTGACCCTCGGCTCGGTGCGGAGAAGTACGCGGCGAAGCTCTGGTCGACGCTCGACGCGCAAGTCACGCCCGATGAACTCTTGCACCGCGCGGAGACCGACCTGGTGCGGATCGAGGGTGAGATCGCACGCGTCGCGGCCGACTATCTCGGCGAGCCGGTGCCACCGCCCGACGATGCTGCCGTGCTCGTTCGCCGTGCCCTCGATGCCGTTGCAGCTGACGGCCACGTGAACAACGACACCGTGTTACCTATGTGCCGCAGCGCATTCGAGGCGACTACTGCGTTTGTGCGCCGCCACGACCTCGTGACCATTCACGACGATCCGGTCGAGATCGTGGTGATGCCCGAGATCCATCGCGGAGTGGCCGTCGCGTATTGCGATCCGCCCGGGCCGCTCGAAACCGCCATGTTGCCGACATTCTTCGCAATCTCTCCCACCCCGGCCGAGTGGGACGACGGACGGATCACGTCGTTCTTCCGTGAGTACAACGCGCACATGCTGCACAACCTCACCGTGCACGAGGCCATGCCCGGACACGTCCTGCAGCTCGCGCATGCGAAGCGAGGGGTGAAAGCCACGCGTGTGAGATCGGCGTTCTGGAGCGGCCCGTTCGTCGAGGGATGGGCCGTTTACGCGGAGCAGCTCATGGTCGAGCGCGGTTACGACGCCGGTCTCGGCCCGCGTGAGGCACTGGCGATTCACCTGCAGCAGTTGAAGATGCAGCTGCGGATGACGATCAACGCGATCCTCGACGTGCGGGTCCACAGCCGTGGGATGACCGAGGTCGAGGGAATGCGTCTGATGCAGGGGCGCGGCCACCAGGAAGAAGGCGAGGCCGTCGGGAAGTGGCGACGGGCTCTGCTCTCCTCGACCCAGCTCTCGACGTACTACGTCGGCTATGTGGCCGTGATGGAAATCGTCGCAGATCTTCGGGCGGCGCATCCGACCTGGACCGACCGGCAGGTGCATGACGCCGTGCTCTCGCACGGATCACCGCCGCCGCGTCATCTGCGGACCCTTCTCGCGATCTGATCTTGCGAGGGGTCTGGATCTTGGGTATGCGGGGCGCCTATCCTGACGATGCGGAGTGTGGCCGTTTTGTCGCCGACTCCCAGCCCCCCAACAGCCCAGGAGAACCCCATGGCCTATGCGATCACTCACTTCTGGCCCGGTGCCACGCAGGAGCAATACGAGCGTGAGATCAGGGCGCTGCACCCTGCAGATGGAAGCCTGCCCCTCGGCCAGCTCTTTCACGCCGCGGGCACGACCGAGGGCGGCATCTTCATCATGGCCGTGCACGAGTCGCAGGAGAGCTGGGAGACCTTCCGGGACCAAGTCGTGATTCCGATGTCAGCCCAGGTGGTCGACGGCTTCCCCGCCCCGCCGGTGGAACGTGATGTTGAGCTCTTCCACGTCTTCCCGGACCACATTTTGGGCGACTAGCCATCGGCGCCTTCTGAGTGCGTAGGCTCAACGGATGGCCCGCTACTTCGACGTTCACCCGGACAATCCGCAACCGCGCATGATCACGCAGGTCGCGGATCTTGTCAGGGAAGGCGGGTTGATCGCCTACCCCACCGACACCACGTTCGCGCTCGGATGTCAGATCGGCAACGCCAAGGGGCTCGAGCGGATCAACGAGATCCGTCGGCTTGATCCCAAGCATCACTTCACCTTGGTCTGCCGCGACTTCGCTCAGATGAGTCAGTTCGTGCAGGTCAGCAATTCGGCGTTCCGCTTAGTGAAGGCCTGCACCCCGGGGGCCTACACCTTCATCCTGCCCGCCACGAAGGAGGTGCCCCGCAGACTCCTGCACCCCAAGAAGCTCACGGTGGGGGTGCGCATCCCTCGCCACACGGTGCTGCAGGCGTTGCTCAGCGAGCTGGGTGAACCCATGCTCTCGAGCACCTTGTTGATGCCGGGTGACGAGGAGCCGATGACGGCTGGCTGGGAGATCAAGGAACGTCTCGACAACCTCGTCGACGCTGTGGTCGATGCGGGCGACTGCGGCAGCGAGATGACGAGCGTGGTCGACTTGTCAGGCGCGGAGCCCGAGATCGTGCGCCGGGGCGCCGGCGACCTCAGCCGCTTCGAGTAGCGGTAGTTACGCCCGCACAGAGGCCAAGGCGTAGTCGCGCCGCCGACAGGTGCGGATTTGTGCGACGTCCCTCCGGCACTGCGGCGAGGATCGTGCGCAGGGTCCTCGCCGCAATGCTCGCCTGGATGTCAGTGGTGGGGAGACCCGGAAGTGCGAACATGCGTCGGGCCCACCGCGGAAGCAGCGCGAATCCAGTGACCGACAGCGCTGTCCACGCGGGTCGCGCAGGTGTCAGCAGTGCAATCCGAGTTGCCATCGGGGGCCAGAGCAGGCCACGAACCGCCTCGCGAGTCTCGGGGGTCACCTCGAGTCGAGGTCGCACGCGAGCAAAGTACTCCTGTAGCTCGTGGACGGTGGAGGGAACGCGATCGACCTCGCACCCGATCAATCGCGCAGCCACGACCTGTTCTGCCACATAGCGATCCGCATCGTCGTTCGTGAGAGATGCGCCCGCCCGACTATGCCCGACGATCCAGGAGTCGACGGCGCCGCAGTGGACCCACAGCAACCACTCAGGGTCGTCGAGGTGGAGCGCCGCGTGGATGCGACGCACTCGCGCTGCGGCAGCGTCGGCCTCGACGATCGTTCCGTAGGTGATCGCATTGACGTAGGCCCCGGTCCTCGAGAGCCGCCCCCAGGGGTCATCTCGCGTCGAGGTGACTGCATTGAAACCAAGCATCACCTCGGGATGCAATGACTGCAGGAACAGTGCACGGATGCCGCCCACAACAGCCGCGGGATCGTGGTGGATCCGCCACGAGACGCTGTCGGGGCCGAAGTAGCCCGGATCGGGCGTCGAGTGGTCGAGCGATTCCATCGCGGTGAACCCGCTACGGATGCCGGTCCGGGGCGGACCGCTGTCGGGAGCAGGCGGAAAGTCGCCGTTCGGGGGCGGCGCGAGCTGATGCACGGACATAACGACAAGGGTGCCCCCCAAACCGCCCGCGCGCACGGCGGTGCCGTCCCCGTACCCTCGCGGCCGGTAGGCTCGAAGTCGAATCACGCACGTGAGACGACCAAAACGCCCGACCGCGACACAACTTCGGAGCACCCTGTGGCCAGCATCGACGCCGTCATCGCCCGCGAGATCCTCGACTCCCGCGGCAACCCGACCGTCGAGGTCGAGGTGGGGCTCGACGACGGCACTGTCGCTCGCGCTGCCGTGCCCTCGGGTGCGTCCACAGGAGCCTTCGAGGCATCTGAACTGCGCGATGGTGGCGCTCGCTACCTCGGCAAGGGCGTCGAGCGCGCCGTTCTCGCGGTCGAGGATGAAATCGGCCCGGAGATCCTCGGCTTCGATGCTGCCGAACAGCGCCTCATCGACCAGGTCATGATCGACCTCGACGGTACGCCGAACAAGGAGCGTCTCGGGGCTAACGCCATCCTCGGCGTCTCGCTCGCCGTCGCGAAGGCCGCAGCCGATTCCTCGGGGCTTCCGCTGTTCCGCTACGTCGGTGGCCCGAATGCCCACATGTTGCCGGTGCCGATGATGAACATCCTCAATGGCGGCTCGCACGCCGACACCGATGTTGATATCCAGGAGTTCATGATCGCGCCGATCGGCGCCGAGAGCTTCCGTGAGGCACTGCGCTGGGGTGCGGAGATCTACCACGCGCTCAAGGCGGTCCTCAAGCAGGAAGGCCTCGCCACGGGCCTCGGTGACGAAGGCGGTTTCGCACCGAACCTCCCGAGCAACCGGGCCGCACTCGACCTCATCGCCAAGGCCATCGACTCCGCTGGCTTCACCCTCGGCACCGATATTGGGCTGGCATTGGACGTCGCTGCGAGCGAGTTCTTCCGCGACGGCCTCTACACCTTCGAGGGTAAGTCCAAGACGGCCGAGGACATGGCGTCCTACTACGCCTCACTTGTAGCCGACTACCCCCTCGTGTCGATCGAGGACCCTCTCAACGAGGACGACTGGGACGGATGGAAGGCGCTCACCGACTCGATCGGTCACCAGGTGCAGATCGTGGGCGACGACCTGTTCGTCACCAACCCCGAGCGGCTCGCGCGGGGGATCGCCAACGGAACGGCCAATGCCCTCCTGGTGAAGGTCAATCAGATCGGGACGCTCACCGAGACCCTCGACGCTGTCGCCATGGCTCACCGCAACGGATACCGCTGCATGATGAGCCACCGCTCAGGTGAGACTGAGGACGTCACCATCGCCGACCTCGCGGTGGCCACCGACTGCGGCCAGATCAAGACGGGCGCTCCGGCCCGGTCTGAACGAGTGGCCAAGTACAACCAGCTCCTGCGCATCGAGGAAGAGCTCGACGACGCCGCTCGTTACGCGGGTCGCGGCGCCTTCCCCCGGTTCCGGGGCTGATCGATCCGATGTCGGGACCGTCGCAGCGCTCAGCGGAACGCGGGTCGGCGCGACGCGCCCCTTCGTCGCGCACGGGCACGAAGCGCACCGGACGGGTTGCGTCGGCCGCAGCAGCAGTGCGCGAACGACCCAGCCTCACTGGTCGCGCCGTGATTCTCGCGTCTGTGGTGGTGATCCTGGTCGTCACCCTTGCGGTTCCGGTCCGCGAGTTGGTACACCAGCGCGGCGAGATCAACGCTCTGCGGGCTGAGAACGCCGCCGCTCAAGCCCGCGTCGATGACCTACTCATCCGACAGCAGCGGTTGAAGGATCCGGCGTATGTCGTGTCCTTGGTGCGCGAGCGGCTCCACTACCTGCTGCCCGGCGAGATCGGCTATGTCGTGCTCGACCCCGCTGAGGCGCCTGCCCCGGCCACGGCCGCGAAGAAGGCAGCGTCCCTCTCGTGGTACGAGGGGCTCTGGGCCTCGGTGGGTGCTGTCGACCATGCCGTCGCACCGGCAGTGGTACCGGCCTACGTTCCGATGCGGCCGGACGCGCCTCGATGACCCCGTCGACCGTCGTCTCCCCGGACGACCTCGCCGCGATCGGACGCCAGCTCGGTCGCGAACCACGAGGGGTTCGTGCCGTGGCGCACAGGTGCTCGTGCGGTGATCCCGACGTCGTCGAGACCGAACCGCGCCTCCCCGATGGCTCCCCGTTCCCGACCCTCTACTACCTCACCTGCCCGAGGGCGGCGGGTCTCATCGGCACGCTCGAGGCCGAAGGTGTGATGCGCGAGATGCAAGAGCTTCTCGCCGGCGATGAGGACCTCACGGCTGCCTACCGAGGAGCCCACGAGGCATACCTCGAGGCCCGAGAGTCGATCGAACACGTAGAGGAGATCTCGGGGATCTCCGCGGGCGGAATGCCCATGCGCGTGAAGTGTTTGCACGTCCTGGTCGGCCATGCGCTCGCGGCCGGTCCAGGTGTCAACCCGTTCGGTGACGAGGCGCTGGCCATGCTCCCGAACTGGGGTGCATCGGGGCCGTGCACGAGAGCCAACGACGCTACATCCGATGACACGAAGGCGGGGGAGTCGTGACCATCCGCGTCGCTGCGATCGATTGCGGCACGAACTCGATCCGCCTTCTCATCGCCGAGGTTGATGTCGAGGCGGGCACGCTGGTCGACCTCGAGCGGGTGATGGAGGTGGTGCGACTCGGCCAAGGTGTCGACGCGACCGGACGACTCGCACCGGAGGCCCTCGAGCGCACGTTCGCCGCGTGCGACCGCTACGCCGCTGTGATCGCACGGTATGACGTCGAGCGGATCCGCTTCGTGGCGACCTCCGCGTCCCGTGATGCGGAGAACCGCGATGATTTCGTTGCTGGAGTGCTTGCCCGAATAGGGGTGGAGCCCGAGGTAGTCACGGGCGATGAAGAGGCGCGGTTGTCCTTCACCGGAGCCACTCTCGGGCTCGTCGGGGCAGAGCCGCCCTATCTCGTCGTGGACATCGGAGGCGGTTCGACCGAGTTCGTGCTCGGAACCACCGAGCCCACAGCGGCGCGCAGTGTCGACGTCGGATGTGTACGTCTTACAGAACGTCACGTCACCAACGACCCGCCAGCGCGCTCCGAGATCGATGCGGTCATCGGTGACATCGACGCCGCAATCGAGCGCGCGGCCGAGGTTGTGCCGATGCGTGATGCCCGCACGCTGGTCGGACTCGCGGGCTCGGTCACGACGGTGGCAGCCGTCGCACTCGGTCTCGCCGACTACGACGCCACCCGCACCCATGGCGCACGCCTGTCCGCGGCCACTGTGGCGGCCACGTCCGACCGGCTCCTTGCCATGGACCACGCGGCGCGCGCGGACATCGCGGTGATCCATCCAGGCCGCGTCGACGTCATCAATGCGGGGGCGCTCGTCCTGCGCCGTATCCTCGAGCTCACCGGGCTCCCCGAAGTCCTCGTCTCCGAACACGACATCCTCGACGGCATCGCGTGGTCACTTGCCGTCCGTCCTCAGGAAGCCACATGACCCTCAGCCACATCCCCCTGGTGACCGTAATCGCGGCGATCGAAGGAGTGCTCCCGATATGACCGCCACCCTTGCCATCACCGTTCTCGGCCTCGACCGTCCGGGAATCATCGCCGAGGTCACCGGGCAACTCGCGGAGCTAGGCGGCAATCTTCAGGATTCGTCGATGACACTCCTCCGGGGACATTTCGCGTGGACCCTCTTGGTGGCCGTCGACGCCGGTCCGGCTGATGTCCAGGCCCGGTTGGCTCGCCTCACAGACGAGGGCTTGGTCGTGTCCGTGCTCGTCCTACCCGAGCAATCGCCGGGTGGGGTCGATGGCACTGAGTGGCTGCTGTCGGTGCACGGAGGCGACCGTCCGGGGATCGTGTCGGGACTCACCGCGCCGATCGCCGAGGCGGGTGGGAACATCACCGATCTCACGACGCGGCTCGGGGCTGGTCTCTACATTCTCGTGGCCGAGGTGTCACTCCCTGGCGACGTCGACGTCACGGCGCTCACCTCGAGGATCGCCGAGGTGTCGGCCCAACTCGGTGTGCGTGCAACATTGCACCCTGCCGAGACCGACGTCCTCTAGTACATCGTGGGTATCGTCGATGGGCGGATCGTCATGCCGCCCTTGCCCGCAGGCCGGGTGCTCGCGGTCGTCACCGCGCCCGCTGACGTGCTGTCGATCCCCTGCGTCGACGTCGATCCGACCGACCCAGCCGTGATGGCTCTCGCGGCGGATCTCATTGCCACGCAGCGGGTTTCGCCGGGATGTGTGGGTCTGGCCGCCAACCAAGTGGGGATCGGCTGGCGGGTGTTCTCCCTTGATGTATCGGCGCATCCAAAGGCGCGGGTAACCCACGGCGAGTACGTCCTCGTGAACGCGCGCGTGGTGTCAGCCTCGCGTCAGGAGAAGTCTCGCGAGGGCTGCATGTCGGTTCCCGACTTCACCGGCGACGTCAAGCGCGCCTCCCAGCTCGTCGTGAGCGGTTTCCTGCCCGGCTCGGGGGAGGAGGTCGTGCTCGAGACCGATGCCTTCGAGGCCAGGGCGCTGCAACATGAACTCGATCATCTCGATGGCCTCGTGTTCCTCGACAGGGTCGCGGGAGCGCATGCGATCTACCCGCGTAAGACTTACCTCTAGCATCGACTAACGAGTCACATCAAACAGTTCGCCCCCGTAGCCCAACTGGCAGAGGCACGCTGCTTAAACCAGCGCAAGTGCAGGTTCGAACCCTGCCGGGGGCACTCGGTGTTGCGGGCATCCCTCGTGGTGGCGCAATGCGCGTGGGCCGTGCGGCACGCGTCGTTATGCTGGTCACGTTGCGGACTTACTCGCACGCGGCATGCCGTTGTTGGTGCGACCTTGATCCCCCAGAAGGAGCTGTACGTCATGGCGATGCTGGCATTCGGAAGTCCGCTGGAGCGCCGAGGTCTTGTCGCTGTGATGCGAATGGTGGCCACGGCTGTCGGCACCCGCCCTTTCGATGGTGACCGAGCCGACCTCGTGCGCATGTTCGCCGGGCTTGAGTCATGCTCGGGCTGCCATGGCTTCCCCGAGTCACTGGACTTCTCCGACCTCACCGGCGACATCGAGCCATGGGCTGATGGTGCCGACGGCATCGCCGAGATCATGAAGTGCCTGCCCGGGGACAAGCAGCGCCTTGAGGCAGTGCACGCCGGGCTCCTCGTCGCGCTCTACTCGATCGAACAGGACCCTGTCGGGCTTTCCGCCGCACGTTGGATCAGCAAGGAACTCGGCGCCAGCGACTCCATGGTGCGCACTGCCACCCTGACGGCGGGCGTTCACTCGCACGCCGCCCAGGCTGACCTCTTCCGCCGATTCATGTCCGAACGTATAGGCGTCCCTGTCGACGAGGTGCGCAAATTCGCCTCCCGCAAGGACTTGGGTGCGATCACGGCTCCGGCGCTGAACGACCGTTATCACCGCCTGCTCGAGCAGGCTCCCGACGGCTCGCTCGGGGGCGAGATGCGCCGGTTCTACAGCGACGCGCCCTTCGCGGTTCCAGGAACCCCTGGTGTGCCGTTGCCTGTGGAGTTCCTCGGCTCGCATGACGTTCACCATGTGCTGGCGGGCTACGACACGATGGCGCACGGCGAGGTCTACACCGCCGTCTTCAACGCGGGCAACGCTGCCGCGGGTATTGGCTGGCTCTCGGTGGTGCTTTTGCAGTGGCACCAGGGAATCAAGATAGGTGTGTTCAATCCTGCGCACGCCCACCTCGACCCCGCGATCGTGGCCGACGCCGCGCAGCGAGGAGCAGCCACTCACGTCGATGTCTACTCCTACGAGTGGGACTGGATGTCGCTGCTCGAACGTCCACTCGACGAGGTTCGGGGCTCGCTAGGTATCCCCCCGGGCGGCACCGTGCTCGCCGGCGCTACGTGGAATCCGAAGTCGGAGTAGCACCGATGTGCCACCCCGCTCGATGTCGCCGCTGACCTGATCCCTAGTCCAGACTCGATCGGCTGGCGGATCCGGGTTAGGGTTACCTAAGTGCCACATGCCACTGAGGTGTGATCCACCCCCCCTGATGGAGGTCACGATGCAGTCCCGTAACCCTGTGCTCCGACGCGCCACCGAGACGGCCACCGGCCGACCTGCCTCCAGCGGCGGGGCTGGATTCGCCTATGACGAGGGCCGTGCTGCCTATTCGCAGGCCACGGGTGCGGCAGCAGTCGCGTCGACAGTCGACGCCGTCCCTTCCATCTACGACACCGCGGGCCCGGACACCGGCCGCCTCACCATCGACGACGTGGTTGTGAAGACCGCGATCACGTTCGTTGCAGTTCTGATCGGTGCGGTCATCGGGTGGTCCACTGCGGTCTCGATGCCCTGGTTGTGGATTGCCTCGATGTTCGTCGGCCTCGGTCTGGGCCTCGCGAACTCCTTCATGAAGAAGGTCAAGCCGCCTCTCGTGCTGGCTTACGCGTTGGTCGAGGGAGTGTTCCTGGGTGGGATCTCCTACGCCTACAACCAGATGGCCATCGCGAACAACTACTACGGGATCGTGCAGCAAGCGGTTCTGGGAACGCTCGTTGCCTTTGGCGTGATGCTGTTCCTGTACAAGACCGGGATCGTCAAGGTCAACGGCAGGTTCAAGGCCGTCATGATGGCCGCGTTGATCTCCTACCTGCTCATCGGGGTCGTCAGTTTCGTCGCGGCGATGTTTGGGGTCGGCTCCGGCTGGGGCTTCTACGGTGTCGGCGGCATCGGCATCCTGCTCTGCGTGGCGGGTGTGGGCCTGGCCTCGTTCACCCTCATGCTCGACTTCGAGGCGATCTCGCAGGCTGTGCAGCAGGGAGCCCCGGAGCGTGAGTCCTGGCGGCTGGCCTTCGGGCTGCTCGTCACCCTGATCTGGCTCTATCTCGAACTGCTTCGCCTCATCTCGATCATCTCCGGTCGCGACTGACGGATCTGGCCTGCAGGGGCTCGCTCATCCGAACTTGCGGTGGGCGCGGGCCTTGTCGGCCTCGTGCACGATCGCCGTCGCAAATCCGTGCGAGAGGCTGTGCTCATCGCGTAGCCAGGTGACCTTCTCGTCGAACCGGGAGAATGCGGGGCCATCCTCGAGCGCTCGCATCCAGTGTTTGAGGTCGCGTCCGGTGGCCCCGGGCAGGCGCGCGAGGAGTTGTTGATGGGTCTGCTCGGAGTGACGAATCATCGGCTTCTCCTCGGCGCGGGGGCTGGTGTCCGGGATCCACGTTAGCCCCGGGACGCCGGTCTGGGTGGGCCTTCGTGATGAATGTCTGCCGTGACCCTAGGCTCGGCTTCCGTGGATGAGACTCGAAGCCCGGCCGGCCGGCTCGTCGTCGAGGTCGGGCGCACCGCGGACCGCCTGCGGTCGATGGGCGTGGCGCGGCTCGGGGCGGCGTTCGAGCCCGAGCCAACTCGGGCCGCGGCCGCGCGCGCGGTCGCCCAAAGGCTCGCCAATGCGGCCGCCGATCTCTTGGGTGATGGTCACCGGGCGGTTCCTGTCGTCGCCGTTTCGGCAGCGGGGGATCAGGTTGCCGTATGTGGCCGCGACCTGTTCGATGCGGCGAGCGTCAGCACCGTGCCATCGGGCGTGGTCGATGCGACGCTCACTGATGCATGCGAAGCGCTGCTGGACCTTCGCCGGAGGGTCTGACGTCCGCGTCACTGGGGTGGACTTAGCTCGAGGGCAAGGCCGGAGTGTCGCGCTCGAGGCCAAGTGCCGCGAGAACCTCGGGTAGCAACTCGTCGGCGCAGGCCGCGTATCCGGTGACGGATGGGTGGAATCGGTCAGCGGAGAAGAACATGTCCGGCTCATCGTCGAAGCGGTGGCCTAGCAACTCTGCCAACGCAACCGGGCGTCCGCCGTTGTCGCGCACCCCGATGTACTGCGCCGCCGCGAGTTCGCGAGACATCCTCCGCGCCATCTGGCGTAGAGGTGTGGCTATTGGCCTCACCGTGCCCAGGTCTGGGCAGGTGCCGACGACGACCTCGGTGCCTGAGTCGCGCAGGCGCCTCACGGTCGCCACGAGAAGGCGTACCGACTCCTGCGGCCGCACGAGGTGAGTGACGTCGTTGGCGCCGATCATGATCACCGCAACATGTGGACGCAGGGGGAGGATGCGGTCGACCTGGGCGGCGAGGTCGGCGCTGCGGGCGCCGATCACTGCCACGCTGGTCAGGGACACGGTTCGACCCGAGGCGGCCGCGAGACCTGCGGCGATCACCCCCCCGGGAGTCGTGTCGCGGTGGTCGGCCCCCAGGCCGGCGGCGCCGGAGTCCCCGAGGACGACCAGGCGAAGTGATGTGCCGTGTGGTGGCTGCCCGCCGGGCGGTGGATAGCGACCGTCCACATAGGGCGCGGCTGAACGTCGGGTGCCGATCGCGCGACGCGCAAGCCTGGCTTGAATCGCGAGGACGCCGATCGCAGCTCCGGCGAGGGCGGTGCCGACGCCGAGAAGGCCACCACCGCCTTTGGCGGCCGCGATCACGATGCGACGAACCCGCTCGTCGCGGGCCGCGAGCGAGGCGACATCCGGAGTCATGGGCACATGATCGCAAATGTCGCTGACAGCGGGGCAGTTCTTGGTCTTTCAGAGTGACCCGGTTCTCCCTCGACCAGACGTAGGCTCGAGGTCATGCAGGTCCATGACTCCGTACTTGACTTGATCGGAAACACCCCGTTGGTGCGCCTTGCTGCCATCACCGCCCACCTCGGCCCCGATGCTCCGACCGTGCTCGCGAAGGTCGAGTACCTCAATCCGGGCGGGTCGGTGAAGGATCGCATCGCCGTCCGCATGATCGATGCGGCTGAGGCCTCGGGAGCCTTGCGTCCGGGTGGGACGATAGTTGAGCCCACCAGCGGCAATACCGGAATCGGGCTCGCGCTCGTGGCCCAACAGCGGGGCTATTCCTGCGTATTCGTCTGCCCCGACAAGGTCAGCGCCGACAAGCGGAATGTGTTGCGGGCCTATGGGGCAGAGGTTGTCGTATGCCCGACGGCAGTCGACCCGGACGATCCGCGCTCGTACTACTCGGTGTCGGACCGTCTCGTCCACGAGATCGACGGTGCGTGGAAGCCAGATCAGTACTCAAATCCGAACAATGCTCTGTCGCACTTCGAGAGCACCGGCCCCGAAGTCTGGGGGCAGACCGACGGCCGGATCACACATTTCGTGGCAGGTATAGGAACGGGGGGCACGATCAGTGGCACGGGGCGATTCCTCAAGAACGCCAGTGCGAATCGGGTGCGAGTGATCGGAGCCGACCCCGTCGGCTCGGTGTACTCCGGCGGCACGGGCCGCCCTTACCTCGTCGAGGGGGTCGGTGAGGACTTCTGGCCCGAAGCCTACGACCGCGACGTGTGCGACGAGATCATCGCGGTGTCGGATCGCGATTCCTTCCTCCTCACGCGCCGACTCGCACGAGAAGAGGGGCTCCTCGTCGGGGGATCATGCGGGATGGCCGTGCACGCGGCACTTGATGTCGCCGCTCGCGCGGCGAAGAGCGATGTCATCGTCGTGCTGCTTCCTGATGGTGGGCGCGGATACTTGTCCAAGGTCTTCAATGACGATTGGATGGCCGACTTCGGGTTCCTGCAGACGGCGAGTGGCCGAACGGTCAGCGACGTACTCCGCTCGAAGTCGGCCCAACTGCCGCAGCTCGTACACACCCATCCGCAGGAGACGGTGCGAGAGGCCATCGACATCCTGCGCGAGTACGGCGTTTCGCAGATGCCTGTCGTCCGTGCCGAACCCCCGGTAAAGGCGGCTGAGGTGATCGGCTCGGTGCTTGAGCGTGATCTTCTCGACGCGCTATTCGCCGGGCGTGCCCAACTCGCCGATCCCGTGGAGCGGCACATGAGCGTGGGCCTGCCGATGATCGGCGGAGGTGAGCCCGTGTCGGCGGCCGTGGCTGCGCTCGAGTCTTCCGACGCCGCGATCGTCATCGAAGACGGTGTGCCGACGGGGGTGGTCACACGACAGGACCTACTCGGATATCTCGCAGGGTGATGTCGCGCAAGTCAGCTTCGAGGGCGCTTCTTGCCCGGATCGTAAGGGCCCCAGGGCGAAACAGTTGCCGCTGACCCAGCTACCTCGACCACGAGCCCGTCGATCGCGAACTCCTTGCGCATGATCGCGCCGCCCATGTTCCCGTAGAGCGGCGAGTCGGTGCCGGTGCGCCAGGTTCCGACCTCCGCTCCGTCGAGCATCACGGGAGCGACATCCGGAGGCAGATCGCCGTCGAAGCGCAGCGCCTTGTAGGCGTTCGGCGGATCTGACGCCACCCTGAGCAGCGCGTCGCGCCCGACGAAGTCGCCACTGTCGAGGTGGACGAATCTTTCGAGCCCGAGGTCGTAGGGGCTCATGCGGCTCGGGTCGTAGTCGACGCAGTTGAGCATGAAGCCTGCTTCGACGCGAAGGCGATAGACCGCGTTGACCCCATACGGGGTAGCGCCGGCCTCCAGCAGTGCGTCGTAGACCGTGCCGATCTCGTCGGGGTGGGTGAAGAACTCGTAACCCAACTCGCCGGAGTAGCCGGTTCGAGCGAGTAGCCCGCGCGCACCACCCACGGTGATCTCCTCAGTGAAGAACCGGAAGTATCTCAGCCCCGAGATGTCGACGTCGGTGAGCGATTGAACGACATCGCGTGACTGCGGGCCCTGGATCGCGACATGTGGCATCTGTCGCGTGATGTTGGTGATCTCCACGTCAAAGCCTGAGAGGTGCTGGGTCCAGTACGGCGCGTAGCCCTCGCCGTTGGTCATCACCAGCAGGTGATCGGGCGCAACCTTGTAGATCGTTCCCTCGTCGATCATTGTGCCGTCGTCGTTCATGAACGGGCCATAGCGCACCTGCCCCACGGCCGCGCCCGTGATGTCGTTGCTATTGACGTGGTTCGCCGCTGCGACCGCGTCGGGGCCGCGGAATCGCCACTTGCTCAGTGCCGAGACGTCCCATACCCCAGCTCGTTCGCGGACGGCCTTGTACTCGGCTGGCCAGTCGCCGAAGCCCTGGTTCCAGAACCAGCCGCCGTCGTCCTTGAAGGTGCCGCCCATCGCCTCGAGCTTGCTGTGCAGTGCCGTGCGCGTGGACTCGCTCATGGGAGTGCTCACTCTCGGGGCCGGCGGTGCGGGGGCGGGGCGCTCGGTGGGCGCACTCGTCTCGGGTGGGCCGTGTGGCGACGCTAGCAGCGTGGCGCCGCGTTCGGGTGTGATCGCCGGCCCGAATTCGCGGGCAGGTGAGCGACACGATCACGGTCGCGTTCTTGACTGCGCCGAGGTGTCACGATGGTTGCTTGAGCGTCATGCGTGATGAGCAGCGGGGATTCGGCGATGGCGCGTATGCGGCTACTTCTTGTGGTGGTCACGCTGCCGGGACTCGTCCTCTCGGCCTGCGCCGCAGGAGTTGCCAGCCCCGCCGAGGTGATCGGTTCGAGCGTTGCACCGGGCGGCTCCTCCGCGAGCGCGCAGGCGTCGAGTGGGTCCGCCTCGACGTCCCCGTCGCCCATTCGATCCTCGACGATCCCCGCGCCGACAGTTGCGGCCACGGGTGCGAGCGGCGTTGCGCTGGCCGCCGTGCTCGCCCTGCCGGTGAAGGGACGTGCACCCAAGACAGGGTATGCCCGGGCACAGTTCGGGGCGGCGTGGTTGGACGTCGACCACAACGGCTGCGACACCCGTGACGACATGCTGATCCGCGATCTCACCGCCAGGGTGATGTCGGGCTCGTGTCGGGTGATGTCGGGAACCTTGGCCGACCCGTACACCGGTAAGACAATCTTGTTCGTCCGCGGGGGCGTGAGCGAGGTGGACATCGACCACATGGTCGCCCTCTCCGATGCGTGGCAGACGGGCGCGGCCACGTGGCTAGTCACCAAGCGCGTGGCGTTGGCCAACGACCCACTCAATCTGCAACCCACGGATTCCAGTGCCAATCGCCAGAAGGGCGATTCCGACGCTGCCAGTTGGCTCCCGCCGGCGGTGGCGTATCGATGCACCTATGTTGCGAGGCAGGCCGCGGTGAAGCGGAAGTACGGCCTGTGGGTCACCGCAGCCGAACGATCGGCGATGCTGTTAGTTCTTGCGAGGTGTCCGGGCCAGAGGCTTCCGGCCTAGTTGGGCCAATTGCCAGCGTCGATCACGAAGGAGATCACGTCCGGTTCCTGGGAGGTACCCCTGATGAGTTCGACCACGAGTTGAAGAGTCGGGACGTCGCCACCGCTCGCCGCGGGCGAGAGATCGGGCGCGGGCCCCGATCCGTCGGCGAGCCTCGCGGAGTACATCGTCGGCCCGTAGTCCGCGGTGCAGGCGACTCCTGGTGCGGTGGTGCCATCGGCTGAGATGTCCGCGGTGATCAGGCGGTGCCCTGGAGCCTCAGCGGGCTCCGGGCGGAATACCAGTGACCGCGGGACAATCGGGCACGAGGACGATCCCCAGAACCCCAGGTACACGCCGGCGCCAGAGGCATCTGCGGTCAGGAATGTCTGGGCGGCCCCTTGGCCTGGCTGGGGGAAATCCGTCGGGAAATGCGATCCCGCAGGCAGGGTGATTCTGCGCACCCAGGGGCCGTTGCCCGTGGCCGGTGCCCACGGCTCCACGCGGGAGGAGAACTCGACCGCATAGCCGAACTCGTCGTCGGCTGCTGCGGCGATCGGATCCACCTGGATCCGCAGTGGCACCCCGCGACGGTCGTAGGTGACGGAGAGTTCGGCTGCGTCTGAGGCATCCGCGATGACCTGGTGCAGGGCCTCGACCGTGAGCGGGTAGCCCGCCAGCAGAGCGGGGTCGACCTCTGCGGGCGGCGACTTACGTGGCTGATCCTGACCGAAAGAGGCCTGCTTATCGGTGACCTTGCCGCCCGACACCGTGGAGTCGACCACGACCTGGGGGCAGAAGCAGGATCGGACCAGCCGCAGGCGGTACTCGCCACGCGAGGAAGAAGTGGCGGCCCATGCCGCGCGGGCCTGGTCGAGTGAGAGGACGGCACTGCCCGGTGTGCTCGAGGACGCCGACGATGATGAACTAGGGGTGCTCGAGGTGGGCGAGCTGGATGTGGCGGGCGGCGAGGTGGACCCACACGCGGCCAGGACGACCGCCGAGATGGCCAAGATCAACGACAGGCTCGAGATCGCGCGTGGGCGAGCAGACGTTCGGACCATGGTTCCTCCTGGGCTCCATTGCCGGACACTGGATGGTTGCCAGTATGCGCCTGTGGATGCCCGTTGCGCCGCTGTGGGAATCACCTGCTTCCATCGCTCGATCACACTCCTTATGATCAAGGCAAAACCGTCCCTCCCAGCAAAGGAAATGCCCCCATGGAGCATGTGCGCATCGCCACTTTCGACGTCCGCGAAGGTCTCGTAGCCCAGGTCGCGGAGCCTCTTCAGGGCCCGGGTGGACTCATCGAGATCTTCAGTGGGGAGCCCGGCTTCCGCACTTACGCGCTCATCGAAGTTGACCCCGTCACCTGCATCTCGGTGTCCGTGTGGGAGAGCCACGAGGAGGCGGAGCACGCCACGAACCAGGCTGCGGAATGGGTGGCCACACATATGGGCCACCGGGTTCACCGCACCAACAATGTCGTGGGTGACGCCCTCTTCTGGGTCGGCGTGGCCAGCGAGGGTGATGCCAGCGCCCCCCTCAGCGCCGAAGACGCGAAGAAGATGAACCACGTGCGAATTGCCACCTACGAAGTGGTCGAAGGTGTCGCATCTCAGGTTGCCGAGGTAGTGCGGGCCCCGGGTGGCATGGTCGACATCTGGAAGGCTGAGCCGGGATTCCGCGGCTACACCTTGATCGAGATCGACCCACTCACGTTGGTCTCTGTCTCCGTCTGGGAGACGCACGACGAGGCCGAGCACGCCACGCGCCAGGCCGCCGAGTGGGTGGTCACTCACCTGGGCTCTCGCGTCCACCGTACGGCCAACGCCGTGGGCGATGCCGTGTTCTGGGTGGGCGCAGGCGGTTCTTCGGCAGCCTGATCTGGTGATGGGCCCGGGGGCTACTCCCTGGGCCCATCGCTCAGGCGCTGCTGACCGCGCAGCAACCAGCCGCCACCGTGGGCGCGGGCTAGAGTTCTCTGCACGTTCACTTTGCCGCCACCCATCGCTGTTCGAGTGGGGTCGTGAGACGGTCCAGTGTGTCCCAGTGATCGTCAGGTCAGCGACGAGGTGTGGACACATATGCGCATGCACGCGTTCGACTCCGAGGAGATCACCGGATCCTCAGATGATGGCAGGGAGGGCGAACGAGTGGCCCCCGCCCCGCGTCTGACGAGTCCCAGGCGAGTCAATATCCGCGCTGAGGTGGTGGCGGGCCTCTCGCTGGCTGCTGTGGGGATTCCCATTTCGATGGGGTACGCCTCCGTGGCCCAGATGCCGCTATCGACCGCTCTCTACACGATGATCGTGCCGGCAATTGCGTACGGGATTTTCGGAAGCTCCCGTCACTTGGTGGTGTCGGCCGACAGCGCTACCGCGGCGATCCTGGCCGCAGGGCTGATTGGGCTCGCGCCGGCTGCCTCCGGGAACTACGTCGCACTTGCTGGTTTGGTTGCCGGGATGACGGGGTTGGCCCTATTGCTCGCGCGGATCTTCCACCTCGGCTTCATCGCGAACTTCCTCTCTCGCACCCTCCTGGCCGGGTTCCTCATGGGTGTGGCAGTCTCGATCGCCTTCCAGCAGCTGCCCAAGATGCTGGGGATCCCTGATGTGTCGGGCACGCCCCTCGCCGTGCTGTGGACCCTGTTGCAGCGTTGGCACGAGGTGTCGATCCCGACGCTCGTCGTCAGTGCCGCCTGCATTGTGGTTCTGCTGGTCGGGACGAGGCTGAAGTCGCTTCCCACTGAGTTCGTGGTGATTGTCATCGGGATCGCGGTGGCATCAGCACTCGGGCTGCAGCAGTGGAACATCCAGACCGTGGGGGATATCCAGGGGGGCCTCCCGGTCCTGTTGATGCCGACGGTTCCCTACGGCGCCTGGCCTCAATTGATCACCACCGCGCTGTCGCTGATGGTGGTGATCCTGGCTCAGAGCACTTCGCTCGCTCGTGCCTACGCAGCAAAGTACGACGAGCCATTTGATGCACATCACGATCTCGTAGGCCTGGGAGTCGCGAACTTGGCGAGCATGGCGTCGGGGTCGTTTGTCGTGAACGGAAGTGTCACCAAGACCGCGATCGCCGACCGCATGGGAAGCCGCACCAAGTGGGCGGTTGTCGTCTCGGCCGGAGTAGCCCTGGTAGTGGTCTTCACGCTGACTGGCGCACTTTCGCGCTTGCCGGCAGCGGTGCTGGCGGCGGTCGTCCTATGGATCGCACTCGGGCTCTTGCAGACATCGACCCTGCGGCTGCTGTTTCGTCAGCGCCGCGATGAGTGGGTCATCTCGATCGCGACGGCAGCAGCGGTCATCCTCTTTGGGGTTGAGTTCGGAGTGCTCTCGTCCGTGGGGCTCTGCCTGCTCAACCATGTCAGGCACGGCTACCACCCCAAGAACAAGCTCGTCACGTTCGGCGCTGATGGCCGTCTCTTGATCCATGGCCTGGCCGAGCGCCACCAGGCCGCGCCGGGTCTGTTCGTCTACCGGTTCCAGGCGGGTCTCTACTACGCGAACGTTGAGCAGATGCTTGACGATGTGCGCGAACTTTCCGGCCCCGATGTGCCGCGTTGTATCTGCATCGACTTCTCGGCCATCACCGACGTGGATTTCACTGCCGGCCAGGTGTTGCTCACGATGGTCGAACGCGCGACGGCGCTCGGTATTCACATTGCCTTCTCGCATGTCAGTGACGAGGTGGCCAATGAGCTTCGCGCGTCTGGTGTTGCCGAGTCCGACCTGATCGAATTCGATGCGCATGTCCATGCGCTCGTCCGCCGATATGAGGCTGAGGCTTCCTAGCCGCATCGCGCCAACCCATTTCCACGGCGCGGGCGGCGTGGGTTACGCCCTGGCTTCGCCGGACCGCAGGACACTACTGTTGACGAGTGCAAGATTTTGAGTTGATCCAGCGAGGTGTCGGGATGTCGTCGCTGGATCCAGATGGCCTGGCAGCGCGGCTGCGCGATTCCGGGCTTCGCGTGACGGCCCCTCGTCTCGCGGTCTACGCCGCTGTGGCCGCCCACCCCCATGCCGATGCCGAGCAGGTCGCCACTGTCGTGCGTGCTCGTTTGGGCGCAATCTCAACCCAGGCCGTGTATGACGTATTGAAAGTGCTGACCCAGCAGGATCTCCTGCGTCGGATCGAGCCCGCCGGATCGCCAGCCCGCTATGAGACTCGCACCGGTGACAACCACCACCATGTGATCTGCCGTCTCTGCGGTGTCACTGGGGATGTCGACTGCGCCGTCAATGTCACCCCCTGCTTGGAGGCGTCGAATCCTCAAGGGTTCGTCATCGACGAGGCAGAGGTGACCTATTGGGGTCGTTGCCCTTCGTGCCAGGGCACCGCGACGCCCTGATCTCCCCGAAGCCGTCCGCGGCACGGGCCCCTGCGCATGTCTGCAAGGGCGGGCCACGGCGTACCATTCGCCAACAGCGCCGGTCCATCCCGGAGTTCCACGCGATTCAGTGACGGAGGCTCGCAGTGATCGTCGGAGTCCTGAGCGAAGCAGTGCCGGGAGAGACCAGGGTGGCGGCAACTCCTGCCACCGTGGCTCAGTTGCTCGCCCTCGGGTACTCGGTGGTCGTCGAAGCTGGCGCTGGCGTGGCGTCGGGCTTTGTCGATGTGTCGTATGTCGAGGCTGGCGCTACCCTCGGGTCAGCCAGCACCGGCGACCTTGTGTTCGGCGTCAATACCCCGTCGGCTGAGCAATTGGACGGACTGCGCGAGGGAACCACGCTCGTGTGTCTGATCGCCCCGGCGTTGAACCCTGATCTGCTGACGGACCTCGCGCGCCGGCGAATCACGGCGCTTGCGATGGACGCGGTGCCGCGCATCTCGCGCGCGCAGTCGCTCGACGTACTTTCCTCGATGGCCAATATCGCGGGCTACCGCGCGGTGATCGAGGCGGCGAACGTATTCGGCCGCTTCTTCACCGGCCAGATCACGGCCGCGGGCAAGGTCCCGCCGGCGAAGGTTCTCGTGGCAGGGGTCGGAGTCGCTGGCCTGGCTGCGATTGGCACTGCTGGGGGGATGGGCGCGATCGTCTACGCGACTGATCCGCGCCCTGAGGTTGCAGACCAAGTGTCCTCGTTGGGTGGCGAGTACTTGGCCGTTGCGGCACCTGACGTCGAGGTCTCCGCAACGGGCTATGCGAAGGAGATGTCGGACGACTACAACGCCCGCGCCGCTGCCTTGTATGCCGCGCGAGTCCCCGAGGTCGACATCGTGATCACGACCGCGCTGATCCCCGGCCGTCCTGCGCCGCGACTGATCACTGCTGCGATGGTGGCCACCATGAAGTCGGGCAGTGTGATCGTCGATATGGCGGCGGCCAACGGCGGCAACGTCGAGGGCACGGTGGCCGGGCAGGTGGTCACGACCGCCAACGGTGTGACGATCATCGGCTACACCGACCTCGCCGGTCGGCTTGCGGCCCAAGCCTCACAGCTCTATGGCACCAACCTCGTGAACCTCATGAAGTTGGTGACACCAGGCAAGGACGGTGCGTTCGTTCTCGATTGGGACGACGTGGTGCAGCGCGGTATCACCGTCGCGCATGATGGCGAGGTGAGTTGGCCGCCGCCTGCGGTTCAGGTCTCGGCCGCCCCTGCGGCGGTTGCTGCCCCGCCGGTCATCAAGGCGCCGGCCAAGATCGTCTCGCCGGCTAGGCGCATGACGAGGGTCGGCATCGTGGCCGCGCTCCTGCTGGTGCTCGTGGCAGCCGCACCGGCAGCGCTACGAGGGCACCTCACAGTGTTCGCGCTCGCGATCGTGATCGGGTACTACGTCATCGGCAGCGTTCACCACGCTCTTCACACGCCGCTGATGTCGGTGACCAATGCGATCTCCGGGATCATCGTCGTGGGTGCTCTTCTGCAGATTGGCCACGGCGATACCGTGATCACGACGCTGTCAGGTGTCGCGGTTCTCCTCGCAAGTATCAACGTCTTCGGCGGTTTCGCAGTGACCCGTCGCATGCTGTCCATGTTCTCCAGGAGCTGACCGCGATGACCGTCGAATCCGCCGCGCAGGCGGCATATCTCGTTGCAGCGCTGCTCTTTATTCTGGCGCTTGCCGGGCTGTCCAAGCACGAGACCGCCAAGACGGGCAACGCCTACGGCATGGCTGGGATGGCGGTCGCCCTCGTGGCGACCGTCGCCCTTGCGATCACCCGCAACGTCTCCTCGCTCGGTCTGATCCTCATCGGCGTCGCGATGGTGATCGGGGCTGGCATCGGCCTGTGGCGCGCTCGGGTCGTTGAGATGACTGGCATGCCAGAGCTGATCGCGATTCTGCACTCGTTCGTCGGATTGGCCGCAGTGCTCGTGGGTTGGAACGGCTATCTGGCAATCGAGGGTGGCGCGGATCCGGCCGAGGCAGCGGTACTGATCGCGCAGGGCACGCTGGGGATCCACCACGCCGAGGTGTTCATCGGCGTGTTCATCGGTGCGGTCACGTTTACCGGATCGATCGTGGCATTCCTCAAGCTCTCCGCCCGCATCAACTCCAAGCCACTCATGCTGCCGGGCAAGAACTTCCTCAACGTCGGTGCGCTCGTGGTGTTCCTGGCCTTGACGGTGTGGTTCTGCCTCTCGCCGCAGCTCTGGCTGCTCGTGGTGGTCACGGTTGTCGCGCTGCTCCTTGGCTGGCACCTCGTCGCCTCCATCGGCGGCGGCGATATGCCGGTGGTGGTCTCGATGCTCAACAGCTACTCCGGGTGGGCAGCGGCCGCATCGGGCTTCCTGCTCGAGAACGATCTGCTCATCGTCACCGGCGCACTCGTGGGATCCTCTGGCGCCTACCTGTCCTACATCATGTGCCGGGCGATGAACCGGTCGTTCATCTCCGTCATCGCCGGCGGTTTCGGGATCGAGGCCGGACCGGCCGATGACAAGGACTACGGCGATCACCGCGAGGTCAACGCCGACCAGGTCGCTGAACTTCTCACCGCGGCGAAGTCCGTCATCATCACCCCCGGATACGGCATGGCCGTCGCCCAGGCGCAGTACGGCGTCGCGGAGCTCACGCGCAAGCTCCGTGCAAACGGAACAACCGTGCGTTTCGGTATCCACCCCGTGGCCGGACGCCTGCCCGGGCACATGAATGTGCTTCTCGCAGAAGCGAAGGTTCCCTACGACATCGTCCTGGAAATGGACGAGATCAACGACGACTTCAGTGACACCGACGTCGTGCTCGTCATTGGCGCGAACGACACCGTGAACCCGGCTGCTGAGGACGACCCCACCAGCCCGATTGCCGGCATGCCTGTGCTCAAGGTATGGGACGCCGACAATGTCATCGTGTTCAAGCGGTCTATGGCCTCGGGCTACGCGGGCGTGCAGAACCCGCTGTTCTTCCGTGAGAACTCAGCGATGCTCTTCGGAGACGCCAAGGACCGCGTCGAGGACATCATCCGCGCACTGTAGGCACGGCGCAGATGATGCCTCGGGAGATCAGCGCCAGAAGTTGTTCGCCGCGGCGATCGTTGAGAACTCGATGGCCACCGTCTGAGTCAGTGCGATGAGCATCGCCGGATCGTTGGCGTAGATGTCGCGCTGACGGGCGCGTTGATCGGCGTCTGGCTGCGAAGACTTGACGATCAGCCGCGCCATCTTCAGGGCAAGAGCTCTGCCCTCTTCGGGCGTCGAGGTCAACAGTGTGTTGTTGGGAACCAATTCGAAGTCGGCCATGTGATCTCGTCCTTGTCATGTGGGATGTGAAAATGCTCTGAGCACTCGCACCTATTCGAGGGCAGATGGTACGTGCCCCTCAGGTTCTTGTCACGGGGTCGCTTCGGTGCCTCTGGTGTCGCCGGGGCTTGTGGTGTTCAGGGCATCACTGACATGAGGCGTTCTGACGTTTCTTCCGGGGCCGCGACCGTGTTCTTCGTCGTCATGATTCTGTTCGGCTGGTGCATGTCCTGCGCGGGACTCTTGCACTGTCGTGGCGCTATCGCGAGGAGCTATCGCGAGGAGCTATCGCGAGGAGCTATCGCGAGGAGCGGCGCGTAGTGGGCAACCGCGCCTGCCGAGGTTGGTATCGCACTGCGGTGTTTCTATTCGTGGGTGTGTGGGTTCACGTCGTGCGGAGCCTGTCGGCAGCCGGGGGGTCGCCTTGGGGATGACCGGGATCCGCTCCTGGCCACCTTCACTCCTGGCGGGTTCGGGATGGTGTCCGGTGCTCGGATTCGGTTGTGCTGCAAGCGAATTCGGTGGGTGGGGGTCTTGACGTGAATCGCACATGTGTTCTACTCTTGGTCTATGTCCAGCCACCCCGACCCCGACAGCGGGCTGTCGTGGGGGGTGCCGGAGTCAACGGGGGTGCCGGGATCAACGGGGGTGCCGCAGTTACCTGATGGGTCGTGGGTGGAGGTGGATCCGTGGGGTGAGCCGGCGCCCTGGGGTGGGCCGGAGTCGTGGGGTGGGCCGGATTCGTGGTGCCCGTTGTGGGAGGAGGCCTCTGCTCGGTGGGGGGTGTTGAGTGATGCGCAGGTGATCGCGGGTCTGGTTGGTCCGGCGCATCCGTGTGATGTGGCGGTGTTGGCCTCGATCGATGCGGGGGC
>WLRQ01000080.1 GCA_009697815.1 Actinomycetota bacterium
ACCGCGACCTACATCAGCGCATCCTGCTCGCCCACACCGGCACCTGCAGTGTGTGCCACCGCGGCCTCGCCCACGGTGAGGAAGTGTTCTGGAACCCCGAGGCCCACGTGACCATTTGTGCCACGTGCGCAGAGGATGTTGTCGTCTAGCAAGCTGTCATCTAGCGGCGGCGGCGATGCGCTGCGCCTCAGACAGGCGCGGCAGTAGCGGCCGGATGAACGTCTGCGTCTCGGGATCGGTCGAGAAGATGAGCGTCCCGATCATGCCGCGCGTGAGCAGCACCTTGTAGACGTTGCGCAAGACACGCCCGGACACGACCGCAGGAATCATTGCATCTTCCAGAGATGCCCGACCCGCGGGAGCACGGGCCCCGCTTCGGCGGTCCACAGCTGGCCAGCAGGCCAGAGTAGTCTTCCGCCGCCCGGATTATGAGGCCCGACGAACCTTAGCCAGTCAGCAGCACGTGGCTTCGGTGGTGAGACAGAAAGTGCTGTTGATCGACGTTGAACGCTCCAACGTTACGCGGGACCCCGATTGACCAGGCATTGAGAACTGACGTCTCCATCTGATCGCTCACCAGCAGATCCCCGTCGTCCGCGAAGGAGATGAAACCGCGATCGAAGAGGTGGTCAACGTGCGGTGCAAGCATGAGCCCGTTGCATCCGTGGAGCTTCTCCTCGTTGGTGGAGTCCTTCCACGGCTTGATGTGACTCGCCCGAAGGTGATGCAACTGCTCAATGCCTGTGATGCGACACGCGTGTTCGTTCAATCGCACGTTGTTCTTGAACAAGCCTTGCCCGACTCTGGCATTGACCAGCTGCCGCTTCTCCGTCTCGGTCAGATCGACCCTGCCCTGGAGCGCGGCTAGCTCCCGCTCAATCACTGAGACGGGTGGCTCAAGCTTGAGGACCTCATCAGTGGCGAGAGTGAACTGGTGACCGATCAATCCCTGGATCGCTGACGCCAAACCACCCGACAGTTCGGTGAGGTAAACGCCCTGAAGCCCGTTGCCATTGGCCAGGAGCGGTGAGTACTTCGCCGGCAGCAGCGGTGCCAGGAGATCCATATGGCTCTTGGGCCGCACCGGATGGTCTAACTCCTGAAACTCAACCTGGACTAGCCAACCGTAGGCAGACCAATTGCCGCCAGCGGTGCCGAAGTCAGGTTTGACCGAAGGCTCTGCCGCGTGGGTCGCGATTCCGACAGCCTTGATCTGGGTGTCGCAGAAAGAGAAGACAAGGTCGCCCGGCACGACCTCAGTCATCGTGTCGTAGAAGTAGTTGCGCGCGCCATCAGAGCGCTTCACTGGCGACCAGAGATATCCGCCTGGCACTTCATGTCGATACGTCTGGTTCTGGTTGACCCACCAGTAGCGCATGCAGCACCCCCGGCCGGAGCTTCGCACGCATCAAGAGAATGATCAATAGCGCCGCATGGCAGCCTCGCACGCATCCCCGAGTGTCGTCGGGAAGACAACAGCCCTTCCTTGTCCGCCACACGTTTCGCTGAGTTCGGTTCACGCTCTTCGTAAGCGCGGATGCCGATGGGCAGCACATATGCCGATCTGGGAAGTCACCTCCCCGCGACATCCCGCGCCAACGCGGCCAACTCCTCGTACGCTGCGGCGTGGCAGGACAAACCCCTTGTACGAGCCATCTTGAGATTCGAGCTCATCGACAACGCGAGCTCGAGGTCCCAGGGACACCGGCTGGCTCAAGATCACTGGCAGACGAGTCGACGGAGTGAAGGTGACTGGGGGATCGCGAGTTCATCGCTTGAGCAGGAAGGGCAATCCGCGTTGATCCAGGCCGACTGGTTTGACGACTATGCCGATTGCCTCGAGCGCCAGATCCGTTCGTTGCAGGAGATCATGTCCGACCATCGAGGCGCGAGCCGGAGCTACAGGATCGGTGCTTCCGGGGAACAGGCTGTGGCTGCAAGCTTGGAGCGTGTGATCATTGACCTGGCCATCACCTTGGTGATCGTCATCCGAGTGTGGCGCCCTCATCGCAATACCACCGACTTCTTCGCCGCGGGACGCACGTTCACAGGCGGCCAGAATGGCAATGCGATCGCTGGCAACTATCTCTCTGCGGCCTCCATAATCGGCCTCGCCGGCGCGAACGCGATCTACGGTTTCGACGGCTTCCTCTAGGCCATCGGCTTCCTGGTGGCGTGGCTGGTCGCGCTGCTCCTCGTCGCTGAGATGTCACGCAACACGGGCCGCTTCACCATGGCCGACGTCCTCGCCTTCCGCCCGCGCGAAGGGCCGGTGCGAATCGCTGCCGCCATCTCGACGCTGGCAGTGTGCCTGTACTACCTGCTGGCGCAGATGGTTGGCGCCGGCTAACTGGTCAACCTGCTCCTCGGGGACAACAACAGCCTCGGCCAGTCCGACACTTCCGCAGATTGTCATGCACCTCCCACTTTGCTCACGAATTGCGGGTGCTTTGCAGGCCAGGTATGTGGCCGCGAACGAGAAGTACCAGGACTGCATACAGGTCGAGTATGACCGTTACCCCAATGACCACAAAGGTCCCGCGGCTACCGCCCGGGGGGAGCATGCTCGGTCGAGTACACAGGGAACGTGCCGTGACAGGCCTTGCGGGCTGCCCAAGCAGAGGTCAACGTTGCTCGGCCGCGATCTCCCCACACATCTCGCAGAGCACTCGATCAATCGAGGTCTCTGTCAGATCCACGCCCTCATATCCGCAGAACTGGCATACGTAGGCAACCATGGTCTCCACGACCTCTCATGCCACTCACGGTCGAACTGGAGCACGCCCAAAGTTTGACGCTACGCACAGCATCCAACACATCCCCAAGGCGAAGCGGCTAACACCGCGCCCCAGACATCGGGTCGCGTCAGCGGCCTAGATCGAGGTTCCTGAGGGTCTCCGGAGTGACACCAGACTCGGCCCAGGCTCGCAGAACAGCGGCGCCATCCTGGTCAGAATCCAGGAACCGGCCCAGGGGCGTGTCGGGGTCGACGGGGCCATCCACGAGTTCGCAACCGAGCATGATCGCCGCAAACTCCGCAGTGATACGCACCTCGTCGTTCATGGGGAGATCATAGGAGTTCAGGAGCGCCGTTGGCAGTACAAGATCGATCAGCCGCTAGGGCTGGTCTGCCGCACTAGTGGCCCCACCAAGGAGAAGCCGGGCTCATGACTTCGCACGTGTCGGCAGGAACATCCACGAGATGACCGCCCCCACCACCACGACAACGGCCGCGACCAGCGAACCTCGCGTGAGCCCGTCGACGAACGCGCCCTTGGTGATGGCGGCGAGTTGCGCCCCTACGTCAGAGGGCAGTTTCGATGCCACCACGAGCCCTCCCGCCAATGACTCGCGGACGACCGACTCGAACTCCGGCGGAAGGCCGAGGCTGCGGTACCCCTCGACAACCTTGGGCCCATACACCGTGAGAAATACCGAGCCCACCACGGCAACACCAAGGGTGCCACCCAATTCGCGTGTGGTGTCGTTCACGGCCGCGCCGGCGCCCGCCTTCTCGGGCGCCACCGCGCCCATGATCGATTCAGTCGCTGGGCTTGTGGCCAAACCCAGACCGGCCGCGATCGTCACCATGGAGATCAGCACCCGACCCATGTAGGGGCTGTCGACCTGCACGGTCGCGGCGATGATGAACCCGGTTGCCATGACGAGCAAGCCGATCGTCACGATGGCCTTGGATCCGAAACGGTGCATGAGCGCAATGGCCACCGGCGACATGATGCCCGTGGCGATGGCGAACGGGAGAGTGCGGACACCAGCCTGCAGTGCGGTGTATCCCTGCACCAGTTGCAGGAACTGCGTGATGAGGAAGATGAACCCGAAGAGCGCGAAGAACGCGGTAGCCACCGACAGGCTCGCGGCGGTGAACCGCGCATTCTTGAACAGGCGAACTTCAAGCATCGGATGTGCCAGTCGACGTTCGACGAGCGCGAACGCGACGAGAAGTGCGACGCTGCCGGCGAAGGCCGCGAGGATCGACGGTGATGCCCAGCCCAGCGTCGGCACCTCGATGATTGCCCAGATCACCAGCCCGACCCCCGCAGCTGAGAGCACCAATCCGGCGTAGTCCATCCGACCCACACTCGCGTCGCGGGATTCGGGGAGGAGTAGCGCGCCGAGTGCGATCGCGATGAGCGCGACCGGGATGTTGACCATGAAGATCGAACCCCACCAGAAGTGCTCAAGAAGCAGTCCACCAGCGATCGGGCCGATGGCAACCGCAACACCCACCATCGCCGACCAAACCCCGATCGCCGCCGCACGCTCCTTGGGATCGGTGAAGATATTGACCAAGATCGCCAGGGTCGCAGGGAAGATCAAGGCAGCGCCGATACCCATGAGCGCACGAGCCCCAATGAGTTGGCTCGAGGTCGTCGACAGGGCCGCCAGCCCCGATGTGCCCGCGAAGATGAACAGGCCCACCTGCAACGCACGTCTGCGCCCGAAGCGATCGCCAAAGTGCCCCATGGTGAGCAGCAGCGCCGAGAACACGAGTGTGTAGGCGTCAACGATCCATTGGAGGTCGGTTGTGCCTGCCCCTAGATCGCTGTTGAGCGTGGGCAAGGCGACGTTGACAATCGTGTTGTCGACCACCGACAACAGCAAGCTCAGACACAGCACACCCAAAGCGATCCACCGACGACTTGTACTCAACGAAGACATGTCAGCCACTTCTCTAGAGAACAACGTTCTACAAACATGGCACGCTATGCTGGAGCGTGTCAAGTTTTCAGCGAGCCCGAACCCCGAGTGTCGAGGTCACGGATTCACTCGTCGACGCCGCACTGGCGCTGATTGAAGAGTCGGGCCTGGGCGCAATCACCGTGCGATCCGTGGCATCAAGGGCCGGCGTAGCGCCCATGGGGGTCTACTCGCGATTCGGCAACAAGGACGGATTGCTCGAAGCCCTCTTCGTCCGCGGATTCGAGGCACTCCAGGTCGCGATCGAGATCCCTCGGACCTTGAGCCCACTGCGTCGTCTGCACGCCGGATGCAGGGCATACCGGCAATTCGCGATCGACAATCCCCAGCTCTACCACCTGATGTTTGAGCAGATGATGCTGCTCGAGCTCTCGCCAGAAGCCAAGGACGCCGCGACAGCCTCATTCGGCACCCTGGTTGATCGAGTGCATGCCGCAATGGACTCCGGTGGCCTAGCTGCAGGCGACAGCACCGATGCCGCTCAACAGATATGGAGCGCCATCCACGGCGCAGTCAGCCTTGAAATCGCTGGCGTGCACTTCGCCCACGACCGCGAGGCGAACTTCGCTGCAATGGTTGATTCACTCCTACGTGGCCTCGCGCCAAGGGCATAGCGGCGCCTCAATCCCCGTCCTCACCCGAGGCACCCGGGCCTGCGGGCGGTGCTTGCGCATCGGCGCCATGCACCGAGTGCCAGATGATCTGATCGAGGGCGAGCTGGCTGACCTGGTCAGGGCTTCCGAGCGCCAGCGCTGTCGACCACTCGGCGTCCGGCGAGGCGGCCGTGTTCCGTTCGAGGAGATCGACCGTCGGCGCGATCACGCTCACCGGCGCGGAGTTCACCGCGGTCGGTGCGAACACGTCATACATCGGCACTGCGAGCGCATCGCCGAGGGCGAGGGGTTCGAGGCCCGCCAGCAGCTCTACCGAACGCACGACCGAGAGCAGGTCGTAGCGGGTGTGGACGACCGCACCCTGCTTGGCATACGGGCTGACGACCGCGACCGGGATGCGGTGTGCGTTCACGTGATCCGCGCCGTCCTGCGAATCGTCCTCGACGACGAAGATGGCTGAGGACGACCAGATCGGAGAATGCGAGATGGTGTCGATGATCTGGCCGATTGCGAGGTCGCTGTCGGCCACCATCGCCGTCGGCGTGGGGAAGCCGGGCTGTGTTCCACGCGTGTGGTCGCTCGTCAGGCTCAGGTAGCTGAGGGTCGGCACGGTGCCGGAGGCCAACTGCTGCGCGAACCGGGTCCGGAAGCAGTCGACATGCGAGAACGATCCGGCCGGCGCCCCGGCGGGAAGGCTCGAGTCGAAGATCTCACTGTTCGGATTGTTCTCCACGACACCGATCCACATGTCCGAGGGATAGCAGCCGGTAGCCGGAGGGCCGAGGTCGGAATTCGCCTCGACTGCCTTGATCTGTGCGGCGATCGCGGGAGTTCGATCACGGTCGGCTACGTCGCTGTAACCGCCTACGAAACCTTCGCCATAGTTGAAGTAACTGATGGATTGCTTCTGCGCCTGCGTGAACAGGAAACCGTTGCCGGGCCACGAGACCGCATACGTGCCGAAGTCATTGGGCCGACCTCGACCGGCATACTGCGCGACCCAGTTTCGCGAGACGTAGTCGGGCACGCTGGCGGCAGCCGTCAGGTAGTGGCCCTGGATCGAGGCCTCAGAATTGGCATAAGTGTTGTCCAGCAAGGGGAATCGAGATACGAGTGAGTGCAGGTTCGGCGTCGCAGCGGCCCCGAACACTGTCAGCTTCGGATCGCCGTTACCCGCAGCGACATCGCCGAGAAGCTGGTCGTAGCTGCGGTTCTCACGCACGATGAAGAACACATGCTTGATGGGACCGCCAGGTCGCAGCACGGTGTCGGCCGGAGCCTGCGTCGCGTTCGACGGCACGATCTGCGTCCCCGCCCCCGTCGTCATCGCCGCGAGCTCGACATCGGTCGGAATCGGCAGGATTCCGGCTTGGCCGGTCATCATCGTGCCGCCGTACTGGAAGCCGTTGAAGATGTCCGTTGTCGGGGCGACCGAGGTGAACGCCCAGAAGATCGGATCGCTTGCCAGCGTGGGGTTCGTGCCCTTCGGGTTCGCCCCGATGCCCATGCCCTCGGCCGCGACGTACATCACCCGTGCGGGCGTGGGGCCGTGAGCGCCCACGGTCACCACCGCCTGAGGTTGCGCGGCAGTGGGGATACGGCCGATCACGGTCCAATCACGTGGTGCTGCGGTGGCGCCCGGCAGGGCGATGACGGCGAGCTCATCGCCACCCGATTCAGCCACGATCACCTGTGACTCATCCGGAGTCAACGCCAACGAGACCGGCTTGGTGCCCAGGCCCTCGGGGCGCCCCACCGAGATGGTGCGCGCGACTCTGAGGTCCGTCAGATCCACCACCACGACCTGGTCGCTCGCGGAGAGCGCGACGTAGGCGGTGTCACCTGCCTTGTTGATGACCACGCCCTGCGGGTGGCTCAGCGGCGGTCCGACGGCGATGTCGGCGACCTTGGTGCCCGCGGCCACGTCGAGCACGGACAGGGTGCCGGCCGCCTCGTTGGTGACGACCCCGACGTTGTTTCCTGCCGCAATTGCAGCACCGAAGGGATAGCTTCCCGTGCTCACATAGCGCACGGCTGACGAGTCATTCAGATCGACGATCGCCGCACTGTTGGCAAGATTCAGCGGAACAACCAAGCGCGAGCCGTCGGGGGACACAGCCAACTTCTGCGGCCACGACAGAGACTGGCCGGCGTTGCCTGCGCGCGCCGGTGGGTAGGCCTGAACGATCGGGGCGCCCTTCTGCGGCGGCACCGCAATGGTGCGATCGAACGTGGCCTCGCCGCAGGTGTCGGTCCAGCGGTAGACAAGCACGACGTCGCCTGCGACACCGGGCAGACCCTTCTTCGACGGCAGCCAGCGCGAGAGAGGGAGTCCTGACACATAGGCCATGTGGTGCGCGGAGTCGAGCGCGATTCCACCGGATGCGCCCGGGATCTCGATGACCTGACAGATCGTGCCGCTCGTCGTGTCGACGATGCGGACGTCGTTGGCCCCGAGCCCGGCCGAGACGGTCCACAGCCAGCGGCCATCGTCGCTGACCGCACCGCCGGTGGGGTAATTGCCGAGCTCCACGAGGGATCCGGCGGGAGTGAGCTGGCGGCCGTTGGGCTGAAGCGCTGTCGTAGCTCCGGGCGCAGGAGCGCCGGTCGGGGTGTGATCGCCCTGTGCGCTGTCGCCTGGGCCGCCACAACCAACAACCGCGGCCACTACGAGGGCTGCAACGGCGGCCGTCGCGATGACACGTGATGTGGGGCGCGTCGTCGTGGCCTTCATCGGAAGGCAACTCCTCACCTGGCGACGGGCGTTCTGACCGCTTGCCGGTGAGAGCGCCGTCATGTGCGCATTGCTGCGGCTCCCACGTAGATGAAGGAACTGCGCCCAGTCAAACACTCGATTGGTGGCCGTTGCAGATCATGCGCGGAAGTGACGAGGGTTGGGCCTGATGAGTCGAGAGGAGCCGTCGTGATCTCCCAGGCGCGGGCGACCCGTCAAGCCGGGCAACTTCTCAGGGGGCCGAGAGCCCACCCCGACTCCCTGTGGCCCACAGGATGGGGTCCTCAGGGTGCGCTCCGCCGTGGCTGGGCTACGGGGGTAGACATGCGCTACTGGTGGGTCAATCAACACCAGACGTAACATCGATCAAAGACACTTCTTGTCCCACCACCGACGCCACGTCCTGCTGACCGGTTAGATCCGTGCACGTCCCCATGCGCCACCGCCGGAGGGCCCGAAGTTCGGGCCTGACCGGGTGCCTGCCGAACCCGTGACCCTTTCACCGTCACGCTGTCGGATCTGCGGGTTTACGCGCACCCATGCGCGTCGCTAGCGTCGCTCTAGCCGGGCGGGTCGCCCGGTCCTAGCAGACGGAGACACCATGACCGAGCCGGCTACGGGGGCTACGGACAGCGCAGGCATGCGCCTGCTCGGCCTGGTCGACACAGAAGACCCGTATGACGTCGACGACGCGGAGATCCTCCCCCTGCAGATCCAGGCCGCCCATGAGGCGTTCGCGCGGATGCGCCCCCTGATCCCGCTGCTTGACCGGCGCGCCACTGAGGCGGGGATCGAGAAGATCACCTCACTCGCAGATGTCGTGCCCCTGCTCTTCAGCCACACGGTCCACAAGTCCTACCCACAGTCGTTCATCCAGAAGGGCCGCTGGGACCGCCTTCTCGAGTGGTACGACTCCCTCGCAGCCCAGCCGCTCGTGGATGCTGTCGACCTCACCGATGTCGAGAACATCGACGATTTCGCGGCGGCGCTCACCAGAGCCGGCATGCTCCCTCACGTCACGAGCGGAACGTCGGGCAAGATCTCGCTGATCAACAACACGCCTGGCGACCGCGATCGTGCCGAGCGCATCGGCGCTGCTGTTGTCGGCTGGCCCCGACCGCTGCGCACCAAGGGCTCCATGCACTTCTACGGCCTGGTGCCATCGAGCGGCTACTCCAAGCATGTCGAGTTCACCCGAAGTCTCGCGGAGACTTTCGCGCCCGAAGGGAAGCGACACTTCCTGAGCGACGAGCCAATGCTCCCGTCGGTGGCTGCCCGTGCCGCCGCGATGCGCACTCGCATGATGGACGGCTCCGCAACGCCCGCCGAGATCGCCGCCTTCGACGACGAGGCGAATGCACGCGCTGATCGCATGTCGCGCAACCTGCGCGACCTCACGTCCGACATCATCGAACACCGCGCGGAGCCCATGATCGTCATGGGTGTCTGGACCCAGCACTGGGCGATCATGCAGCAGGCCCGCGAGCTGGGCTGCGCCGACGGCGAGTTCCACCC
>WLRQ01000081.1 GCA_009697815.1 Actinomycetota bacterium
CAGAACCTGCCGACCCCGCATCCGACGACGGCCGCGAGGGCGGCGGCGGCTGCAAGGAGGAGGACATGAGACAACCCTAGAGACCACCACTGACAGTGACCCCACCAAACAGGCCCCCGAAACACGTTGATACACAACAACATTTACGCCCACAGCGATCAGAAATGATCACACGCGATCACTGACAACACGAGCCCACATCAAACGCCGATACCGGCCATCGATCACCAGCCGGTCAACCCGAAACACCACGTGAACGCTCGCGTGACGCGCGATCAACTCAGTCGGTGACGCACCACAGCCACGAGCTGGAACAGTGCCACGATCCCCACGGCCAGCGAGGCCCAGGCCCCCGCCGCTGCCCACCACGCCGACGACCCCACATAGATGCCCGAGCCCAGAAGGAACATCGCCACCACCGCCACACGCGTGGGGCGCTCCCCCACGGTGATCACGCCGACTTCGGACAGGCCCACAGCGGCGGCTCTCGCTCGCACGAATTCCAGCAAGGCCATGAGCGCGCCCGCAGCGACGCACAGGCCCGCGGGCGCACCCACCAACCACAACGCGAGCAGATAGAGCCCGTCGCTAACGCGATCGGTCAACGAGTCGAGCACCGCTCCCCATCGCGTGACTCGATTCGAGACCACCGCCACCGCTCCGTCGAGGGAGTCGAGAATTCCGGCCGCACCCACCACGAAGGCGGCGAGCAGCACCCATCGGCCGCCCGACCAGCACATCACCGCGACTGCAGCCGAGACCACCCCGCCGAACACAGTGACGGAGTCAGGCACCACGCCCACTCGGGCCAGCGGTCGCGCCAGTGCGTAGATGAAGGACAGCCACGGGCCCACCCAGCGCGAGGATCGCGGATCGTAGCCGCCGTGGAGTTCCTGCCAACGTCCCAGATAGGCCTCGCGGGAGATCACTGTGCGCCTCATGACCGGGTCATCAGATCGCCCCGCCATCAGTTCGCCGCACCATCCGCCGGCACCAGAGACCACGACACGATCACGACGGCCGTCACACTTCCCTCGCCGCCGTCTATCGGCACGGCCCCCATGTTCACAGCGGCGGCGATGACGCGCTGTGGCACGGGAACTCCCCCGAACTCGGACTCGGCCACATGTCGCACCTCTCCGAGTGACTGACCGGCAAGACGCGCGTACTGCTCAGCCTTCACACGCGCATCGGCGAATGCCGCCTCTCGCGCGGCGTTTTCGACAACCGCAGGATCGCTATGACTGAAGGTGATTCCGTCGATTCGCGCACCGTCGCCACCGGCATCGATCGCGCCGACAAGGAGGGAGCCCACGTGACTGAGCTCGCTCAACTTCGCCGCAAGTGACAGCGATGCCTCATACGCCACGACAGTGGGCCACGGGTCGTGAACTGGGGAGAGCGAGACGTTCGTTGTCGACAGCGACGACTCACCCACGCCTCCGCGCACCAGTGCCTCGCGCATACCCGACATCGCGTAGGTGGCGCGTGCCGTGGCGTCACTGGGGCTGGCCGCACGAGCCGCGGCCGTGAGCCGGAGTGTGGCCTCGTCGTAATCGGCGGAGGCACGCCCTCTCCCGGTGACTGTCACTGATCTGCCCATGGGGCGATCCTGCCCGAGATCGTCTGCAAGTGCGGGGCGACGCGTCAGGCGAATGCGGAGAGCCCGAGGCCGGTGTAGATCTCACGCGTGGAAGTGGAACGGTTGAGAGTGTAGAAGTGCAAGCCCGGAGCCCCTCCGGCGAGCACTTCGGCGGCCATCTCGGAGGCCACCTCGACGCCGAGCGCGTGCACAGCCGCCGCATCGTCACCGAGAGCGCGGAACCTGGTTGCGAGCTCGGCAGGGAAGGCCGCGCCGGAGAGCACGGAGAAGCGTTCGATCTGCGAAAGGTTCGTCACCGGCATCAGCCCCGGGATGATGGGGATGGTGCATCCGGCGGCACGGGCACGTTCGACGAGGTCGAAGTAGTCGTCGGCCCTGAAGAAGAACTGGGTGATCGCGAACTCCGCGCCGGCCTCCTGCTTGCGCAAGAGAACGCGAGCATCGTCATCTCGGGACGTCGACTCCGGATGGCCCTCCGGGAATGCCGCAACACCAACACAGAAGTCACCGAGCGATCTCACCAGAGCAACCAGTTCGTCTGCGTGCTCGAGCCCGCCTTCATGTTGAACCCAGGGGGTGCCTGGCCCCCCCGGCGGATCGCCCCGAAGCGCCAGCACGTTGCGCAACCCGGCGTCGGCGTACTCGCCGATCACCGACCGCAACTCGGCGATGCTGGCGGCCACACACGTGAGGTGTGCCACGGGAACGAGGGTTGTCTCCTCGAGGATTCGACGGGTCACTCGCACGGTGCGATCGCGCGTGGACCCACCCGCGCCGAATGTGACGGAGACGAAGGTCGGGCGCAGCGGCTCGAGCTCGCGGATGGCCTGCCAGAGCAGCCGTTCACCATCATCGGTCTTGGGCGGGAAGAACTCGAAGGAGAACGAGTGCCTGCCCAAGGACAGCAGTTCGCTGATCGTCGACACCGAGGAGCCGAAACCGGACGCGGGGGGCATGGCGACGAGCGTACGACCTCGCCTATGAGCCTCCGCGGCGCGGTCCGCATGTTGGGTATGGGCACTCGAATGTGCCTCCGCACCCCGACGGCCCTACCCTTCCGGCATGACCGGTTTGGATCCCACCGTCTCACCGCTGGACGCCGACGATCTGCGATCGCGCGTCCAGAAGCGCCTCGACACGTTTCTCCGCGCCCAGGTTTCGATCCTCGACGACATCAGCCCTGACCTCGCGCCCTTGGCAGAGGCGCTCACCGACCTCCTGCGGGGCGGTAAGCGCCTCCGGCCGGCATTCGCGTACTGGGGTTGGCGCGGGGCTGGCGGAGCAGACTCCGACGAGGCGGTCTCCGCCGCTGCCGCACTCGAGCTTCTCCAGGCCTGCGCGCTGATACACGACGACGTCATGGACGCCAGCGACACCCGTCGCGGGATGCCCGCGGCCCACCGACGATTCGCCACGCTCCATCAGAACAATCACTGGGTCGGCTCACCCGACGCGTTCGGGGTCGGCGCGGCGATCCTGCTTGGCGATCTCTGCCTGTCGTGGGCCGACGAACTGCTGCTGACTTGTGGCCTCCCCGCCGACGCGCTCGCGCGGGCGAAGCCGGTCTACGACGTCATGCGCACCGAGCTCATGGGCGGCCAGTACCTCGATCTCCTCGAGCAGGCCATGGGTGGCGGCTCGGCGGAGCGTGCGATGCGTGTCGTTCGTTTCAAGTCGGCCAAGTACACGATCGAACGTCCGCTACATCTCGGCGCCGCACTCGCGGGCGCGTCCGACGACGTAGTCGTGGCCTACTCCGGATACGGCCTGCCACTCGGCGAGGCCTTCCAACTGCGCGACGACATCCTCGGCGTGTTCGGCGACCCGGCTCAGACCGGAAAACCCGCGGGCGATGACCTTCGCGAGGGCAAACGCACGGTATTGATTGCCACCGCATTCGACGCCGCGACCGCGGCACACGAGGGTTTGTTGCGACGTCATC
Organism: Actinomycetota bacterium; assembly: GCA_009697815.1. Lineage (GTDB taxonomy): Bacteria > Actinomycetota > Actinomycetes > S36-B12 > CAIYMF01 > Longivirga. Next base: position 3,546 of record WLRQ01000081.1, read on the forward strand.
TTGGAGACCCCGGGCTCGACGCTGACGGTGTCGGCGCCCTGCGCGCGGTCATCGAGGAGACGGGCGCCCGCGCCCATGTCGAGGCTCTGATCGGAGCCCTGACCGACCAGTGCTTCCGTGCCCTGGACGCCGCACCGATCGAGGACGCCGCACGTGAGGTGCTTCGCGGCCTTGCGATCGCGGCGACGTCCCGCTCGGTCTGACCGCTCAGTCTGACTGAATTCCTCACGCCCCAGAGCACTCCGGCGTCCAGAACGCGGCACCGCGAGATCTCGAGGGGCCGAGCGCCGCCCGGGTGCCTAGGCTGTGCCCATGTCAGTTCTGCGTCGCACCCCCCGCACCGTCACCGGGCCCACCGACGACATCGTGATCGTCGGCGCCGGACTCGCCGGTCTGTCCTGCGCGTTGCGGCTTGCGGGCGCCGGGCGCAAGGTGACGGTCCTCGAGCGCGAATCGGTGCCAGGAGGCCGCGCGGGGTTGATCGAGGACGCCGGGTTCCGTTTCGACACCGGCCCCACGGTGCTCACGATGCCCGATCTCATCCACGACGCGTTCGCATCCGTCGGGGAGAACATGAACGACTGGCTCGAACTCACTCCGGTCGAGCCGTTGTACCGCGCGTTCTACCCCGACGGATCTCAGCTCGACGTCCACTCCGATGTGGATGCGATGGCCGCGGAGATCGAGCGCGTCATCTCACCCGCCGAAGCCGCTGGCTATCGCCGCTACGTCGATTTCGTCTCCAAGCTCTACCGCTACGAGATGCGCGACTTCATCGACACCAACATCGATTCCCCCCTCGACCTCGTCACCGAGAACCTTGCCAAGCTCGTCGCAATCGGCGGATTTCGCAAGCTCGCCCCCAAGGTGCGTCAGTACCTCAATGATCCCCGCACCGAGCGGCTGTTCAGTTTCCAGGCCATGTACGCGGGGCTGTCCCCCCAGGACGCCCTCGCGATCTACGCGGTGATCGCCTACATGGATTCGGTCGCCGGTGTGTACTTCCCCAAGGGCGGCATGCATGCATTGCCGCGCGCCATGGCCGCCGCCGCCGAGAAGCATGGGGTCGAGTTCCGCTACTCGACCGAGGTCACCCGAGTCGAGACTGAGGGATCGCGAGCCGTTGCGGTGCACACCCTCAACGGTGAGCGCATCGCGGCCGATGTCGTCGTACTCAACCCCGATCTTCCCGTGGCGTACAAGGAGTTGCTCGGCCGCGAGCCGTGGTCGGTGCGACGTCTTACCTATTCGCCGTCATGCGCGCTACTCCTCGCAGGATCAAGCGCCACCTACACCAAGACAGCGCACCACAACATCCACTTCGGACGCAGTTGGGACGGGGTGTTCCGCGAGCTCATCGACGAGCGTCGCCTCATGAGCGATCCCAGCATCCTGGTGACGAACCCGACGTACTCGGACCCCTCGCTGGCTCCGGACGGCAAGCACATCTACTACGTCCTCTTCCCTACCCCCAACCTTGATGCCAACATCGACTGGCGTACCGAAGGCCCTCGCTATCGCGATGAGATGGTGCGCACCCTCGAGCAGCGCGGATACATCGGCTTCGGCGACGCGATCGAGGTCGAGCACCTCACAACTCCACTCGACTGGGCAGCCCGGGGCCTCGAACGCGGTGCCCCGTTCGCGGCAGCTCACTCCTTCTCCCAGACCGGGCCTTTCCGTCCCTCGAACCTCTGGGGCGACAACGTGGTGTTCACCGGCTCGGGAACCCAGCCTGGCGTGGGAGTTCCCATGGTGCTCATCTCGGGCCGGCTCGCGGCCGAGCGGATCACCGGGCCGGACCGGACGTACAGCCCGACCTATCTACGCTGAGGCTCGAGTTCGCCCGCGCTCCCTCTCCGGGAGTCGTGTCCGACTATCGGATCTTCGGGTGAGAGCGACGCGGATCACCACGCGCGATCCCGCAGACGGTCCGCCGAGACGTCCGAAGCCCGGTAACCTCATGACTCGTGGCCACCGTCGATCCCAAGGACGGCGCGCCCGAATCGGAAGACTCCGGTCTGGCCTTCACCCTGCGCTACGCCGTTCCGGGACTCGTCGGAGCCACGGTTCTGGCCATTGGGGCACTCGGCGTCGGCTGGCTCCCCCTCAACGGGCTCGCCGATGTCCCGCTGATCCACACGATGAAGTACACCGGCCTCGGGACCTTCGTCTCGCGCGCCTCGGTGATCCTCGGTGGCGCACTACTCCTGCAGGCCTGGCTCGTGGTGGGTGGCGATGTCCTCGCAGGCCATATTCGCGATGCGAGACGACTCTGGGGGGTCCTCGCGCTCTGGATCATGCCACTCCTGCTCGCCCCACCGCTGTTCAGCCGTGACGGATACTCCTACTACGCGCAGGGCAAACTCCTCCTCAACGGAATCGACCCCTACACCAGCGGCGTCGCGTCGATCCCGGGTTGGTCGGCCGATGGCGTGGATCCGATGTGGCAGGACACCCCCACGCCATATGGCCCGGTGTTCCTTGCCCTTGAGCGCGGTGTCGCCGCACTGGTCGGGAACAACCCGTTCCTCGCGGTGATCGCGTTCCGACTTCTCGCGGTCGTCGGCATTGCCCTGCTGGCCTATTTCGTCCCGCGGCTCGCCTTCCATCACGGCATCGACGGCGCGAAGGCACTCTGGCTTGGCGTGATGAACCCGCTAGTGCTCATGAACTTCGTGTCCGGCGTCCACAACGACGCCCTCATGGTCGGCCTACTCGTCGCGGGCTTCTGCCTCGCGGTCGAGAAGCGCCACATCTCGGGCACGTTGCTCATCGTCGCCGCCTCGATGATCAAACCCATCGCCTTGCTCGCCCTGCCCTTCGCCGGACTCATCTGGGCCGGTACCCGGGCCGACCTGCGCCACCGAATCCTCGCGTGGGCCAAGGCGGCCGCCATCACCGTCGCGGCCTATGTCGCCGTATCAGCAATCGTCGGTGTCAATGCCGGATGGATCCGCGCCCTCACCACTCCGGGCGAGGTGCGCACCTGGCTCTCACCCTCGACTGCGCTCGGGATGCTGTCCGGCAACGTGATGTCCGCGTTCGGACTCGGTGACCACGTCGATCTCCTGGTGATGACCTCTCGCGGACTGTCCATGTGTGCGGCAGTTGCGGCGATCGGCTGGCTCATCCTCCGCCCCCAGGGCCGATCCCCGGTGCGCGGCGCGATGCTCGCATTCGTTGCCGTTGTGGCGCTCGGGCCCGTGGTCCAGCCGTGGTACCTACTCTGGGCCCTGCCACTCGCAGCGGCGAGCGGCCTGCAACCCCGACGACTGCGCTGGGTGCTGCTCATCGTCGCCGGGTTCACGCTTTACGGCCTGTGCGAGACGAGTGCGACCGCAGACAACTTGCTCGATCTCTCAGACGGACTCGCGATGATTGCCGCAGTCGCGGCCGTCGTGATCGCCATCTCGGTGTCACCGCGCGAGCGGGCGCTCGTCCTAGGTACGCAGGTGGGCCACGGCCTGATCCCTGACGATGCACCCTCACAGGCCCGGCGCGACCAGATGAAGGTCAAGGCACGGGAGTCGCGTTGAGCGACCCAGATGCCGTATCTCCGACCCCCGAGGACGATCAGCACGTCGTTGCGATGAGGACCCGCCCGACGACACAACGACCCGTTGGCGTGGCTCCCAATGCGGCGTGGCGGCTCACAAGTGCCGTCGATCAAGTCGCTCGAGCTCTCGATCGACTCGTCGGCGACGGCGCCAGATGGGCGAGGCTCACGCCGGGGCTGCGGGTCGCCGTCGGCTACCTCGTGACGCGCCTCATCGTCCTCGCCCTGCTTGCAGTGCCGGAGACCGTGGTACTCGGTGACCCGATCTACTACGCGCACAACCTCGAGAAGCTTGGCACTGGCACCGACCTCATGTCGGTCCTGCACGAGTATCCGCTGCCTGCGGTGGCCCTCGTCGGGCTCCCATGGTTGCTCTCCTTCGGAAGCGTGTGGGCGTACGTCTGCCTGTTCATCGTGTTGCTGATGGCGATCGATATCGCCTTCTTGCGCCTGCTGTTCCGCTTCGGGGGCCGTCGGCAGACGGCGGCCGTCACGCTCTGGCTGGCCGCCGGCCCCATGATGGGCCCCTTGGCGTTGACGCGATTCGACCTCGTCCCCGGGGTGCTAGCGGGCGCGGCAGTCCTCATCCTCGCCACCCGCCCTCGGCTCGCGGCCGTGTTGATCGCGTGCGGTGCGGCGATCAAGCTCTGGCCCGTCGTGCTACTCCCTGCACTCGCATCGCCGTTGCGAACGCGTGGGCGGGTGCTCGCGATGGCGGCCGTCACCGGTGCCGTGATCGTGATCGCCATCGTGGCTGTCGACGGTGTCGATCGACTCGTCTCGCCGCTGGGGTGGCAGTCCGACCGCGGACTCCACGTCGAGTCATTGGCGGCGCTCCCACTCATGGCCGCGTGGTCGCTGGCTCATGGGCCGTGGTCGGTACGGTTCACCGAGTTCGCCGCGTGCGAGATCCAAGGACCAGGCGATCACGTCGTGATCGTCCTCGCGAACGTCGCGGCCGGTGCGGCAACCTTGCTTGTGGCCGCGCTCTGGGTGCGCGCATGGCGCCGAGGGGGATCGGTGGGAGCCGGTACCGTCGGGTGGCTCATGCTCACCGCGGCCGGGTTGCTCATACTGACGAACAAGGTCTTCAGCCCGCAGTATCTGCTCTGGATCTCACCGATCGCGATTGCCATGGTGGCGATCGCACCGCGAGGTGACACCGGGGTTCGCCGATTCGCCGTCCTGGTCCTCGCCGTGGGCGCGCTCACTCAGGTGCTATATCCGTTGCTGTACCCATTGATCACCACCGATGTGTGGGCGAACCCGCTCGGGGTTCTTCTGCTCGCGATACGCGACCTCGCCCTCATGGCGTGCGTCGTGTACGCCGGTCGGCGTGCATGGACCGAGACCTCGCGCCCTGTCAGAGAAACCACGACCGATGGGCGTGACTTACCCGACGGCCCTCAGGTCGTCATCAACCGATCAGAATAGTTCGAGGTCGAGAGCGGGGCCATCGCCCTGGAGTACGACTCCGCCAGCCACCCCATCGGCAGCCCACGCCCGAGCAGCGCCGGCGAGAACATCAAGTGCCACAGCGAAATCCGCCGGTTCGGCTTCCGCGAATTCACCCCAAGAGCTCCAGACCATCACCACCCCGCCAATTCCGCCATGGTCGAGATCGGCCAGGCACTCCTCGAGTGCCTCCCAGCTCATACCGAACCACTCGGGCAGGCCGAAGGCCTCGTCACATAGATCGAGAAACCCATCCCTGTCCTCGACCTCGGCACCGTCGAGCACGACGCAGCGCCAGCCGAGCGATTCGGCCGCAGACTCGATGTCCTCGACCGGCCCCAGGGTCAAGCGGACGCCTGACAGCGCCCGCAGAGCTTGAGCGTTCATGGCGTCTCGGCTCTACTGGCGCCCGGGAGATCTGCCACGCGAGGCGGGGGCGTTCCTGTGCTGATCACGGGGAGCTCCTCACACGAACCGGGGCCGGGGCCGGGGCCGGGGCCGGGGTAGGACTGGCCGACCCTCACATGTGCAGAAGATAGCCCGGTTCGACACTGGATCCCAGATACCCCGCCCGGGGAGTTCGACGCGGAATGCGTAGGACCCTGACGTGGCAGCGCCCACTGGCGATGGCA
>WLRQ01000082.1 GCA_009697815.1 Actinomycetota bacterium
ACTACATCGCCGACCTTGATCGCATCGGCCGCGAACATGGCGCCTACCCGGGAGGAGTAGTTGCTCATCAGAAGGACTGCCGCGGTGACCGCGCCGATCAGGACGACGGCGCCTGCGCCCGTGAGGGCGATGCGGACCCGACGGCGACCGAGGCTGCGGCTGTGTCCGACCTTGAGCGTCACGTCGGAGCCGAAACCCTTGTCGTCGCTGCCGGGATCGGTCGATTTTGGCATGAGCGGAACCTACACAGCCGGTGGATAGAACCCAACCTCTGGGGTGGTGCGCCTCGCCCCGGCTGTGGCCAATGCGTCATGCTGTCGCCCGCAGGAATCACGGATGCGCGATGAGAGGTGGTCATGATGGACGACGGTGTGGCGCGCGAATCGCTCCCCACTCGGCGGCGAGGGCGCCAGCGTCGCCGCGTCGTGGCCGGAGCCATCGTCGCTTTCCTCATCGTGGGCGCAGTGCTCACGGCCGGGCTCGTGCGCACGTCGAAGGCCGGAACCGCCGGTGCGCTGCTTGTGGCGTCCGAGGACTGCCCGACGATCGACGAGGACTCCCACCTTCCCAGCATCGCGCCGGCGCCGGGGATCGACTGGACCCTCTGTGTTCTCCCCGGCATCGACCTGTCGGGAGCGGATCTGACCGGCGCCAGTCTGGGCGGCGCGACCTTGACGGGCGCGACCTTCACCGGCACGACGTTGACGGACGCGACCCTGACCGAGGCGATCTTGACCGATGCGATCATGACGAATGCCAAGCTCATTCGGGCGACCATGGCGCGGTCGACCCTGACGAAAGCGACGCTCAATGGGGCGGACTTCGGCGGTGCTGATCTGTCATTCGCTGAGATGAGCCACGCGGATCTGACCGGCGCGACGCTCGTCAAGGCGGACCTCCACGACGCTGTCCTTGGCTACGCGATCCTGAGCGGCACGGTCCTCACCGAAGCCGACATGAGCCGCGCGGACCTGACATGGGCGAACTTGACCGGCGCCTTCTTCACGAACGCGGCCCTTACTGGTGCACACCTGGCGGACGCCGATATGGGTGGCGGAGTCGACCTCAAGGGCGCGGACCTGACCGATGCGGACCTGTCGCGCGTCGACATGACCGGCGGTGATCTGACCGGTGCCCACCTGATTCGATCGTCGCTCATGTCAACAATTCTGGCCGCCGTCGATGCGACAGGTGCAGACTTTTCCGACGCGAATCTCACGGACGCGGATCTGACGTCGGTGACACTCACCGATGCGATCCTGACCGGCGTTCTCTACTCGAACACGATCTGTCCGAACGCGACTAACTCCGACGCTGTGGGCGGAAGCTGCGTCGGCCAGGAGGTCGTTCCGGCGTCCTGACACCGCGAGCGAACGGCCCGCCCTCTCGGTTGAGAAGGCGGGCCGTGTCGCATTCGATCAGTGGCCATGGCGAGTTTCGCCGCCACTGGTGACAGACGTGCTCAGCCCACCGGAACGGGCGGGATGGTCGACAGGCCCGCGGCGAAGCGTGCCTCGCTGACTGGCTCGTCGACCATGCGGCCGTTGAGGTAGTCGTCATACGCTGCGAGGTCGAAGTGGCCGTGACCACAGAGGGCCGTGAGGATGACGGTCTCCTCGCCGGTCTCCTTGGCCTTGAGCGCCTCACGGATCGCGATGGCGAGCGCGTGTGTCGGCTCGGGTGCCGGCACGATGCCCTCGGTGCGGGCGAACTGAACGGCAGCCGCGAAGCACTCGGTCTGTGGGATGGCCTCGGCCTCGATGAGCCCGAGCTCATAGATGTGCGAGATCAGCGGTGCCATGCCGTGGTAACGCAGACCACCCGCGTGGATCGGGTCGGGGATGAAGTCGTGTCCGAGTGTGTGCATCTTCATCAACGGGGTCATGCCCGCGGTGTCGCCGAAGTCGTAGGCGTACACGCCTCGAGTGAGCGACGGGCACGATGCCGGCTCGGCGGCGATGAAGCGCGGCGAGATGTTGCCGGCCATCTTCTCCCGCAGGAACGGGAAGGTGAGCCCCGCGAAGTTGGAGCCGCCTCCGGTGCAGCCGACGATGTGCGTGGGGGTGTCTCCCGCCTTCGCGAGCTGCAGGAGGGCCTCCTCGCCGATGATCGTCTGGTGCATGAGCACGTGGTTGAGGACGCTGCCGAGGGCGTAGCGCACCTCGGGGTTGGTGGCGGCGACCTCGACGGCCTCGGAGATCGCAATGCCCAGCGAGCCGGACATGTTCGCCGGGTCGGCGGCCAGACGGCGTCCAGCCTCGGTGAGTTCGGACGGTGACCGGTGGACGATGCCGCCGAAGGCCTCGATCATCAGGCGACGGTAGGGCTTGCTGTCATACGACGAGCCCACCTGCCACACCTCGCACTCGAGGTCGAAGAGGGCGCATGCGAAGGCGAGCGCGGTGCCCCACTGGCCTGCACCCGTCTCGGTCGTGAGCTTCTTCACGCCCGCGATGGCGTTGTAGTAGGCCTGCGGCACGGCGGTGTTGGGCTTGTGCGAGCCGGCGGGCGAGACACCCTCGTACTTGTAGTAGATGCGGGCCGGCGTCCCGAGCGCCTTCTCGAGCCGGTGGGCCCGGAACAACGGGGACGGCCGCCACTGGCGGTAGATGTCCAGGACGGCGCCCGGGATCTCGATGTACCGCTCCTGGCTGACCTCTTGCATGATCAGGTCCATCGGGAACAGCGGCGCGAAGTCCTCGGGGCCCGCGGGCTGGAGGGTGCCGGGGTGCAGCGCGGGCGGCGGCGGGCTCGGCAGGTCGGGGACGATGTTGTACCAGCGAGTGGGCATCTCATCCTCGCTGAGTTCGTACTTGTGCCTGCGTACGGTCTCGTCCATCGTCGCTTTCCTCCTGGGTGCGGTCACATGCCGTGGGTGAGGGAACGCTAGCCCGAGTAGCCCGCCAGCGCTATCGCTGCGGGCAGTGTTCTTGTGCATCGAGCCCTCGGCCACACGGAGGCACGCCGACGTGGGTCACGGCAGAGGCGAGCTAGGACATCAGGTTGCCCCGAGCGCACTCGCGATCTTGTCGATGCGGTGCGCGAAGTCGAAGTCGAGCTGGGTGACGCCGCCTGAGTCGTGGGTGGAGAGCACGAGCCGCACCGTGCGCCAGCGGATATCGATATCGGGGTGGTGGTCGATTTCCTGGGCGATCACCGCGATCTCGTCGACCGCACGTATGGCCGTGGGGAAATCGGGGAAGACGTACGAACGCTCCAGGACGTCGACATCACCTGCCCAGCGGGTCAGCGGGGCGAGCAGGCGTGCGACCTCGTCGGCATCGAGTCTTGGGTTCATATCTCCAGTGTGGCAGCCGTGGGCGAGGCGGGCAGTGTGAATGACGTGGTCCTCGCGTCGCCGAACCGACGACGGATCAGGCGTGCCACGTCCCAGTGGGAGCCGCCACCACGGGAGGATGGGCACCATGACGTGGACGGGCGAGCCGACAGCGAGCTCGTTCGCGCTCGCCGCGGTTCTGTGGGCCGTTCTGGCCACAGGCCCGGGCTGGCTGGTGGTGACGGCGCTCGATCCCCGCCGCCCGGCCCTCGACCGCGCAGCGATCGCGCCGCTCGTCTCGATCGCGATCGCGTTCGCCGTCCCGTCATGGCTGGGCGTGCTCGGGGTTCCCAGGCCGGCGGTGTGGGCCGTGCCCGCTCTCGCCGTCTCGTCTCTGGCCGCTGCAGGGGTGATGCTGCGGCGGTCGCGTGCGCGGACGTACTCGGGAACCGCCGCGACACCCTGGCGCGTGCGGCTGGAACGCTCGCGCCCGACGATCGTGTGGGTCGGGCTCGCGCTCGGGCTTGCTCTCGGGCTGTGGATCCTGGCGATCGCCACATCGCGACCGGGCTTCTCACTGGTGGTTCCCAACTCCGACGGCAACAGCCACGGGCTCTTCGTCGCGCGGATCCTGCTCACGGGGTCCGTCGATCCCCGCGATATCGCCGTCCTCGATGCGGCGAGTCCTGGGGGGACGGGCCTGTTCTACCCGCTGGGCCTGCATGTCCTCGGGGCGTCGATCGGGTCGTTGACGACTGTCGCGTCGGCCTTGCTCATCCCGCTCACGGTGCTCGGGTCGGCGTGGGGAGTGATCGGCGCGGTGGCGATCACCCGGCGCTTCGCGTCCCCCTCGGCAGCCCACATGGCCGGGTTCGCCGCTGCTGCCCTCGTACCGTGGGTGCCCTTCGGCCAGGTCGACTGGGGCCCGGTCCCGATGGTGGCTGCTCTCTCGCTCGTGCCAGCGGCGGTTCTGGCCGTTATCGACGTCAGGCCCAAGGCCGGTCTGCTCGTTCCCGGGCTCGCACTCGCCGGATTGCTCGCGGTTCACACCACGGAAGCCCTGGTGGTCGCCGTGCTGGTGGGGCTCACTCTGCTGCGGGGACGTGCCACATCTGCCGAGGTGGTGTGGCGCGCGATCCTCGCCGGGATCCTCGCCCTGGCTGTCGTTGGCCCTCTCACCGTGGGACTTCTCGCGGGCGGCGCCTCTCGGCCAGCGGACCCCTCACGGCACGTCACGTGGATTGACGCCCTCGGGCTGGGGATCCTCCGCCCGTTCTTCACCGCGTCGGAGACATCCGGTGCGACCTTGTCGGCCATGGCCGTTGCTTCCCTTGTGGTGCTCGTCGTCGCCATCGTCGGTGGTGCGCGTGCGTGGCGGGTTCCCTTGGGCCGGGCGGTGGTTCTCGTCGTACTCGCGACGAGCGCGCTCGGAATCGCCTGCGACATCGCTGCCCCGGGGCTGCTGGCTGCGCCCTGGTACGGCAATGGGGACCGGCTCGCCGCGCAGGCCGCCGCACTGCTGCCCTGCCTTGTCGGTGTGGGCGTGATCTCTCTCTGGGCGGCCTCGCGCCGGGCCAGGCGCCGTCGGATCGTCACGGCCGGTGTCGCCGGGATCGTGGGCGTTGTGATGGCCGCGCAGGCCGTCGTCACGGCGAACGGATCAATCAGCCAGTGGTCTGTGGTGACCCCGGCCGATAGGGCGGCGTTCGCCTGGCTCGCCTCGCACGTGCGCCCCGGAGAACGGGTGCTCAACGACCACCGTGATGGTTCGGTCTGGGCCTATGCCTCCAGCGGCGGCGTGGTCGTGCCGGTGTTCGGGGCCAAGCCGGGCGGGGGATTCGAAAACGATCCCGCCTTCGCCGACCGCTTGCTCTTGCGGAGCTCGGTCGCCAAGATCGCCACGGACGAAGCCGTGCGCGAGGCCGCCAGGACGTGGTCGGTTCGGTACGTGCTCGTCGGCGAGCGCACGGTCGGTGACTCGCCCCGTCTGATCGACGCCGATTCATTGCCCGATGCCGCCGGCCTTCGCGAGGTCTTCCGCAGCGGCGACGCCAGGGTCTACGAGATCACTGCGCGATGATCCCGGTGGGCCGAACCCGTCCCTTCGAGGTGATCCCTGTCACCTCGGGGAGCCAGGGATCGCCTCGGGCTCGAGTCCGTCGCGCGCTGGATTGCCTCGACCCCCGAAGGGGTTCGGGCGGGCGATCCTCTGGAAGAGTCAGCTGACATGACAGAGCCCACCCACATCGCGCGGGGTAAGCGGGTCGTGGTCGCAGCGGCGGTCGAGCAGCACGGACACCTGCTCTCGGCTCGCCGCACCAGGCCGGCTTCCCTGGCCGGCGGCTGGGAACTGCCGGGCGGCAAGGTGGAGCCGGGAGAGGACCCTGCCCGGGCACTTGTGCGCGAGCTGCGCGAAGAGCTCGCGATCGACACTGTGGTGGTGGGCCAGGTCGCGGGCCCGGTCGATGGTGACTGGCCGCTGTCCGACGATTCGGTCCTGCGCGTCATGCGTGTCCGCATCGAGCGGGGTGCACCGCAGCCCGGAGTGGCACACGACCAGGTGCGCTGGCTCGGGCCGCGTGAGGTCGGCGAGGTCGCGTGGCTGGGACCGGACCTCGCCCCGGCCGCTGCGGCGATCCTGCGCCTCGACACCTGGGTCGATTTCCCCTCGGGAGCACTCGAGGGTCATGGCGTCGTCACCTTCGTGGCACCGCTTCCCGATGGTCGCGCGGCTGTCGTCCTCGATCGCACGCCGTTCCATCCGATCGATCATGGCTGGCCCGATCAGCCTGGCGACACTGGGTTTCTGGGCGGCGCCCGTGTCCACGACACTCTCACCGGGGTGCTCGACGACGCTAGCCGTCTCGTCGCAGGCGAGGCCGTGCCGCTGCGTCGCGGCGATCCCCGAGGTGCGTGGGTGGTGGTGCACGTCGTCGACCCCGAGCACGCGCCTGACCCGGGTGCCCGTGTCGCCTTGAGCGTCGACGCCGAGCGTCGGGCTGCGTTCTCACGCGGTCACTCGGGCTGCCATCTCGCTTCCTTAGCGCTCAACGAGGCCACCGCCCGCTTCTGGGCCAAGCCCTCCCGTCGACGGGACTCCCGGGGCTTCCCCATGCTCGACCAGATGACGATCTCGCTCTCGCGCATCAGGCCCGACGGTGCATTCGACACCTACCGCTGTGGTACCTCGCTGCGCAAAGCCGGTTTCGACGCCCCGGCCTTCCTGGTCGAGCGTGACGTCGTGGCCGAGGAGGTCAACTCCCTGCTGGCCGGGTGGGTCGCACGTCGATCCCCCAGCAGAATCGACTCCGGTGGCGACCCCACGCTGGCCGCCCGTCGGCAATGGTGGTGCGACCTCCCCGGTGGCCCCGCGCAGATCCCCTGTGGAGGCACCCATGTGAGCGATCTGGGCCAGCTCGGGGCGGTCCGAGTGGCCTATGGGATCACCGAGCAGGGGTTCGAGTCGACCACCTCGGTGGGCTGAGCGGACTTCACGCGGTCGGAGAGGCGCCCGTGGGCCCGTAGGATCGGGTGACTCCCCGCTCTCTAACACGAGGTTCCCCATGCCTGCCCACGGCTCTGCCATCCGTCACGACCTGCGCAACGTCGCGATCATCGCGCACGTCGACCATGGCAAGACCACCCTCGTCGACGCCATGCTCTGGCAGTCGGGCGCCTTCACCTCGCACCAGGCCGACGAGGGCTCGGTCAAGGAGCGGGTCATGGACTCCATGGACCTCGAGCGCGAGAAGGGCATCACGATCCTCGCGAAGAACACCACGGTGCGCTATGTGGGCGAGGGCGCCCCCGAGGGCGGCGTGCTGTTCAACATCATCGATACCCCCGGCCACGCGGACTTCGGTGGCGAGGTCGAACGCGGGCTCGAGATGGTCGACGCTGTTCTTCTGCTCGTCGATGCCAGCGAGGGCCCACTTCCCCAGACTCGCTTCGTGCTCCGCAAGGCGCTGCAGAAGAACCTCCCCGTGATCCTCCTGATCAACAAGGTCGACCGCCCTGACGCCCGCATCGCCGAGGTTGTCGACGAGACCTATGAGCTGTTCTTCGACCTCGATGCCACGGCCGAGCAGATCGACTTCCCGATCGTGTACGCCTCGGCCAAGGCCGGTCGCGCCTCCCGCAACCGTCCCGAGGACGGCGGAATGCCCGACGCCGAGAACCTCGTCCCGCTCTTCCAGGCACTGCTCGAGACCGTGCCCGCGCCGTCGTACGACCCCGAGACGCCGCTGCAGGCCCACGTCACGAACCTCGACTCCTCGCCCTACCTCGGCCGTCTCGCGCTGTGCCGCATCCACTCGGGCACCATCCGCAAGGGACAGCAGGTGGCCTGGTGCCGCGCGGACGGCACCATCGAGCGCGCGAAGGTCGCCGAGCTGCTGATCACCCAGGCACTCGACCGAGTGCCGGCCGAATCGGCGGGCCCCGGCGAGATCGTCGCCATCGCGGGTATCCCCGACATCACCATCGGCGAGACCCTTGCCGACATCGACGACCCGCGCCCGCTGCCGCTGATCACGGTCGACGAGCCCTCGATCTCGATGACGATCGGCATCAACACCTCGCCGTTGGCCGGTCAGAGCGGCACCAAACTCACCGCCCGCCAGGTCATGACCCGCATCGAGGCCGAACTCGTCGGCAACGTGTCGATCCGCTCGGTGCCGACCGAGCGCCCCGACACCTGGGAGGTCCAGGGTCGCGGCGAGCTGCAGCTCGCGATCCTCGTAGAGATCATGCGACGTGAGGGCTTCGAGCTCACCGTCGGCAAGCCGCAGGTGGTCACCAAGCTCGTCGATGGCAAGGTCCACGAGCCGATGGAACACCTGAGCGTCGACATCCCCGAGGACTACCTCGGAGTTGTCACCCAGCTCATGGCACTGCGCAAGGGCCGCATGGAGCAGATGGTCAACCACGGCACCGGCTGGGTCCGCATGGAGTACATCGTCCCGGCCCGCGGGCTCATCGGTTTCCGCACCGAGTTCCTCACCGAGACACGTGGCACCGGGTTGCTGCACCACGTCTTCCACCGCTACGAGCCGTGGATGGGTGAGCTGCGCACCAGGCCCACCGGCTCTCTCGTCGCCGACCGTCGCGGACCCACGACCGGCTTCGCGCTCGCGAATCTCCAGGAGCGTGGCACGTTGTTCGTTGGGCCCGGCACCGAGGTCTACGAGGGCATGATCGTCGGTGAGAACTCCCGTCAAGACGATATGGATGTCAACCCGACGAAGGAGAAGAAGCTCACCAACATGCGTCAGTCCTCCAGTGACGTGCTCGTGCCTCTCATCCCGCACAAGCAGATGTCGATGGAGCAGGCTCTCGAGTTCTGCCGCGAGGATGAGTGCATCGAGGTGACCCCGGCGACCGTGCGCATGCGCAAGGTCGTCCTCGACCAGAACGAGCGCGGCCGCACCGCCTCGCGCACGAAGAAGTCCAACCAGAGCTAGCGGGTGCGGCCCTGGGGGCCGGGCGACTCGGCGATCACGTTTCGGACACGCGCCCGTGTCCGGCGGGCGTGGTGGGAGTGCGAACCGTACGATTCCTGACGTCGGGGGCAATTCCCCGCGCCGCCGGGAGAGGCCCCTCATGATCATTCGTCATCGCACCCTTGCCGCTACGATCGCTGTGGCGGCCTGCTTCGCACTTGCTGCCTGTGGCGGATCCACCAGCCCCGCGGCCACGTCGTCCCCTGGGACTTCCGACACGCCTTCGTCCTCCTCGTCAGCCCCAACTGCGGCTCCGGGCGGGAAGTTTTCCGTGGCGATCGAGCAGCCCCAGAGCCTCGTCCCGTCGAACTGCTACGACCTCTACTGC
>WLRQ01000083.1 GCA_009697815.1 Actinomycetota bacterium
GTCAGAGCCAGCTAGACCCGTCGGACCCAGAACGTCAGGCCGAGCTCGAGGTCTTCGCCTCGGATCGCCGTACCTTCCTGGGGAGCGCCCTCGGTGAGACTTGTCGCGAGCACCTCGTCGGCGACGGAATTCCCATGCTCACGTAGGGCGGCGCAGAGTTCGTCGTCAACGGCGACCCACCACAGTGCTATGCGGTCGCTGACGGAGAACCCTGCGGACTTTCGCGCATCCTGCACGAGCCTGACCGTTTCGCGCGCGAGTCCGGCACGGCGAAGCGCTGGCGTCAGCTCGAGATCGAGGGCCACTGTCTCGCCGCCATCGCTCGCGACTGCCCATCCGGCACGCGGGGTCTCGGTGATCACCACGTCATCGACAGTGATACTCACGAGCCCTCCGTCGACCTCGACCTGGGCCTCGCCATGAGCTCGCAGAGCGGCGACGAGTGCGGATGCGTCGGCAGACGTCACGGCCTCGGCGACCGGCGGGGTTCCCTTGCCGAATCGCTTTCCCAGTGCGCGGAAGTTGGCCTTGACGCTGACATCGACAAGGTCGCCGGCGGTGTCACCGAGGGCGATGAGCTCGCCGCAATTGAGTTCCTCGGAGATCTCTGCGCGCAGATCCTCGGGGAGGCGGTCCCAGCCCGGAGCGGCGATGAGTGCGCGCCCGAGCGGCTGACGGGTTCGCACACTTGAGGTCGCGCGAGCTGCCCGGCCGAGTTCGACGAGCCTTCGCACCAGTGCCATCTGGTCGGCGAGGCCGTCATCGACAAGGTGGTCGTCGACGTCCGGCCAGTCTGCGAGGTGCACCGACGGCGCGACCTTGTCGCTGGTGGAGGCGAAGAGGTCCTGCCAGACGCGTTCGGTGATGAAGGGCGTGAAGGGGGCCATGAGCAGGGTGACGATCGACAGACATTCATGCAGCGTCGCGAGGGCCGCGGCGTCGCCGGCCCAGAACCGGCGCCTCGATCGCCGCACGTACCAGTTGGACAGATCGTCGACATAGGCCGACAAAACGCGTCCTGCGCGTTGGGTGTCGTAGGTGTCGAGTGCGGCGTCGACCTCGCGAGCGAGCCGGTGGGCCTCGGACAGCGCCCATCGATCGAGTGCGCATCTCTCAGCCGCAGGAGGGGCGGGAGTGGAGGCGGGCTCGTATCGGGCTTCGATCGCGTACAGCGACTGGAAGGACACGGTGTTCCAGTAGGTCAACAGCGTCTTGCGTACGACCTCCTGGATGGTGCCGTGGCCGACTCGCCTTGACTGCCAAGGAGATCCGCCCGCGAGCATGAACCAGCGAACCGCATCTGCCCCATGCTCGTCCATGAGCGGGATCGGCTCGAGGACGTTGCCGAGGTGCTTGCTCATCTTCCGGCCTTCCTCGTCGAGGATGTGGCCCAGGCACAGCACCGTCTTATAGGAGGACTGGCCGAACACCAACGTGCCAACAGCCATCAGGGTGTAGAACCACCCGCGGGTCTGGTCGATCGCCTCGCAGATGAAGTCGGCGGGGTAACGATGGGCGAACTCTTCGACGCCGCGATGCGGATAGCCGAACTGGGCGAAAGGCATCGCGCCGCTGTCGTACCAGGCGTCGATGACTTCGGGAACGCGGGTGGCCGTCTGGTCGCACTCAGGACAAGGGAAGGTGATGTCGTCGACGAAGGGCCGGTGCGGGTCGAGGTTGGAGAGGTTCGCCCCCGCCCGCTGGCCGAGGTCGGCGAGTGACTCGATGCAGGTGAGGTGCCCGGACTCGCAGCGCCAGATCGGGAGAGGTGTGCCCCAATAGCGACTGCGCGAGAGAGCCCAGTCGATGTTGTTGTTGAGCCAGTCGCCATAGCGGCCCCATCGGATCGTCGAGGGATGCCAGTCGGTTCCCTCATTCTCACGAAGGAGCTCGTCCTTGACGGCGGTGGTTCGGATGTACCAGGACGGCTGGGCGTAGTAGACGAGCGGCGTGTGGCATCTCCAGCAGTGCGGGTAGGAGTGCTCGTAGGGCACGTGCTTGAACAGCAGGCCGCGGGCCTGCAGGTCGTCGACGAGTGCGGCATCGGCCTTCTTGAAGAACACCCCACCCACGAGCGGGATGTCGGCCTCGAACGTGCCGTCGGGGCGGACGGGGTTGACGACCGGCAACCCGTTGGCGCGACCGACGAGGAGGTCGTCGGCGCCGAATGCTGGGGCGATGTGAACGAGGCCAGAACCGTCCTCGGTGGTGACGTACTCCGCCGTCACGACCCGGTGGGCGTTCGGAATCTCCACGAGGTCGAACGGCCTGCTGTAGGTGGTGCCCGTGAGCTGCTCGCCCGTCCACCGGCTGAGCACCTCGGCACCCTCGCCGAGGGTGTGCAGAAGCAGGTCGGCCACGACGAGGATCTCGCCATCGGATGTCCGTGCGGCGACGTAGTCCACGCGTGGGTGCACTGCGACTGCAGTGTTGGACACGAGGGTCCAGGGCGTGGTGGTCCACACCAGCAGCGCGGCGTCGGGATGGGCCTGTGCCAGCGGCCCACCGGTGACCGGGAACCTCACGTAGACCGACGGATCGACGACGGTCTCATAACCCTGAGCGAGCTCGTGATCGGAGAGTCCGGTGCCGCAGCGCGGGCAGTAGGGCGAGACGCGGTGGTCCTGGACGAGCAAGCCCTTGTCGAAGATCTGCTTGAGCGACCACCAGACGCTCTCGACGTACTGGGGGTCCATC
The DNA here is from genome assembly GCA_009697815.1 of Actinomycetota bacterium. Taxonomy (GTDB): domain Bacteria; phylum Actinomycetota; class Actinomycetes; order S36-B12; family CAIYMF01; genus Longivirga. Next base: position 2,698 of record WLRQ01000083.1, read on the forward strand.
GTCCAGTAGGCATCGCCCATGTCGACCCAGTAACCCATGCGCTCGGTGAGGTCGGCGAAGGCGCCGACATGTCGCAGCACCGACTCGCGGCAGCGCTCGTTGAACTCCGCGATGCCATAGGCCTCGATGTCCTTCTTGCCCGTGAACCCGAGTTCCTTCTCCACCGCGAGCTCGACCGGCAAACCGTGGCAGTCCCAGCCGGCCTTGCGTGGGACGTGGAAGCCCTTCATCGTGCGATAGCGCGGGAAGACGTCCTTGAACACCCGGGCTTCGACATGGTGGGTTCCCGGCATGCCGTTGGCCGTGGGAGGGCCCTCGTTGAATACCCACAGCGGTCGCCCTTCGCTGCGGGCGAGGGAGCGGGCGAAGACATCGTTCTCGCGCCAGAACTCGAGTACGGCGTGGTCGAGGGCGGGCAGGTCTACCTGCGGGGTGACCGGGCGGTACATGGATCCTCCGTCGTCGTGCAGATCGACCCGGGTATGCCCGTTGTCGCCGCGCCTGAACCCGCACAGGATATCCGCCCGTCGCCAGTGGCAGGCTGGTGGCCGTGCCCCCTCCCACGCGACTGGCCGTGCGCGTGCGCCCCGGGGCCTCGCGAACCAAGGTGGGGGGTCTCTACGGCGAGGGGCCCGGTGCACCGGTGGTGGTCGCTGTGACGGCGCGTGCGGTCGATGGTGCGGCCACGGACGCCGTGCTGGAGGCGGTCGCGGCGTCGCTTGGCTTGCGGCCCTGGCAGGTCACGCTCGTCCGAGGTGCGACAAGTCGCGACAAACTGCTCGAGATCCTCGATCCGCCCGCCGACATCGACCTCCGAATCGCGCACTTGGCCAACCGGGCCTGAGGATCAGGCGCTGATAGAGCGGGTGTTCCGCGGCGCGCCTGATTGATCAAGAGGCACTGCTCACTTATTCTCGCGGAGCCTCGTCTCGGAGAAGTGCACCGCGGCAGGCCCTCTGCGTCACGGTCAGGTCACCACCTCGACCTGGAGAAGGAGGCAGCCATGGCTGCGCCCGCGAAGACCGCCACGAGTGTGAAGGCCGTGCCTGCGCGTAAGGCGAAGCCGGTGAAGAAGGCCGCTGTCCCGGTCAAGAATGCGGCGGCCTCGGTCAAGAAGTCGGCCCCGGTGAAAAAGGCCGCTGTCCCGGTCAAGAAGGTGACGGCCTCGGTCAAGAAGTCGGCCCCGGTGAAGAAGGTGGCTGCTCCGGTCAAGAAGGTGACCGCCCCGGTCAAGAAGTCGGCCCCGGTGAAGAAGGTGGCTGTCCCGGTCAAGAAGTCGGCCCCGGTGAAGAAGGCCGCTGTCCCGGTCAAGAAGGTGACGGCCTCGGTCAAGAAGTCGGCCCCGGTGAGGAAGGTGGCGGCTCCGGTCACGAAGGTTTCGGTTTCCGTGAACAAGAAGGCCAGCATGCAGAAGACTGCTGCGATGACAGAAGTTGCTGCTCGCGCATCGGCGAGGAAGTCCGCACCCGCCACGAAGCCCATACCCGTGACTGCCGCCGCTCCCGCGAAGAAGCGGGTTCCGGCAGCGACACCTGCGGCCACGCGCAAGCCGGTCCCCGCGCCCGCGCCGTCTACGTCCAAGCCGTCAGGGCCCACCATCCGCGTCGACGTGTCGCCGTGGACCGCGAGCGAACTCGCGGCGGTCAGGGCCGATATCGATCAGGAGATCTTGCGGTTGATCCAGCAGATCGCCGATGCCGAGGAAGGGATTGCCGACCTGCTTCGCGACTCCGGAGACGGTGCGGGCGACGACCAGGCCGATGCCGGGACGAAGACTTTCGAGCGCGAGCACGAGATGTCGTTGGCCAATAACGCCCGCGAGCTCCTGCTTCAGAACGAGCGTGCCCTCGGGCGGCTCTCGGACGGCACGTACGGGACGTGCGAGCGCTGCGCCAACTCGATTGGGAAGCAACGTCTGCAAGCATTCCCCAGGGTCACCATGTGCGTGTCGTGCAAGCAACTCGAAGAGCGGCGCTGAGCCGATCGCGCCACCATCCGGCGGGCGATTCGTCGTGGGTGGCACCGGGCACGTAGCCTCGGCTCTCGTGAGCACCGACGCGACCGAGCCGACAGGGCAGATCGTCCCGACTAAGTCCAGCAACCCCCGTTTGGTGCGCATCACCTTCGCGGTCGCCGCGGGCATCCTGGTTCTTGATCAGGTCTCGAAGTTCCTGGCCACTCAGTTTCTCGCGGGTAAGCCCCCGGTCGAGGTGATCGGCCACTGGGTGCAGTTCACTTTCTTGCGCAACCCGGGCGCGGCCTTCAGCTTCGGGACGAGCTACACCTTCATCTTCACGGGCCTTGCCGTCGCGGTGGCAGCGGTGATCGTGCGCACCTCGCGACGTCTCGGGAGTGTCGGATGGTCGATTGCGCTTGGAGGTCTTCTCGGCGGCGCCGTCGGCAACCTCATCGATCGGCTACTCCGTGAACCGGGCTTCATGCGCGGCCACGTCGTCGACTTCATTGCCTTCCCCAACTTCCCAGTTTTCAACGTCGCCGACTCGGCCATCGTGTGCTCAAGCATCCTCATGGTGCTGTTGGCCCTGCGCGGTATCGAACTCGACGGCGGGCGGTCCTGACGGTGGGCGAGGTTCGCAGCCTGCCTGTCCCAGAGGGGCTGGAGGGCGAGCGGGTGGATTCTGCGATCGCGCGACTCTTCGGCGTCTCGCGCACCAAGGCAGCTGAGATGGCTGAGGGCGGTCGGGTCAGCCTTGACGGCACCGTCACCGGAAAGTCATCGCGGGTCACTGAGGGCAGTTGGCTCGAGGTTGAGCTTCCCGACGCCCCACCCCCCGTCGTGATCGTCGCTGAGACAGTCGAGGGTCTGCGCGTCGTGTACGACGACGACGACATCGTCGTTGTCGACAAGCCCGTGGGCGTCGCGGCCCACCCCTCGCCGGGGTGGCACGGGCCCACGGTCGTGGGTGGACTCGCGGGCGCTGGCTACCGGGTCTCGACCTCGGGCGCGGCTGAGCGTCAAGGGGTCGTGCACCGTCTCGACGTCGGCACGACCGGTTTGATGGTCGTCGCGAAGAGCGAACGTGCCTACACCTTGCTCAAGCGCCAGTTCAAGGACCGCACCGTCGAGAAGGTCTACCACGCGATGGTGCAGGGCCAGATGGATCCCTCGCGCGGCACCATTGACGCGCCGATCGACCGCCATCCGGTGCAGGAGTACCGGTGGGCGGTCGTCAGTGACGGCAAACCGAGTGTGACCCACTATGAGACCCTCGAGGCCTTTCGGCACGGATCCCTGCTCGAGATCCATCTCGAGACCGGTCGTACCCATCAGATCCGTGTACACATGTCCGCGATGCGCCACCCCTGTGTCGGCGACCTCACCTATGGTGCGGACCCGGTGTTGGCCAAGAGGTTGGCTCTGTACCGGCAGTGGCTGCACGCGGCGCGGCTCGGGTTCGAGCATCCCGGCTCGCGCGAGCGGATCGAGTTCACGTCGGCCTATCCGGCCGACCTGCAGCATGCGCTCGAGGCCCTGTCAGGCAGTTGAGCACGCTGACGTGTTCTCGCGGCTACGCGAGTTCGTGGAGGTGAGGTGGATCCGCTCCCACGCGTTGGCAGGTGATGGCCGCGACGTCGATTGCCTTCTCAACGCACCTGCGAACAGCATCGAGGTCGCCGAGGTCAGCGCGCGTTCGACCTGACGCCGCCCAGTAGGCGATGAAGGCTCCTCCGAAGGCATCCCCGGCTCCCACGGTGTCGACGATCTCAATGGGCGCGACGGGAACCTCGATGTCGGCGGACCTGGTGATGATGTGGACGATCTCTGACCCATCGGTGAACAGCACGAGTGCTGTGTCCCCGGCCAGAAGTCCACGTGCCGCGTGGATGGGGTTGGCGTGAACATCACGTCCGCAGATGTAGTTGAGATCGTCGCGCGACACCTTGATCACGTCTGCTCGCGTGAGAACGCGCGCGAGGCGGGCGAGGTAGGCGTCCCGGTCGGTGACGGTGGCAGGGCGGCAATTGGGGTCGAGGAACACCAGAGTTTCATCGGCTGCGGCCGCGACGAGGGATTCGACGGTGGAGGCCATGGGCTCGAGCACGAGACCGAGCGTTCCGACGGCGAGCACCTGGGTCTGACTGTCGACGGTGATGTCATCGGCCGAGATGGCTGGTGCGGCCGTGCCCTCGGTATAGAAGCGATAGGTCGCTGCCCCGGAGTTGTCGACTTCCGCGAGTGCCAGCGTGGTCAGGAGGCCATGGCGCGCCGGGAGGGGCAGCCTGACTCCGTCCGCGATGAGCAACTCGGTAAGGCGAACGCCGAAAGCATCGTCGGAGATCCCGCCCGCGAATGACACGGGGACCTCGAGACGGGCGATCGTGCGGGCCATGTTGAACGGACCGCCCCCTGCGATGGCCCCTACCGCCCCATCGGGCGTCAGGATGAGATCTACGAGCGCTTCGCCCACTACCAGGATGCTCACGGCGCGACCCGTCCAGGTTTGGCAGGGCTTCGGTACGGGCCGCGGATCTCCCCGGAACCTCCGACCACGAGTGTGGTGGGTAGGACGCAGCGTTGAGCGGGTCCGTTGTCGCCATCGAGTCGACGGAACAGCAGATCGGCGGCCGTCGCGCCGAGGCCGCTGACATCCTGTACGACCAAGGTGACTCCGGGGTTGAGAAGGTCGATGAGCGGAATATCGTCAAAGCCGACCAGCGCAATCGACTGATGTTGTGATCGAGATCGAAGTGCGCGGATCGCCCCAATGGTGACGAGGTTCTGGCTTGCGAACACGGCGGTCGGTGGGTCGGGCATGGTGAGTAGGTCGATGACGACTGCCGTGGCCTGGTCGCTGGTGCGGATGTCCTGTCGGACGATCGACAGGTCGAGCCCGACGCGGGCATGGTCGAGCGCATCGGTGTAGCCGGCGAGGCGCTCGACTGCCGTCGAGATCGAGGCAAGATCGCCCAGGTAGGCGATGCGGCGATGGCCATGGTCGATCAGATGAGTCACGGCCGCGCGTGATCCGGCCTGGTTGTCGCTCAGAACCGCATCGGCGTCGAGATGGTTGGGTGCGCGGTCGACGAACACCATGGGTGTCCCTGACCTGCGCTCCGTCGCCAGATATGACTGGTCGTGTCCGGCTGGAACGATGATGAGACCGTCGACTCTCCGAGCCACGAAGGCCGTCGCGAGATCGCGTTCCCGCGACGAATCCTCATCGACACTGCCCGCGAACACCAGCACGCCACGTTCGCGAGCCACGTCCTCGATCGCGCGTTGGAGCCCTGAGGAGAACGGGTTGGCGACGTTCTCCAGGAGGAGGCCGATCGTCTGAGTCTTGCCCCCGCTGCGCCGCAGATTGCTGGCCGTCACGTTGGGTTGGTAGTCGAGGGTGCGCGCCGCTGCTCGAACGCGAGTCACGAGATCTTCCGAAACGCCCGCTTCATCGTTGACCACCCGCGAGACCGTTTTGAGGCTGACTCCGGAGAGGGCTGCCACATCGCGCATGGTGGGCCTGGGCCGCGGTTCATTCATGCGCATTCCGAAGCTTTCATGGGGACCCCCGAACTCGGTGATCGGCGTGATGGGCCAGACATTCGGCAGGCGCCCACGATGATCTAGTGAGAAGATAACGTTGTCATCTCGTTGGAGTGTATCCCGAAAATACCTCTTGACAAGAGGCTAATCACGGGATTACAACTACCTGACAACGTTGTCAGGCCTGGTCTGGCGGCAGCTCATCTCACATCCCGGAGGTCTCCGGGAGTAATCGGAAGGAACCTCAACGATGTTCGGAATGAACTCCTCCAACAGGGGCGCCGCAGGCGTGATCGTGACGGTTGGCGCCGCCTCCCTTCTCCTCGCGGGCTGCTCCAGCTCATCGAGCCCCGCGGACGGCGATTCAGCCGCCGCCGGCGCATGCGCGGGCAAGAAGATCGCCTTCGTCATGGGCGCCGAGTCAGACCCGTTCTTCCAGGCCATGAAGGTGGGTGCCCAGGACGAAGCCACCAAGCTGGGTGCCGAGCTCATCTGGCAGGGCGACCCCAAGGAGTACTCGCCCGCGACGCAGATTCCGGTCGTCGACCAGGTTCTCGCGCAGAAGCCCGACGGCCTCGTGCTCATCCCTACGGATCCCGACGCGCTGCAGCCCTCGGTGACGAAGGCGGTTGACGCTGGCGTGATCGTCGCCAACGTCGACACCCGCGTCACGGACCTGAGCAAGGTGCTGACTTTCATCACCGGTGACAACGCCGAC
>WLRQ01000084.1 GCA_009697815.1 Actinomycetota bacterium
ATACTTCTTGGGGCGCATGTCATCGGCTCGACCGGCACGGAAGGGTGCGATGGCATCCCAGACGGGCAGCCACTTGTCCTGAACCGCGTGGACGTCGTAGGTCTCGCGACCCTCGGCGGCGTCGCGGACGGTTCCTGGGGCGGACTCGGCAACATCACCATCCACCAGGTGCTGGCGGTCAAGCAGAGCGCACGCGGTGGCAGCGGTCTTCCGGCGACCCGCGGCGAGTGGCTCGGCGACGTGCGCTGACCGATCGGCGGGGGCCCGGTCCACGGGCTCGAGCCCCCGCCGGCATGGTCGTAAGGAGCCCACCCATCACCCGGCGTACCGCCGAGCGGCCCCCTGCCGACGCGCGGGACGAAGCCGACGTCGCTACATTCGGGTCATGAGCACCCCTCTGACCGCCACGGCTCCCTCGACCGACGACAAGTCCGAGACGCGAGTCACGATGCTGCGGCGCTACAACCTCGTGATGGGCGTCCTCCACGCCGCCCAGGCAGTCGCGGTGCTGGCCCTCGCGACCTCGTTCGTCCTTCCTGTCACCGCCGCCTTCATGACCGGACCGCCCGGTTCGGCGGTCGCTGCGCCGACGACCCTCTTCGACGTCAGCATCGCGTGGGGATGCGCGCTCTTCCTCCTGCTGTCAGCGGCAGCACATCTGGTCATCGTGTCGCCGCCGGTCTTCCCCTGGTACCGCACGAACCTGCTGCGCAGCCGCAACTACGCGCGCTGGATCGAGTACTCGCTGAGCTCGTCGGTGATGATCGTGCTCATCGCCCTCATCACGGGGATCAGCGACATCGCTGCGCTGGTGGCCCTCTTCGGCGTGAACGCCTCGATGATCCTCTTCGGCCTGCTGCAGGAGAAGTACGAGAGGCCGGGCGAGGGAATGCTCCCCTTCTGGCTGGGATGCATCGCCGGCGTCACGCCCTGGGTCGCCATCGCGATCTACCTCGTGAGCCCCGGCAACGCCGCCAGCCCGCCCGGGTTCGTGTATGGGATCTTCTTCTCGCTGTTCGTGTTCTTCAACTGCTTCGCGCTGAACCAGTGGCTGCAGTACCGCCAGGTGGGGAAGTGGCGCGACTATCTCTACGGCGAGTCGGTGTACATCACGCTGAGCCTGGTGGCGAAGTCGCTCCTCGCCTGGCAGGTGTTCGCCGGCACCCTCGTGCCTCCCGGCTGACCGAGGCGTTCGTGGAGGTCGGGGGCCCGGCACAGTCGCCGGGGTCGAAGTTCTGCACGGTGCCGTCGTCCACGCGGACCGTCATGTGGCCGCTGAGGATGTAGCCCGCGTGGGGGGCCTGGCAGCTGTCGGTGCCGGCGATGGGCTTGACGTGCTGCGACCACTGCCATCCCGGCTCGAAGACGGCGCGGCCCACGGCCATGCCGTCGATGTCGAGCGTGTGCATCTGGCCCTTGCCGTCGGCGAAGTGCCGGACGTCGGTGGAGCTCTCGAACCGCGCTCTCGTGATCCCTGCCATGCGCACCTCCCGCGTCGGGCACCGCCCCCGTCAGGCGGGAGAAACCCGACGATCGCGCCAGTCTGCGCCTGCCCGGGGGAGTCGTCGATGCCCAGAACGGGGTGGCCCAGGGTGACCACTGCGACCGTCGTGAGCACTGCGGCGCACAACGGGGGGAGGCGAACTCGCGGTCGGGTCGACCCGCCTGATGCCCGTCAGCCCAGCCATCACCGGTCCGTGAGCAGATACTGAAGAACCCATCGACCGGTCGTCTGGTAGCGTCGGAGTGTGAATTCCGGCGTTGGAGGATTCAACGACCAGCGGATTCAGGGGTGTTCGCCCGGCTGGGGTTCCAGCACCGGAAACCTGGGCCTTCGCGGCGCGGGCCCGCTGACCTACCTCTCACCACTCGACCGCCAGCTCATCAGCGAGCGCGTCCACTACTACGGCTGGGCGTGCGACGAGCGTCGCTCTGATCTACTCGCCGACTGCTTCACCGAGGATGCGTCCTGGTCGGGAAGCCTCATGGGCGAAGAGACCGTTCCGGCGGTGCATGGACGAGACGCGATCGTGGTTTGGCTGTCGGGCTTCTGGGATCGACAGGTCGACCAGCGCCGCCACATGATGACGAGCTTGTCGATCGACAGCCAAGGGCCGGCGCACGCTTCGGCTATCGCGTCGTTGCTGCTCATGTCGGCCGCAGCATCGTCGATCGCCATCGTCCTCACGTCGTTCTACCGGTTCGAACTCACGAAGGACGACGGGGTGTGGCGCATCAGCAGCCTGTTCGAGGGTTTCGACGTTCCGTTCTGACCCGAGGAGGAAGTTGCCGTGACCGAACAGACCGAGCCTGCTTTGCCATTGCCGGGGTGGGGGCATGCATTGCGCGTCATCGGGCTGACTGGGAAGTCTCCTGACGACGCGGCTGCCGTGCTCGACAGGATGGCAGTCGTTGACCGGATGACCCGCTACGCATGGGCGTTCGACGAACGGCAGGCGGAACTCCTCGCCGACTGCTTCACCGACGACGTCACGTGGGAGGCAAGCCTTGCGGGTGCCTCGGTTATCGGGCCCTTCGTCGGTCGTGATGCCGTCGTTGAGTTCATGTCATCCTTCTGGCCGGAACAGCTTGACCAGCGTCGTCACATGATCACCAACGCCGTCGTCGAGGACCAATTGCACGACAGCGCAACGTTGTATACCTACCACCTGCTCATGTCGGCCACGTCGAGCGAGATCCGACCGGTGACCTGCGGCTTCTACCGCGTCCACATGAGACGGACCGGGGTCGGCGAGTGGAAGATCCAGCACCTCGTCGCCGGATACGACATCCCCTTCTAGGACCCTGTGTCGGTAACCGGTGATGCGTTGGTGTCGCATGGGAATGGGTCTGGCCGCGACCACGTGTTCCCGGCTGAGGCAGTCGGGAGCGTCGTCCGCGCCATCGGTGCCGCTGCAGGACAGCGAGCTAGTGCCGCGGCAGCCCCGGCCCAACCGTCACAGTCGTGCCGGAGTTCGAGGCGTCGACGATCGCCGCAGTCAGCACCACGGCCGCTGCTCCGTCGCGTGCCGTGCCGACGGAGGTGCTTCGCCCGCCTATCTGGGCCACAAAGCTCTCGACCTGCAACTGGTAGAGATCGACGCTGTCATAGCTTGTCTTGTGCGTGGATCCGCGCACTCGCAGCGTCACCTCGCCACCTCCCCCGCCCCACCATTGGCTGGTGGTTCCCCTAGCCTCGAGCGAGCCCTCTGTCCCGTGGATGGCTATTGGGTCGCCGCCGTAAGGAACATCCATTGCGAAGCGCACCGTCGCCGTGGCGCCTCCTTCGAACGCCACCACCGCGGCTGCAGTGTCCTCGTAGGGCCGGTCGGCGTCCCGCGTGCTGAGCATGGCGCACACCCGCACAGGCGGCGCCTCCAAGATGAAAGAGATCAAGTCCAGCCGGTGGACACCTGACATCGGTATGACGCCACCGCCAGCCAGTGCAGGGTCGCCGTACCAGTCCGGCGTGCTCATCGCCGGCAGGCACACGGCCGCGTCGGCCAGGACCGGGCGGCCGATGAGGCCGTCGCGCACTGCCTGCCTCATCGCGATGTGCGCTGGGTGCTGGCGGTACTGGAAGGCGATGCCCAACTGCACCCCGCGCTCGCGGCAGCGACGATCCATCAGGTCACAATCCCCGAGCGAGGTCGCCATCGGCTTTTCACACAGGACGTGCTTCCCGGCATCTGCGGCGGCGAGTGTCTGAGCGACATGCAGCCCGTTGGGGCTGGCTACATAGACGACATCGACGGCGTCGTTCACGAGGAGCTCTTCCAAGCTGCCGGCCACAGTCGCGACACCGTGATTGGCGGCGAAGGCCGCGCCCCGGGCAGAGTCCCGGCTCAGTACGGAGGCGGCGTGCGTGCCCTCAGCACGGCCGATTGCGTCGGCCATCTGCGCGGCCACGCGCCCTGTCCCGATCAGTCCCCATCCGACGCTCATACCAATCCCTTCCGCTGAGGAGTCACCGCTCGACGATCCAACTCGTCAGCCGCCGATGAAGCGCGGCTGAGTCTTGTCGCTGGGTGAGTTCAGCGTAGTCGCCATCGCCGACGGATCCCGCGGGCGGTGTTGCTTTGACGTAGCGCCAAGGTCGGTGAGGGTGTCTGGGCCTCCGAGAGTGAAGCCCGGTGTTCGCCGTGCGTTCGAGCCCCCGTCCAGGGAGGGTGGACCAGGCAGCCGAAAGGACCTCGCATGCGCTACCTCGACGCCATCGACACAACGCCGCCGATCTCACGGATCGGACTGGGCACCTGGCAGTTCGGCTCCGGCGAGTGGGGGTACGGCGACTCTTACGACGACAAGGAGTCTGACCGGATCGTGGCGCGTGCGGTCGACCTAGGCATCACGCTCATCGACGCCGCCGAAGCCTACGGCTACGGTCGCAGCGAGCGCATCGTCGGTGCGGCGCTCGCAGTTCTCAGCGCTGCTGCTGGTCGACGGGCCCCACGAAGGACCGGTCGAGGTCGTCCACCGAGGCGCAGCCGAGCAACGTCATCGTCATGTCGAGCTCGGCGCGCAGCAGCTCGACCGCGCGCGCGACGCCCGCCTGCCCGGCGGTCGCAAGCCCGTAGAGGAACGGTCGCGCGGTCAGGCACGCGCGCGCGCCCAGCGCCAGTGCCTTGGCGATGTCCGTTCCGCGACGAATCCCGCCGTCGACGTAGACCTCGATCGCACCGCCGGTCGCCTCGAGCACTCGAGGCAGCGCGGCGATCGCGGCCGGGGCGTGATCGAGCTGGCGGCCGCCGTGGTTGGACACCGAGATGGCGTCGACGCCGATCTCGACCGCCTTGGTCGCGTCGTCCGGGGAGAGGATGCCCTTGAGCACAAGCGGGCCGGGCCACTCCTCACGGAACCAGGCGATGTCGCGCCAGGTCAGCCCGGCGTCGAAGGCGTAGACCGCCCCGGACGCCACGTCGTTCGCGGCGAAGTTCGACAGGCCGATCTCGGGTCCGCGCAGCACGCGCGCCGACCACCGGGGGTGGGCGACGCCTCCCCGCAGCGACCGGAGCGTGACCCGCGGCGGAAGTACGAAGCCGTTGCGCGCATCGCGCTCGCGGGGGCCCAAGCGCGGGGTGTCGATCGTGAGGACCAGCGCGCCGTAGCCGCCCGTATCACGCGCTCGCCGGAGCAGCTCGCCGGTCATCCCGCGGTCACGCCACACGTACATCTGAAACCACTTGGGCCCCGGCGCGGCCCGTGCGATCTCCTCGATGGTCTGCGAGGCCATCACGGAGACGACGGGGATCGTGCCGGCGCCCTGGAGCGCCCGTACCAGGCCCGTCTCGGCATCCGGATGAAAGAGAAGGCCCGCGCCGTGCGGTGCGCCCATGAGCGGAAGGGCGATGGGCTCGCCGAGGACGGTCGTCGCCGTCGACACCGCGGCCACGCCGCGGAGCACACGGGGCCGGAGCTCGAGGGCGCCGAAGGCGGCACGGTTGCGCGCGACGGTGACCTCGTCGGCGCCGCCGCCTTCGATGAAGTCGAAAGCCGGGCCGGGGAGCGCTCGGCTCGCGCCGCGCCGGAGGTCCTCGACGTTGAGGGCGCGTAGGGCCCGGCCTTCCTCGCTGAGGCGGTGTGCGATCGCCTTCGGGGCGTCGGGCAGGTCGCGCGCGATCTGATCCAGCGCCACCCGCAGTAACCCGCCGCGGCGGGAGCGCTCAGCCGCGGACATTGTCGAGGCGCTGCTGGTCGATAGCCCGCAGCAGCCGCAGCATCGCCTGGTTGAGCGGGACCGGGATGCCGCGGGCGAGCCCGCGGCGCACGACGACGCCGGTCAGCGCCTCGTGCTCGAGCGGACGGCCGGCGTTGCGGTCAGAGCGCATCGAGCTGCTGCCGTCGGCCGGAAAGGTCTTGACCGCGGCGATCGTCGCCGCGACGTCGTCCTCGCCGAGCTCGGCGCCCTCCGCGCGGGCGACGGCGACCGCCTCGGCCATGAGGTCGGAGGCCAGCGCCTCGAGCTCCGGGCTCTGCTGGATCACGCCGAGACGGCAATCCAGCACCGTGGTGAGCGGGCTGTTCGCGACGTTCGCCAGCAGCTTGCGCCACGCGGCGGTGCGAAAGTCGGAGACGCGCTCGACTGAGACCGGCGTGCCCTCGAACAGCGCGGAGAACGCGACGCCGAGCTCGCCGTCGGGGACGACCAGCTTGTCGAAGCCGTGATGGCGGACCGTCTCGTCGTCGAGGCGCTCGGCGCTGACGTAGACGAGCGCCGGCAGCACGGTGGCCCTCGAGGGCAGCGAGGGCAGCGAGGGCACTGCCTCGTCCTGCTCGACGCCGTTCTGCGCCACGACGACCGTCGTCTCGGGCCCCGCCAGCGCGTCGAGCCACGGGCCGATGCCGGCCTTGTCGGTGGCCTTCGTGGTCACGATCGCCCAGCGGACGGGCTCGGTGATCGCCGCCGGGTCGGTCAGCACCGGGCCCAGCGTGGTCTCGCCGTCGGGATGCTGGACGACGATCCGCTCGCGCGGGGACCGCGCGCAGAGCGTCGCGACGATGCCAGCCTGGAGCAGGCGGCTCGCGATGTAGGCGCCGATGGCGCCGGTGCCGACCACCGCCACGCTGGGCCGGTCCTGGGTGTCGTGCGGGTCGGAGGTCAGTTGTTCGCCCTTCGAGATCTCGAGCCATCGATCCAGTGGCCGCGGGGACCAGGTAGGCGCAGACCGCGTCCTAGGGCCGTGGGTGTCGCCGCCCGGCTCTAGACCGGAGAGGGACTGGTTCGTTTCCCTACGTCGAATCTCACTGCTACCTGTTCGTCCATAGTCGGCCAGTGGCTCTGGCCGCATTCTGAACAGCGATAGCAGCATGCTCTGCCTAGGTCTCCGGGCTGTCAACTCTTGGACGCGGTCTCTCGTGGTCGACCTCAGACCCCGAGGGTCAGCTGGTCCGGGTCGACGGTGATGATCTGCACGACCGGGTAGTCACGACCCTGCGCGACGGCGCGGAACGAGCCCGAGTGGTTGGCGGCCTCGACCATGCCGGGTGTCTTGGAGTCCATCGTGATGAGGACGCCCATGTCGGCCTTCTGCGACTGCACAGTGCCCACGAGGTCGCGGACCATGGACGGGTTGATCTGCCCGCCACCCTTGACGGACACGAGGATGCGACCCGTGTTGCCCTTGCCGTCGAGCGGGTAGCGGATTACGCCGTCGATCCCTCGGTCGCCAACTTGCTTTTCGTTGGGCTGCCCGTCCACCATCGAGACCGCCCACCGCTCAAACTCAAACTGGTTGCGCTTGAACAGGGCTCTCGCCCCGCCGATATCCCTTGGGATTCCAACGATCTCGTATGTCTCGGCAACGGCCTCACCGAACGAATGCCGGAGCCGCTTGTCGATGAGGTCAATGGACAGGTAGGTGATGTCGATGCCGACCCACCTACGACCAAGCTTCTGCGCAGCATCCGTCGCCGAGCGGGCGCCCCTCTGCGCATCCAGATAGCGCTTCAGTTGAGGGACCATCCCCGGCTTGCTCTGATAGATGAGCCCGTACGCCGCTGCCTGCTCCATCCGCTCCCGGGTCCAACGCCACACTTTGGTGACACCCATGAACTCATAGGTCAGGTTCGGACGATCGTGATTGGGGTTGATGAGATTGTCCAGGCGATAGAGACGCCCGTCAGAGTCGCGGTGCCGGTACTTGGAGGACGCCTTGTCATCAAGGGCGTTCTCGTCATATGGAGTGAAGACGGCTGAGTCGTTCCACGTTGCGACGTCTGTCTTCCCATGTGCGAGCAGAGCGTCGTGATTGGTGGGCCGACGTGTTGTCGCCAAGCCTTTCGCACCCGTCCGCTGCCAGATGATCTCAATGCGGAAGTTCTCGCCGAGCAGACCGCGCATGGCGACGAGCGCGTTCTACGCTGGGGCCGGAACAAGTGGTCAGTAGTTGGACCCTCGCTTTTAATCCGCGGGTTGTGGGTTCGAGTCCCACACGGCCCACCCACACATCACGCGCGACGGCTGCGGTCGTGCGCACCCCTCACGCCGTAGTGAACCGGATCGGGAGCGTGCGCAACCCGCTCACGAGGTTCGCCGGCTCGATCTCGATCTCGCCCGCGAGCTCCACCGTCCCGATCCTGGGTATGAGCTCCTCGAGCAGCACGCGCATCTCGATGCGCGCGATGTGGATGCCCGAGCAGATGTGCGGGCCTGAACTGAACGTCAGGTGAGGGTTGGGCCGACGCGTCACGTCGAAGACATCGGGATCGGCGAACACCCGCGGGTCGCGGTTACCCGAGGCGAACAGGCACATGACCTCGTCGCCCGCCTTGATGACGGCATCGCCCACGGTCACGTCCTCCACGGCGATGCGCATGAAGTGCTTCGCGGGAGTCGAGTATCGCAGGCACTCCTCGACCAGGCCGGGGATGAGCGACGGGTCCCTCTTGCACGCAGCGAGTTGCTCGGGAAAACGAATCAGGCCGAGAACACCGCCAGAGAGCGCCAGCGCCGTCGTGTCGTGACCGGCGGGAAGAATGCCTGCGAGCAGGGAATCCGCGTAACGGTCCTCCCAGGGCTCACCGTCGATCCGCGCGTTCTCGATGAAGGTCACCAGGTCGTTCGATTCTGACCCCGCACGTGCGCGGCGCAGGTCGCTGAAGAAATCCCGCAAATCCTTGATCGTGGCGGCCCACTGCCGACCCGCCGCGTCGGGAAGGCCGGCAAACTCGGCGCGGTGGTTGGCCGGGTCGTGGAACCCGTTGAACTCGCGGGTCAACGCGAGCGCACGCGGCGCGAGATCCTCACCGAGACCCAGGATCGCGAGCACCACGCGAAGTGGGTAGGCCCGGACGAAGTCGTTGACGAAGTCCGCCTCGCCTACACCGCCGTCGGCCCTGGCCATGAGCCCGTCGACC
>WLRQ01000085.1 GCA_009697815.1 Actinomycetota bacterium
GATGCGCCCTGCCGGCTCGTGCTACGTCTGCGAGGGCTGCGGTAGTACCAGTGGCTGCAGTTAAATGTCAAGTGACATCGAAATGGCCCGGGAAGTGACACGAAATGGCCCAGGAGTGACATAGAAATGGCCCACGAGTGACATTGGGCCAAATTAACGAAAGTGATGGCCCCCTCAACTTGAGGGGGCCATCACTTCTTAGTGGAGAAGCACTTCTGCGTTTCGTGCTCTGGTCTCCCGTCAGTGATCATCCGCCAAGTTGGTTCGTCTCGGAGTCAAGGCGTCTAGTCCTTCTGTGACGCATGTGACGGGACAGTAGGAAGGCGCCAGTCGCCGCACCCGCGGCGGCGACAACGGGGGCGGCGGCGATGATGGTTGCGCCGGCGACCATGCCGCCCCCGACGATCGCGCCGGTGGCTGCAAGCCCGCTCGCAATACCTGCGGCACTGATTTTGGCGCAGTGCGGGCACCGTCCGCCAGCAGCTACCTGGTGATGGGTGACTTCAACTGTCCGGTTGCACTGCAAGCAAAAGCAAAGCCACCTTGCGATTGAGCCTGCGTACGGAGCGAGCGGTCGAAGGCCGGCAGAAACCATGGTCGCTTCCGCATCGGAGGCACTCAACCGAGGTGGCATGCCTCAGATCGTAACGATCTTGGCTGACACCGGCAGCCGACTGTTTCTTAGTCGATACCCACACCTGGCCAGGGCAGCCACGAGTGACATTGGGCCGCCTAAACGAAAAGTGAAGGCCCCCTGTAATTCGTCCGGGTCGGGAGGCGTTGTCGCGTTCGGGAATGTGTGCGACGGTGGGGGGACTAAACGGTCCGCCACTCACCCGCCTGGCGGTTGAGCCACTGGGTGTCAGGATGGTCGTGGATGGGGGGCTCGTCGAAAGCGTGCCGAGGCGTCGGTCGGATCGTGTCTATGACATATTCACCGTCATGCGGCGGAACCGAATTCTCGCTAGCAAGTGGTCACCATGGGTGTTGGCAGTCCTTGCGTCGTTGGCTACCCTGGCCGTCGGACTAGTCAGAGGGCGCCAGGACTTCTTCGCGACGCAGGGCGACGGCAGTTACGACGTGTTGGCGAGCAGCCTGGCTAGTCACGGCGTCTATCTGGATGCCGTGTCGGCCGACGTTGGCGGTCATCTGCATCCCGCGTGGGTTGCCTATCGGCCCCCAGGGTTCCCGATGCTGCTGGCGTCCTTCTACTGGGTTTTGGGCCGATCCCCTTCAACGGTCGTCCTGCTGCAATCGCTGCTCGTAGCGGCGATTGTTCTGGCCACTGTCTTCCTCGCGCAGGTATTCCTGAGCAAGAG
The DNA here is from genome assembly GCA_009697815.1 of Actinomycetota bacterium. Taxonomy (GTDB): domain Bacteria; phylum Actinomycetota; class Actinomycetes; order S36-B12; family CAIYMF01; genus Longivirga. The sequence goes on from WLRQ01000085.1 coordinate 1,320, forward strand.
TGGCGCGTTGGCGGCGGGCGCGATCGCCGCATTCTTCCCATACTCGTTTGTGCAATCTGCTGGCCTAATCGATACGCCCCTCTACACAGCGACGTCGATCGGGGCGCTCGCGGTGATCTTGCGCCGGCCTCTGACACTGAGAAGCATGCTGGTCGTGGCGGCGCTGCTGAGCGTCGCCACGCTTACCAGACCGGCAGCAATCCTCGTAGTGGTCGGTGTTGCGGTGTGGCTTGTGGCGGTCTACCCGAAGCGGCGCCTTCTGCTCGCTCCTGCTGCTCTGTTCCTCGTTGTTGTGGGCGTCTGGGTGGTTCGAGATTCTGTCGTCCTCCATTCACCCGTCACAGTTGCGACCAATGGCGGATGGAACCTGTATCTGGGCAATAACGACCGAACGGCGACCTACGTGGTAAGCGGACGGAGCCTCGACCGGCTCGATGATGACCAGGGTCATCCCGATTGGGCTTCGGTAAACGCATTGTCAGAAGTCGGCCAAGATCAGTACTTCAGGGATCTGGCTGCTCACTGGATGTTTTCGAATCCCGGTATGGAGGCTCGCACGCTCGCGACCAAGGCGGCCTTCAGCATCCTTCCGGTCCTCCGTCCCGATGGCGGGGGATCCAAAGGCCTGCTCTTTCTGGTGACGGCCGTACCGCTATATGGCCTTGGCGCCGTTGGTCTCTTCCGCCTGCGGCGTCGACGAGGGGCATTCCTGCTGATCTGGACTGTTGCGGCAACATTGGCGTCCGAGATTGTGTTCTTCCCCTACACGAGGATCCTTTCGCCGGTCTTCCCCATCCTTGCGATCGGCTTCGTCGCTGTCGTGTGGCGGCGCCGGTGGCGCCCAAGGACCCCTGGGTCTGGGCTGGGGGAAGCCGCCGTCGGCAGTTCCTGAAGGAGGCTGTAGATCGGGGGGGGACCTGCGCGGCGCGACCCTGACCAACGCGGACCTGACCGGCGCGACCCTGACCAGTGTCATCTACTCCATCACGACCTGCCCGAACGGGTCGACCTCCAACACCCGCAACCCGCATTAGGGGTGGTGGCCTCTAGAGCACACCCGCGCGACGTCGGGCCACCCACGCCGCTCTGATCTGCCCCTTAATTCGACAATGGGCGTACGAAAGTGAAGGTATCCTCCGACCCGCCTCTCGAGGGGCCTTCACTATCGTGGTGATGATGATACGACGAGAAAGCCGTCATCTAGTGTCTGGGCCCGGAGGAGTTCGACATGACGAGCAATCCGCGTTGGACGACAATGCTGGCACTGCTCATGGGAGTGTCACTGAGTGCCAGCGGATGTGCTGCCGAGCGAGGTGCGTCCCCCGCGTCCTCGTCCGCTGTCACACCCTCGGCCGGTTCATCGGTCAGCCTGTCGCCGTCGGCGGGGGCGGGTCAGACAGAAATTTCCAACTTTGGGAGTCCGTCTCTACGCATCAGCCCTATTGTTCTGTGACATGCAGAGCGAAAGAGGTGCTTTTCCGCGAAATGGCCCAATGTCACTCGGCGGGCCATTTCGATGTCGCTCGACATAAAAGTAGGCATTTGCGGGATCCTCGATGCAACGATCCCGGCGGTCGCGGACATGAACCAGGTGACCTGCTCTGAAGGGACACCTCGTGGACGATGACACCCTCGACGATCTGCTCGCACGAAGCGCAACCGCGCCCTCCCCGGCCGCCGTGGACACGGCCATCCAACTCGCCCGCGAGACGGCCACCGGACAGCGGCGACCCAGTCGCAGGCTGCGTCGTCGACCCCTCCTCATCGGCGCCATCGCCGCTGGTGCAGTCCTGCTCTCCGCCGGAGGGACACTCACGGCCTACCAACTCGGCATTCCACCGTTCCAGAGCGTCGACTCCGGCAGTGAGCGGATCGCTACGCCCGTCCTCATCGAGTACACCAACTCCCTGGGCAAGCAGGTCCGCTGCCAGGCGTTCACCGAGTGGGAGGACCTGACCGCAGAGCAGCGCACAACGCTCAACGCGCTCGCACAGGATCCCTACTGGGTCGGTTACGGCGACCGCGTCCTCGCCGAGAAGGGGCTGAAGGACGCCCCCGTGCTCGACCAGGAACAGGCAGTCTTCAACCAAGCCGCCGCAGACCTCTCAGGTCGAGCCGACGCCGCGCTCAGGGCAGCAGGCGAGTACCCCGCTACCCACCACGGCTTCGCCATCTCCTGCGCCCCCGGCGGAGCCGATGGCCAGTAAGGACCTTGAGGACCGCGTCGAGCGACTGATCGAAGCCAACACGGCAGCGCTGCTCGCCTTCTTCGTCCGACGCACCAGCGACCCAGCAGACGCAGCGGACCTCCTCGGCGACACCCTGCTGGTGCTCTGGCGGAGAGCCCGAGCACTACCCGCCGACGACGCAGAAGCCCGGCCATGGATGTTCGGCGTCGCCCGCCGCGTGCTGTCCAACCAACGGCGAGGACAACGACGCCAGAGCGCCTTCCAGGACCGCCTGCGCGAGCAGATCGCGACGACCGCCCACGAGCCCGACGCCGACGGCATCGACCTGGCGGCCGCGCTCCGCCAACTCCCCGACCTGGACCAGGAGATCATCCGACTCGTCCACTGGGACGGCTTCAGCCAGGCCGACACCGCCCGGCTCCTCGGCATGCCCGAGGGCACCGTTCGCAGCCGCCACCACCGAGCACGTGAACAACTGCGAGGCATGTTGGAGGGGTTCCCCACCGCCCGGTAGAGGGGCCTCGGAGGACCACCACGAGACATCCTGCGGCGCGTCGTTTCGGCCCTCCTGCCGCAGCATTCGGCACACTTAGAACAACTGGGTTCCGCCGGTAGTGAAGCTCCTGGCGCCTGCAATAGCGGGCGTCGGGTTAAGCCGGGGCGGGTTGTCGTGGGGAAGCGACAACCCGCCCTGACTTGTGTGGGGAAGAGCCGAGGTCCGCGTTCATTCCGCGTCGCGTCGCGCCGTAATCCGGATGAGCCCGCGACCACCCTCGAGGTCGCTCACCTGCCGCCGAGTGACATCGACATGGCCCGGGAAGTGACACGACAGGGCCCAGGATTGACAGAGAAGTGGCCCACGCGTGACATCGGCCAACGCAACCAGAGTGGAGGCCCCCTCGAATTGAGGCGGCCTCCACTGTCGTGTGAGGAGCCCGAGTACATTGGCGCTCGCCAATACATTCCCCGGGCTGGAGGCGTTCGCGTTGACGAGAAAGCCTCGTTGGTCGATGTTGGTCACCCTGCTCATCGGGGCGTCCCTCGCTGGGAGCGGATGTGCAGCAGAGCGAGGTGCATCCTCCGCCTCGTCGTCCGCTGACACACCCTCGGTCGGTACGTCGATCACCGTGTCGTCATCGGTGGGGGCGGGGCCGCCGGTCGACTTCATCGCTGACGTGTGGGTCGACAACTGGTTTTCGCTCACGGTCAACGGCCAGGCAGTCGGCGAGGACGTTGAGCCCATCACCCAGGAGCGTTCGTTCAACTCGCAGACACTGGAGTTCACCGCGACCTACCCACTCACGCTCGCCGTCGTCAGCAAGGACTACATGGAGAATGCGAGCGGGCTGGAGTACATCGGTCAGTCACAGCAGCAGATCGGTGACGGCGGACTGATCATGCAGGTGCGTGAGAAGGCGTCGGGCCGAGTAGTTGCAGTGACCTCCCCAGAGTGGCGCGGATTGGTGATCCAGCGGGCGCCCCTCAACCCCGACTGCGTGGCGTCGTCGAAGCCGTTGGTCGACTGCCAGTCGTCGACTCTGGTCGAGCCGCCCGAATGGACGAGCCCCGAATTCGACGATTCGCAGTGGCCCACGGCGACGGTGTACACGGCCGAGCAGGTAGGCGTGAAGCAGGGATATGAGGCGATTTCCTGGGATGGCTCCGCCTCACTCATCTGGGGTCCGGATCTCAATGTGGACAACACCATTCTCTGGCGGTTCAGCATCCTGCGTTCCTAGTGGGAAGTGTGGGCGGGCGTAGACCCACTCCACCTTGCGACATTGGCCCTATGTCACTCGGCGGGCCATGTGACTCTCACTCGACACCTGCGAAGCTCCGCTCCATGGAGGGGTGCGCTACGCGCGATTCGTGCTTTCGAACGTGGGATCTCGGCCCGATCATGAACTCGACCTCGTCGATGCGCTCGCCGTTCGGTTTCGCTGGAGCGATCCCAGTGCGGCGCGCGAGTGGCCCGTTCATCGCGTGTGTATGCGACTGGGATCGTTCTTTGGAGAACCTCGACGGGAGGTGGACGTCGTAAGCGTGCACCCCTTCGGCTGCGGCCGCTCTGAGCAAATCCCGTCGTAGGCCGCCCCGGAATGATCACTCGCCACCCCGCCTCAGCGGTCGTGCGCGCGTAACGTTGTCGGCATGAACATGGCGATCATCGCGACCGGTCTGGTGAAGAACTTCGGATCGGCCAGAGCGCTGGACGGTCTGGATCTGGCCGTGGCGGCAGGCGAGGTCCATGGCTTCCTCGGGCCGAACGGGGCCGGGAAGTCCACCACATTGCGCATCCTGCTCGGCCTGCTCAAGGCGGACTCCGGCGCGGTGACCGTGCTCGGAGGGAATCCCTGGACGGACGCCGTCGAACTGCACCGTCGCATGGCCTATGTCCCGGGCGACGTAGCCCTCTGGCCAAGCCTCACCGGGGGAGAGGTCATTGATCTCCTCGGACGCCTTCGTGGTGGGCTCAATCCCACGAGGCGCAAAGACTTGTTGGATCGGTTCGATCTTGATCCCACGAAGAAGACGCGCGCCTACTCCAAGGGCAACCGTCAGAAAGTGGCCCTCATCGCGGCGCTCGCATCCGACGTCGAGCTTCTCCTGTTGGACGAACCCACCGCGGGACTCGATCCACTGATGGAATCCTCCTTCCGCGAGTACATCCGTGAGGAACGGGTTCAGGGCCGCACTGTGCTGCTCTCCAGCCACATCCTCGCGGAGGCAGAGGCCCTGTCCGACCGCGTCAGCATCATTCGCAATGGGCGCATCGTCGAGACCGGCTCGCTGGCGCAGATGCGCCATGTCACGCGTACCTCGCTCACCGCAACCTTGCGAGGGGTCCCCGACGGGTTCACCGGGCTCCCTGGGCTGCACAACCTCGCTGTCGACGGCACCACACTCACCTGCGAGGTCGACGCCGTCGCACTCGATGGGCTCCTGAGTCGCCTTGCGAGCATCGGGGTCGTGAGTCTGAGCTGCCAGCCACCCACCCTGGAAGATCTCTTTCTGCGCCATTACGCCAGCACCACCACCTCGTGATCGGCGTCGCCGGAACTCGTGCGCTCATTCGCCTGGCACTTCGTCGAGATCGAGTTCTGCTCCCGGTATGGGTCGTGGTCATGGTCGGGATGACGGCCGCGACGTCCTCCGCGGGAAGGGATCTGTTCACTACCGTCACCTCACGCATCGACGCCGCAGCGGCCATCAATGGCTCCCCATCATTTGTCGCGATGCTCGGGCGCATCTATGACCCCACGTCGTTGGGCAACACCTCACTGATCAAGCTCACGACCTTCGGTGCGGCGACGCTCGGCGTTGTTGCGAGCATGCTGGTGGTCCGGCATACCCGACGAGAGGAAGAGAACGGCAGGCTTGAGCTGCTCGGTGCTGCCGTGGTCGGTCGACAGGCGGCCTTGGCAGCTGCGCTGATCGTCACGCTGGGGACGATGCTCGTGATCGGTGCGCTGACTTCCCTCGCCTTGGTGGCGACGGGGTTGCCCACAGGCGGGGCATGGGCATTCGGAATGGCCTGGGCCGCAACGGGTATGACGTTCGCCGCCATTGCCGCTGTGGCGGCTCAACTGACGATGTCGGCTCGTTCGGCCAACGCGATCGCACTTGGCTCGCTTGGGCTCTTCTACGCGCTGCGTGCGATCGGGGACACGGTCGGGACGGCTGATGAGCCCGCCATCTGGTCCTGGCTCTCGCCGATTGGCTGGGGTCAGCAGGTGCGGGCCTTCGCGGGCGACCGGGTCGGGGTGCTGGGCTATCCCATCGGGGCGACGGTGGTGATCCTGGCGGTTGCGTTCGTCTTGGCCTCGCGTCGCGATCTTGGGGCAGGTCTCCTACCCGATCGCGCGGGCGCCCCGATGGCGCCACCTTCGCTGACCACGCCGCTGGGGCTCGCATGGCGTCTCCAGCGAGGACCTTTCCTCGGGTGGGTCGTTGGTTACCTGATGTTGGGATTCCTCACCGGGAATCTTGCTGCCAGCGTGGGCTCGTTCGCCAGCACCGACCAACTTCGCGACCTCATACGCAGACTCGGTGGCACACAGGTGCTCACGGATGCGTTCGTGGCGTACATGTTCGGCTTCACCGCATGTCTCACCGCCGCCTACTCGATCACGGTTGCCTTGCGACTCAGGGCCGAGGAGGAGTCCGGGCTCGCCGAGCAGATGCTTGCTACGTCAGTCCATCGCCGGACGTGGCTGGCTAGCCACGTGACGATCGCGGTGGGTGGCGCGACGGTGCTCAGTCTCGTCGCGGGGCTCAGCGCTGGCATCGCCAATGCGATGCGCACGGGAGTGGGCTCGGATGTGGCGGGAGCGGTGGCCGCGAGCGTGGTCTACCTTCCCGCGATCTGGGTGATCACTGGCCTGGCTGTGGCGCTGTTCGGCTACCTGCCGCGCGCCTCGTCCTCGGCCTGGGGCGTCTTGGTCGCCATCTTCCTTCTCGATGAACTCGGAGCCCTGCTGGGGCTCCCGGTGTGGGCGCGCGATCTCAGCCCGTTTGCCCACATCCCTCGGCTGCCTGGGAACGCGATGACGTGGACGCCGCTCGTGATCCTGACAGCGCTTGCCCTCGGATTGCTCGCGGCCGGCGTTCTGCGGTTCCGGCGCAGGGATCTGACGACCGCATAGGTCGGTCGCGCACGTGAGGTGGGGGAGTGTGCCGAGGTGGGAAAGTGCGCCGGGCAGGGGGATCGTTCCGGTGGCTACGCCTGGGCGCAAGTCGACGGGCGAGAGGTGTTGACAGGAATAGTACATCCGTTCTAAAATGGCTGAAAGGTAGTGCTACCAAGGCATTGCGTGAGCGGGAGGGGGTCGGAGTGGAACCGAATGTCAGCGACGGCCCTGTCAGCCATCAGCTCCCGATTCACGGTCTCGCTCGTGAGGGTCTCGCTCGTGAGGGGCTTGTGCCTGACGACCTCTCTCCTGACGACCTCTGGTTCGACCCCACTCTCTACTTTCCTTCGCCCGAGCAACTCGCCCAGGAGAGGCGAATCGAGGTCGAAGCGCAGGCCGTGCATCGGGCACTCCTTGAGGTGCTCTCGCCCGAGGAGTGGTCGCGCCA
>WLRQ01000086.1 GCA_009697815.1 Actinomycetota bacterium
GCCCCACCGGCCAACGCACTACTTATCCACACAATCCACAGCCCCTATGACGACAACGAAAGAGTTCTTCCTCAGGATTTCTCCACGAGCCATCACCCCTCGAATTCCTGAGGACAACCAAGGAGAACCGCCTCGTCGGGGTGCCCTCTGTCCGACAGTGGGTCGTCCGTGGAAACATGACACCCAAGCCCGACGTGCCAGGCCCTCGCGAGACCCGATCACCATGTTCGTCCCGACAGGAGTGACCACACGTGAAGTTTCGGCTCGAGCGCGACGTCCTCGCCGATGCCGTGGCATGGGCAGCACGTACCCTTCCGTCCCGACCCTCGATGCCCATGCTCGCCGGCCTCCTCATCGATGCCGCCCCAGGGGGGCTGACCTTGTCGAGTTTCGACTATGAGGTCAGTGCGCGCGTAGCGGTCGCTGCCGACGTTGATGAGCCTGGCCGGGTGCTGGTGTCAGGTCGGCTTCTTGCCGACATCGCGCGCGCTCTCCCGGCGGCCCCCGTCACTGTCAGCTCGGAAGGCAGCCGAGTCGAGGTGCGTTGTGGGCGTTCTTCGTTCACGCTCCCTACGTTGCCCGTTGAGGATTACCCCTCGCTCCCGGACATGCCTGGCTCTACCGGCACCATCGCGGGGGACCTCTTCGCTGCTGCTGTCGCCCAAGTTGCCATTGCCGCAGGGCGGGATGACACCCTGCCCACGTTGACTGGCATCCGCATCGAGATCTCCGACACCACGATCACACTGGCAGCGACAGACCGCTATCGCCTTGCCGTGCGGGAATTCACCTGGAACCCCGAGCACACGGGTCTCGACACCAATGCGCTTGTTCCGGCGCGCACACTCGCCGACACCGCAAAGTCACTAGCCCAGTGCGATCTTGTCCACCTCGCACTGTCGGCATCGGGTGCCGGCGAAGGGCTGATGGGTTTCGAGGGTGACGGCCGTCGCATGACCACCCGCCTACTCGATGGCGAGTTTCCCAAGTACCGAGCGCTGCTCCCCAGCGAAGCACTGACGGTGGCAACGATCGACACAAGTGCGCTGGTCGATGCCGTTAAGCGCGTAGCCCTTGTAGCAGAACGCAATACGCCAGTGCGTTTGAAGTTCTCCGGGGGCGAAGTCGAACTCAGCGCTGGTGCGGGAGAAGAAGCACAGGCATCCGAGGCGGTCGAATGTGATGTCAACGGGGATGCCATTGAAATCGCTTTTAACCCTCAATACCTTCTCGACGGCCTCAGTGCCGTCGACAACACCTCAACACGGTTGTCCTTCACCACCTCGACGCGACCAGCTGTCCTCACGGGCGGCAACGGTGATCTCGCTGCCTCCTACCGCTACCTCCTCATGCCCGTGCGGCTGTCGGGCTGATGCCTGAGGTCGTGCGGATCCGCCCGAGCCGGTCCGGCGAGTAAACCGTGTACGTCGCTACTCTCTCGCTCACCGACTTTCGCTGCTACGCGCAGGTCGATCTAGATCTGGCCCCGGGGGTGACCTCATTCCTCGGGCCCAATGGTCAGGGCAAGACCAACCTCATTGAGGCCATCGGATACGTCGCCTCCCTTGACAGCCACAGGGTTTCCCACGACGCCCCGCTGGTCCGGCTTGGCGCAGACCGGGCTGTTGTCAGGGCGCAGGTCACGCGCGATGAGCGCACATCTCTGGTGGAAATCGAGATTAATCCGGGGCGCGCTAACCGCGCGCGCATCAACCGATCCCCGGTTCCGCGACCGCGGGAGGTGCTCGGACTTCTACGCACGGTGCTCTTCGCCCCCGAGGATCTCGCGCTGATCAAGGGCGACCCCAGTGAACGGCGGCGGTTCCTCGACGACCTCCTCGTCGCCCGCACTCCCCGGATGTCCGCGGTACGCAGTGATTACGACCGAGTTCTCAAGCAACGCAATGCCTTGTTGAAGACTGCGTCGGCAGGGCGGCGAGGGGGCACAGGCTCGGCTGATGTCATGCGCACTCTTGAGGTGTGGGACACCCACCTCGCCACGTTGGGCGCAGAACTCCTCGCGGCCCGGCTCGATCTGGTGAGTGCCCTTGCCCCACTCGTCGACACGGCCTACGACACCGTGAGCTCAGGCAGCGGTCCGGCTGCACTCGAGTACATCTGCTCCCTCGGACCGCATGTCGAGCTGCTTCCTGACCGCGACACACTGATCGCTGCGCTACTCGCCGGGATCGAGGCCAAGCGCCGCGAAGAACTCGACCGGGGGCTCACACTGATCGGCCCACATCGTGACGATCTACTGCTGCGTCTAGGTCCGGCACCCGCGAAGGGCTATGCCTCCCATGGCGAATCCTGGTCTTTCGCGCTTGCTCTGCGGCTCGCGTCGTACGACCTCTTGCGCAATGACGGTTCTGCCGGTGGAGAGCCGGTGCTCATCCTTGACGATGTCTTTGCCGAGCTCGACGTCGAACGACGTGCGCGGTTGGCCGCCTTGGTCGCTGGCGCCGAGCAGGTACTCGTCACCGCGGCAGTCGAGGCCGACGTCCCCGAACTACTCGTGGGTGCTCGCGTCGACGTCCTCGCCGGAACGGTGTCCCGTGCCCGTTGACCCCGGTCCCGAGGACGTCGATCCAGACGACGCCCCGGGCAGCGACCCAGTCCACGAGGAAAGTCTGGGCGATGGCGGCGACGAGCCTCGCGGCCTCGATGCGGCACGTGCCGCTCTCGCCCGCGCCCGGGCCGCGGCCTCGATGCGGCCCACCACTGCACCGGGACGCCGTTCGGCGGCTGCAGGGCCTCGGCGTTCACCCACGTCAGCGACTCGTAGCGGGCCCGGACCAGATGACCGCGATCCCCAACTGCTGGGGCCCTCCGTCGATCGGATCATGCGCGAGCGGGGCTGGCAGGAGCCGACGGCAGTGGGGGGTCTCACGGGGCGATGGCACGAGATCGTGGGCGCCGACATCGCCGAGCATGTCGTCCCCGAGACTTTTGCCCCGGCGCCCGATGGCCGTGGCCTGATTCTGGTCCTTCGCGCGGACTCCTCCGCCTGGGCGACCTCCATGCGGCTTCTCCTCCCGCAGGTGCGGGCGCGGATCGACCTCGAACTCGGTTCTGGCGTCGTCCGAGACATCAGCATCCTGGGGCCGGCCGCCCCGTCGTGGAAGCACGGCCGCTTCCACATCCCCGGCCGCGGACCGCGCGACACCTACGGCTGAGTTCGGCCGAACCGGCGGATCGAGCCACTGTCGTGGATGCGTGAGGCGAGAAGATGCTCCTCGGGTCCGAGAACCCCCCTCACATATCCCTAGTAATGGGTGCCGTAGATGAGGCTTTGTGGGTCCCCTGGCGCTAGACTGAAGCCCAGTTCACCGGGGTCCCCCACAGGTCGTGAGGACGTCCCCCGGACCGGTTGGTCATCGCCGGGGAGTCCGCCCGTGTGGCGCCTCCCGCCCGGCGCCCGCCCGGAGCCATCGGCAGGAGGGTCACCCACCCGTGTCCTACGACGCGAGCGCCATCACCGTCCTCGAAGGTCTCGACGCAGTACGCAAGCGTCCCGGCATGTACATCGGATCCACGGGTGAGCGCGGTCTGCACCACCTTGTCTACGAAGTGGTCGATAACGCCGTCGATGAAGCACTTGCGGGCCACTGCGACACCATCAACGTCACCCTGCTCGCTGACGGTGGGGTGCGCGTGATCGACAACGGTCGCGGTATCCCGGTCGACATCGTGGCCAGCGAGGGCAAGCCCGCGGTCGAGGTGGTTCTCACCGTCCTGCACGCAGGGGGCAAGTTCGGTGGCAGCGGGTACGCCGTGTCCGGCGGCCTTCACGGTGTCGGCGTCTCTGTGGTCAACGCCCTCTCCACTGATCTTGACGTGGAGGTCCGACGCAACGGTTTCGTCTACCGCCAGTCCTACCGCTACGGCGTCCCCACCGCTGAGCTCTCACAAGAAGAGGTCACCGACCACACCGGAACCACCGTCACCTACTGGCCGGATGGCGGCATCTTCGAGACAACGCACCATGACTTCACCACCTTGTCGCGTCGGTTCCAGGAGATGGCATTCCTCAACAAGGGGCTCACTCTGGTGCTCGTCGATGAGCGCGTTCCTGCGCCGTCGGCCGAAGGAGACGACGAGGTCGACGAGACCATCCAGCGCGAGATCACCTACCACTACGAAGGTGGCATCGCCGACTTCGTCACCTACCTCAACACCACCAAGGGCCCGGCTCACCCGCACGTGATCCACGTCGAGGGTGAGGACGTCGAGCGACGTATATCGGCCGAGGTGGCGATGCAATGGAACTCGGGGTACTCCGAGTCCGTTTACACCTTCGCCAACACGATCAACACCACGGAGGGCGGCACCCACGAGGAGGGCTTCCGGTCGGCGCTCACCTCATTGGTCAATAAGTTCGCGCGTGAGTGGAACGTGCTCAAGGAGAAAGACCTCAACCTCTCGGGTGAGGACATCCGCGAGGGGCTCACCGCGATCGTGTCGGTCAAGCTCGGAGAGCCACAGTTCGAAGGCCAGACCAAGGGCAAGCTCGGCAACACCGAGGCCAAGACTTTCGTCCAAAAGGTGGTCAACGACCAGCTCGGTGCGTGGTTCGAGGCGAACCCGGCCGAGGGCAAGGAGATCGCGCGTAAGTCGGTCAATGCCGCCACCGCACGTATCGCCGCTCGCAAGGCCCGAGATCTCGCTCGTGGGCGCAAGGGCCTGCTCGGCGGCGGCGGGCTGCCGGGCAAATTGCAGGACTGCTCCTCGACCAACCCCGAGGAGTGCGAGGTCTTCATCGTCGAGGGTGACTCCGCCGGCGGCAGTGCGCGCCAGGGTCGCGACCCGCGTATCCAAGCGATCCTGCCGATCCGCGGGAAGATCCTCAATGTTGAGAAGGCGCGCATCGACCGCGTACTGCAGAACACCGAGGTGCAGGCACTGATCTCGGCGCTCGGCACTGGAGTGCACGATGAGTTCGATATCGCGAAGCTTCGTTATCACAAGATCGTATTGATGGCCGACGCCGACGTCGACGGCCAGCACATCCGCACACTCCTGCTCACCCTGCTGTTCCGCTTCATGCGCCCTTTGATCGAGAACGGTTTCGTGTACCTCGGGCAGCCACCTTTGTACAAGATCAAATGGACTCAGGGCGAACCCGGATACGCCTACTCCGACCGCGAGCGAGACGGCATCACCGCGCTGGGCCAGCAAGCAGGACGCAAGGTCCAGAAGGACGGCTTGCAGCGCTACAAGGGTCTCGGTGAGATGAACCACGACGAGCTCTGGGAAACGACGATGGATCCTGCTCGCCGCGTATTGCTCCAGATCACCCTTGACGACGCTGCCCAGGCCGACGAGATGTTCAGCGTTCTCATGGGCGAAGACGTCGAGAGCCGCCGAAACTTCATCCAGCGCAACGCTCGTGACGTTCGGTTCCTCGACATCTGATCCACGTACTTCTGCGCCCCGTCCTGTTCGGACGTCGCACCACCCGAGCTGACGTACCACCCGAGAGGACCCCCAGTGGCCGACGACATCGAGACTCCCAGCACGAGCGCCGAGATCGTGCCTGTGGGCGGGCGCGTCGAGCCGGTCGACCTCCAGGTCGAGATGCAGCGCTCGTATCTCGACTATGCGATGAGCGTGATCGTCGGTCGCGCCCTGCCCGATGTACGTGACGGTTTCAAGCCGGTGCACCGCCGGGTTCTCTACGCCATGTTCGATGGCGGCTATCGCCCGGACCGTGGTTACAACAAGTGCGCCCGCGTTGTCGGCGAGGTGATGGGCAACTACCACCCGCACGGTGACTCCGCTATTTACGACGCGCTTGTTCGTCTCGCACAGCCCTGGGCGCTGCGCTATCCGCTTGTGCAGGGGCAGGGCAACTTCGGTTCTCCGGGTAACGACCCCGCGGCCGCGATGCGTTACACCGAATGCCGCATGGCTCTTCTCGCCATGGAGATGGTGCGCGATATCGAGCAGGAAACCGTCGACTTCCAACCGAATTACGACGGCAAGACCGCCGAGCCTCTCGTCCTGCCGGCTCGCTTCCCCAACCTGCTGGTCAACGGCAGCGCGGGTATCGCGGTCGGCATGGCCACCAACATCCCGCCGCACAATCTGCGCGAGGTCGCCGATGGCGTGCAGTGGGCACTCGCCCACCCCGAGGCCTCGCGTGAAGAACTCCTTGAGGCGCTTCTCGAGCGCATCAAGGGCCCGGACTTCCCCACGGGCGCAGCCATTGTCGGCCGCAAGGGGATCGAGGATGCCTACCGCACCGGTCGTGGCTCGATCACGATGCGCGCCGTGGTCGAACTCGAAGAAGACAACCGAGGTCGCCAGACTCTCGTCATCACCGAGTTGCCCTACCAGGTCAACCCCGACAATCTCGCGTCGCGTATCGCCGAGCTCGTCGATGCCGGCAAGATCAGCGGCATCGCCGACCTCCGCAACGAGTCCTCAGGCCGTACTGGTCAGCGGCTCGTGGTGGTGCTCAAGCGCGACGCCGTCGGCAAGGTGGTACTCAATAACCTCTACAAGCACACGCAGTTGCAGGACACCTTCGGCGCGAACATGCTCGCACTTGTCGACGGTGTGCCTCGCACCCTCACACTCGACTTGTTCGTCAAGCACTGGATCACCCACCAGGTTGAGGTTATCCAGCGCCGTACGAGGTTCCGGCTTCGCAAGGCTCAGGAACGCGCGCACATCCTGACGGGCTACCTCAAGGCGCTCGACGCTCTCGACGCTGTGATCGCGTTGATTCGCGCGAGCGCGACGGTTGACGATGCCCGTGAAGGCTTGATGGCACTGCTCGACATCGACGAGGTGCAGGCCACCGCCATCCTCGACATGCAGCTGCGGCGCCTCGCGGCCCTCGAGCGCCAGAAGATCATCGATGAGTTCGACGAACTGATGACACTCATCGCCGACCTCGAGGACATCCTCGCCGACGCCGAGCGACAGCGCCGGATCATCGGCGAGGAGCTCACCGAGATCGTCGATAAGCACGGTGACGAGCGCCGAACCGCGATCATCCCCTGGGACGGAGAGGTCACCGACGAGGACCTCATCGCCGAGGAGGACGTCGTCGTCACGATCACGCACGGTGGTTACGCCAAGCGAACCCGCACCGACCTGTACCGCGCGCAGCGCCGCGGCGGCAAGGGTGTTCGAGGTGCGGCGCTGCGGGGTGACGATGTCGTCGAGCACTTCTTCGTCACGACAACTCATCACTACCTCCTGTTCTTCACCAACAAGGGGCGTGTCTACCGCGCCAAGGCATATGAACTGCCCGACACTCAGCGCGATGCGCGCGGCCAGCACGTGGCCAACCTGCTCGCCTTCCAACCCGATGAGCTGATCGCCCAGGTGCTCGATGTGCGCGATTACGCGCAGGCGCCGTACCTCGTCCTCGCGACGCGCGACGGCATGGTCAAAAAGACCCGTCTTGACGAGTTCGACTCCAACCGCAGTGGCGGTGTCATCGCGCTGAACTTGCGGGAGGGTGACGAGCTCATCAGCGCGCAGCTCGTCGATGAGGGCGCTGATCTCCTGCTCGTGAGCAGGAAGGGTATGTCCGTCCGGTTCACGGCCGACGACGACACCCTGCGTCCGATGGGGCGCGCTACCTCTGGCGTTATCGGGATGAGATTCCGTGAGGGTGATCAGTTGCTCGCGATGGAGCAGGTCACCCCTGACTCCTATGTGGTCACCGTCACCGATGGCGGGTTCGGCAAGCGCACACCGGTCTCGGAGTGGGCGACCAAGGGACGAGGGATCTACGGCGTCCGCGCGATGAAGCTCGTTGAGGAGCGCGGATCACTCGTGGGGGCCCTCGTGGCGACCGAGGACGACGAGATCTACGCCATCGCCTCCGATGGCGTCGTCATCCGCACTCGGGTGTCGGGGATCCGATCCACGAGCCGCGACACTATGGGCGTCTCGTTGATGGACGTCAGCGGTGACTCCACGATCGTGGCCGTCGCCCGAGGTGAGGCCAGCGACGACGATGATGTCGAGGCAGTGGCTGAGGGCGATGTTGTGGACGGCTCACCCGACCCCTCTGACGATGTCGATGGTTCCGGGTCCGTTACCGTGATCGCCGACGACCCCGCGGCCGACCTCGCCGTGGAACCCGGAGCAGAGGGCTAAGGAGCGACACCCGTGGACACCGGCGACTCGCCCTCTGGACCTGAGAAGAACCGTCCTGCGGTTCCGCCCGCCCGACCCGGCGCCACCCC
>WLRQ01000087.1 GCA_009697815.1 Actinomycetota bacterium
GGCATTGCGTGAGCGGGAGGGGGTCGGAGTGGAACCGAATGTCAGCGACGGCCCTGTCAGCCATCAGCTCCCGATTCACGGTCTCGCTCGTGAGGGTCTCGCTCGTGAGGGTCTCGCTCCTGAGGGTCTCGTTCGTGACGGGCTTGTGCCTGACGACCTCTCTCCTGACGACCTCTCTCCTGACGACCACTGGTTCGACCCCACTCTCTACTTTCCTTCGCCCGAGCAACTCGCCCAGGAGAGGCGAATCGAGGTCGAAGCGCAGGCCGTGCATCGGGCACTCCTTGAGGTGCTCTCGCCCGAGGAGTGGTCGCGCCATGTCACGGTGCTCGACGACGCGTCTCCGGAGCCGTCGCTGCCAAACGCGGGCGACGTGCTCGCGGAGCTTGCCTCGCAGGGGTCTGACTCTCTCGCAGTGATGATGCTGGAGTCGATCGATCCACTCGACCTTGAGTGCCCGTTGGACCGCATCAACTACCTCAAGGCCGTCGACCGCATCGAGGCGCGAACGGCAGCCATGAGAGTCCGAGCATTGGCTGCAATCGCGGGTTCCACCTCTGCGCAGGCCTACCTCACCGAGGCTCATATCGAGCATGAGGTCGCCCTTGCGCGTCGCACCTCCTCCTACGCGGCGGGGCGTGCGATCGAGACTGCGCGGTCCCTGGTCAGTGACTTCCCCTCGTTCTATATCGCGCTCGAGACAGGTGAGGTCAGCGTCGGTCATTGCTCAGTTCTGGTCGATAAGACCCGAGTGGTCGCCGACCCAGAGAAGCTGGCCGTGATCGAACGAATCGTGCTTCCCAAGGCCCGTCGATTGACCCCAGGGGAGTTCGGCCGCGAGGTCAGTAAGGCCATCATGCGAGTTGACGCCCGGGCGGCCGCGGAACGGCATCGCCAGGCGAGGGCCGCGCGGCAGGTCATTGCCCGCGAATGTGATGAGGGCATGGGATTCCTTGGTGTCACCGACGACTGGGTCACCATCAACGCCCTCTATCGAACCTTGACCTCCGACGCCCGCGCTCTGCAGCGTGAGCGTGGTGGTGCCCGCGCCGCCATGGACGACGATGCGGCCCTCGGGTCTTGCCGCGCCGATGCCCTCGCCACTCGGGTTCTCGGCAAGGTCATCGACGACGGGTCGATCTCTTGGCAGCGTTCCGATATCCCCGTCAGCTCTGCGCTCGTCATCGATCTGCACACGCTGCGCGGGGAACACGACAGTCCGTGCCTTCTCGATGGCCAGCCGATCCCCGCCGAGATTGGCCGTGAGATGGCCCGAGGGGTGGGCGCGTGGCGCCGCATGGTCACCGACCCGGTCACCGGGCATCTACTCGATTACGGACGCGAGAGTTACCTACCCGAGGCGCTGCGTCGGTTCATCGGCGTCCGCGATGGCGGATGTCGGGCTCCGGGTTGTCGCACGAGCAGTTCCGCGCGGGTCGACATGGATCACGCGACCTCGTTCCCGGGAGGCCCTAGCGATACCTCCAACACCGGGATGTTGTGTCGGAGCCCGCACCATCAACTCAAGAGTGCTGGCTATCTCGAGATCCTCGACGGCGAGGCCGACGGATCATGCACCTGGGCGACACTGTGGGGGCAGCGAATCACGATCGCGCCCCGCCCCTTACTCCACGACCCGGCCGATGGATATTCCCTCGCAGATCCGGATGTCGGTCTCGACATGGGTCCTGATGCACTGGGTCTCGCTGCACTGGGTCCCGCTGCACTGGGTCCTGATGATCCGGGTCCCGATGATCCGGGCCACGATCTGCTCCCCAAGCCACCCGACCCGCCGCCGTTCTAGGGCACAGCCCGAAGAGTGGTACGAGGGAGCGCTCGCGTTGGCGATCGCTGAACTGACCGTCCCACGTGCACGAACGTGTGCGGCCCGCACGTGCTTGGGCTGATACGCGCACGTGACTACCGCCCCCGGGGCTCCGGTTAGGATCGGGTGCCGGGCGGATTCCCCTCCTGGTCGCGACAGGCTTCCGAGCGAGAGATCCTTCCAGCATGATGCCGCCGATGGTGCCCGAGTCCGATCTCACGCCATATGTCGGCGATCCCGCGCACCGGGCCACCGATTCGATCGCGCGCACCCGTGTTTACCGCCACGGAGTCTTGGACAAGGAGGGCTTCTCTGTTGAGGAGGTCTCCGACCTCATCGGCGAGCCCGACACCGTCGTGTGGATCGATCTGCTCGAGCCCGATGTCGAGGACCTCGCACTGGTCGCCCACGAGCTCGGTCTCCATCACCTGGCAGTGCAGGATGCCGTGGGTGTACGTCAGCGTCCGAAACTCGACCGCTACGGCACACATGAGTTCCTCAATATGTACTCCGCGATTCTCGACGAGGCGACCGGTGAACTCGAGCTCAGTGAGATCTCGGCCTTCATTACCTCGAGTGCGATCGTCACCGTCCGCAAGGACGAGGCCTTCGACATGGACGGGGTCCTCGAACGGTGGGACGGCTCACCGGACCTCGCACGGCACGGCGTGGGATTCCTGCTCTACGCGCTGATCGACCATGTCGTCGATGGCCACTTCGAGGCTGTCCAGGATCTCGACGAACAGATCGAACTCCTCGAAGATCTGCTGTTCTCCGAAACTGCGCACGGAAGCGACGTGCAGCGGCGCAGTTTCGCACTGCGCAAGAGTTTGGTGACCTTGCGTCGCATCGTCGTGCCCATGCGCGAGGTGGTCAACAGTCTCATGCGCCGCGACCTCAAGCTCATCGATGAAGATATGACGCCGTATTACCAAGACGTCTACGACCACGTTCTGCGTGCCACCGAATGGACTGAGTCGTTGCGCGACCTCGTCAGCACGATCGTGGAGACGAACCTGACCTTGCAGGGAAACCGGCTTAACGTGATCACGAAGAAGGTGACGGGCTGGGCCGCGATCATCGCTGTGCCCACCGCCATCACCGGCTTCTACGGGCAGAACGTGCCTTACCCCGGGTTTGCGAGCAGCAACGGCTTCCTGTGGTCGTGTGCACTCATTCTCGCGATGTCGACCGGGCTTTACTTCTCCTTCAAGCGCCGCGACTGGCTCTGACGCTCGTCCCTTGACTCCGTGCAATCCCTCATCACGCGCATTCCCATGCGACGCGTGGGGACCTGCGACGCGAGGGCACCTACGACGCGTGGGCACCTACGACGCGAGGGCGAACGCCCCGGCACTGGTCACCTTCAGGATCGTCACCGGAGCATTCGGGCGGATACCCGTCGCGGGGACGATCGTGATCGGGCCGGTCGCACCCGCAAAGTCAGTGGAGTTGGTGAGTGCTTCGAGCACGGGCGCATAGTCGGTTGAATTGGCCGATGTCATGGCATTGAGGAGCAGCCGAACCGAGTCGTAGGCGAACACGCTCCAGACTCCGGGTGCCGTCGAGAACTTCGCGGTATAGGCGCTGATGAAGTCGGCGGCTGCGGGGAACTCGTCGGGAGTCGGCACACCGCTGAACACGCATCCCTGCGAGTCGGGGATCCCCGCCGCGGAGATGAACCCCGGATCCTGGTTGCCCAGGCCCATGAAGCATGCGGCCGTGCTGCCTCCGGCCGCTGCGACCGCGAGGGCATTCGCGATGACCGACCCCTCCGGGTAGTACGTGCTGACGTAGACGACGTTAGGACCACTCGAGAGGGCTGCGGTGACCTCCTCGGTGTAGTCGACCTTCCCCGCGACGATGGGCGTCATCGTCACGGTGATGCCGTCAGCGTTGAGCGCCTTGCTCAGACGGTCGGCCATGCCTTGGGTATATGCCGACGGATCGACCAGCATGGACACGTTTGTGGCGTTGAGCCCCTTGATGTAGGCCACCTCGACGGGTGAGATCTGGCTGTTCTTCGGCCGGATCGTGACTCCCTCACCTGCGGTGTCGTCGCTGGATGTCATGTGGACGGGAACGACCTCGCCGTTGATGTACAGGGGCAGGTTCTTGAGCCCGACCGACGAGTCGTCGATGCCCACCACCGCGACGGCCGGGCCGTCGACGATTTCCTGGGCGAGGGCAATTCCGGTGGCGGGGTCGGCCTTGTCGTCGGCCTCGATGATCACGATCTGACGGCCGAGTACACCACCGGATTCATTTGCCTGGTCGACGGCGAGCTGAGCGCCGCGCAGGATGTCCTGACCGTTGGCGGAGAGATCTCCGGTGAGGGCAGCCTCAACGGCGATCGTGATCGGATCAGAAGAAGGCTCCGGGGTCGGGGCCGGGGAAGTTGAGCAGGCCGTCACCGCGACAAGGATCGGCACGGCGGCGGCAAGTGCGAGGAGCTCACGACGACCCCGGCGGCTCAGACGTCGGCGAGTCGGCACGGACATGGACTTCCTCACGGGGCTGGGTGCTCGGGCTGGGTGCTCGGGCTGGGTGCTCGGGCTGGGTGCTCGGTACATGCACGAGTTGTCCCGACGCGCTCGAATCGTAGGCGATTGACGAGCAGGACGTACGCACGGCCACTCGCCCACCCCTACTGCGTGACCGTGAACACTCCGGAGGTGACCGTCTTGACGGAGAGGATCTTCACCGGCACGTTCGGACGGTTACCCGTAGCCGGATCGATCGTGACCGGACCGGTGGCTCCGGGGAAGTCGACCGTCTTGTGCAGGAGGGCATCGAGGACGGGCTGGTATTCCGTCGAGTTCGCTGCCTTCATGGCATTGAGTAGAACCAGAACGGAGTCGTAGGCGAATACGCCCCAGACACCGGGCGGGAGGGAGTACTTCGCGGTGTAGGCCGTGATGTAGGCGGCTGCGGTGGGGAACTCGTCGGGGGTCGGAACACCGCTGAAGACACAGCCCTGGGAGTCGGGGATGCCAGCGCCGTCGATGAAGGCCGGATCCTGGTTGCCCAGGCCCATGAAGCACTTGGCGGTGCTCCCCTTGGCCCTGGCGTCTGCGAGCGCCTTCGCGATGAGCGCGCCCTCGGGGAAGTAGGTGCTCACGTACACCACGTCGGGATCGCCGGCGAGTGCTGCGGTGACTTCGGCTATGTAGTCCTTCTTGCCCTCGGTGATGGGGGCAGAGGTCACGGTGAGGCCATCACGTGTGAGGGACTTGCTCAGGCGGTCGGCCATCCCCTGGGTGTAGGTCGAGGGGTCGACGAGCATCGCCACCTTCGTGGCCTTGAGCCCTTCGATATACGCGACCTCAACGGGGGAGATTTGGCTGTTCTTGGGCTGGACCGTGACGCCCTCGCCCGTGGTGTCATCGCTCGAGGTCATGTGCACGGGCACCACCTGGCCGCTGATGTAGACCGGCAGGTTCTTGAGCCCGACGGAGGAGTTGTAGGGCCCGATCACGGCGACGGCCGGGCCGTCGACGACGCCCTGGGCGGCGGTGAGGCCGGTGGCCGCGTCGGCCTTGTCGTCGGCCTGGATCAGGACGATCTGCTTTCCGAGGACACCCCCAGCGGCGTTGGCCTCATCGACCGCGAGCTGGGCGCCGCGAAGGATGTCTTGGCCGTTCGAGGCCTGGCCCCCGGTGAGTGGAGCCTCGAGGGCAATCGTGATCACATCGCCCGAGGCGCCCGGTGAGTCCGACGACGAGCACGCCGCGAGGGTGAGGGCGATGGGGAGAACGAGCGTGATCGCTGTCAGGGTCCTGACCTGGCGGGCACGGTGTGACATGGGGGTCCTCATGCTGCCGTGGCGTGGAGAGCCAGCGGCGGTTCGTCGGATGCGGATGAGCAGTGGCAGCGTTGTCGGCAGACACGCAAATTTACCTCGTCGTGACCCCCACGGATGACCGAACGGAGACCTGCGTGTCGCCTACGACCGGCCATGAGCGATTCGCACGTGAGGATTGTGGGAGACATCACTCGGCATCGGCGCACTTGTGTCACCGGCTCTCGTGGTCCAGACGACCACGGGCTCGTCAGGCTCCTATCTCCGTGATGGCTCCGCCCAGGCGCGTCGCGATGATCGATTCCGCCTCGGAGATGATGCGGGCCACGAGGTCCTGGCATGTCGGTACGTCGTCGATCAGGCCCTGCGCTTGGCCAGCCCACCACATGCCACCCTCGACGTCGCCCTTGGTCAGGACCTCGGCGCGACCGCGAGCACCGGACGCCAAGTGGGCGACATCCTCGAACGTGCTTCCCTCGGTGGCCTCGATGGCGGCTATCTGCTCGGACACCGAGTTGCGTACCACTCGGGCGGTGTTGTGGAACTTGCGAAAGACCAGCAAGGTTGCGCGCTCGTCGTTGGCGACGATCTGGGCCTTGACGTTCGGGTGCACCGGTGCCTCGACAGTGGCGACGAATCGCGTGCCCATCGTCACGGCAACCGCGCCGAGTGCGAGGGCGGCGACCAGGCCGCGGCCGTCGGCGAAACCGCCGCTGGCGATCACCGGGATCCGCAACTTCGCTGCGGCAGCGGGGATCAGGATCAGGCCTGAGATGTCGTCCTCGCCTGGGTGGCCAGCACATTCGAAACCATCGATGCTCACGGCATCGACGCCGATGCTCTCGGCCTTCAGTGCGTGCCGCACGGTGACGGCCTTGTGAATGACCTTGACCCCAGCGGCCTTGAACGCCGGCATGTGTGGCGCGGGGTTGCTCCCCGCCGTCTCGACGATCGTGACGCCGCTCTCGATAATCGCGTCGCGATACTCGTCGTAGGGCACGGGCTTCAACGTGGGCAGGATCGTGAGGTTGACCCCGAACGGTCGGTCGGTCATCTCCCGGCAACGAGCGATCTCGGCCGCCAAGGCCTCGGGGGTCGGCTGGGTGAGGGCCGTGAGGAAACCGAGGGCGCCGGCGTTGGCGACGGCAGCGATGAGATCGGCTGTGCCGATCGCCGTCATCCCACCGCAAATGATCGGGTGGTCGACTCCAAAGATTTCGGTGAAGCGGGTGGTGAGCACAGCCATCCTTCGGGTTTGTGTCAGCGGAACTGGGCGATCCGGATCTCGGTGTCGTCGATCGGGTAGGTGGTCGACGACTCATAGGCGAGGCCCTCGGGCATCGGCGTGGAGTCGGCGATCCGGTAGAGGTCCTTGTAGGCAAGGAGAGCCCCACGGCTGTGGCTGGCGATGCTTGAGGCCATGTCCGCAACGACGGTGTCGAGGTTGGCTCGCGGCACCGAGAGTGCAGCGAGGCCCCAGGCTGCCGCGTCCTTACCGCTGAAAGTTGTGGCGGTGTACGACAGGTATCGCGCTCGGGCTGGGCCCACGGCGCGGGGCAGTCGCTGGCTCATACCCCAGCTCGGCCGCAGCCCCCACTTGGCGTGCGTGTCGCCGAAGACTGCCTCGTCTGCGGCCACGACCACATCGCACATCAGGATCAGCTCGAGGGCCCCGGTGAAGCAGAAGCCGTTGACCTTCGCGATCACGACAGCCTCGAGGCCGAGGATCCGGTCGGATACTTCACGCGCGGGCAGGTCGAGGAGATCTCCGACTGCGCCCCCCTCGAGGGGTGCGCCCTCCAACGACTTCAGGTCGACCCCAGCGCTGAACGCGCGCCCGGCCCCCGTGATCACCACGACCGAGATCGAAGGGTCGGCCGAGACGATATCGAGGGCGGTCCGCAACTCGGCGAGCATGGCGACGGTGATGGCGTTGAGTGCCTCTGGGCGGTAGAGCGTGATCGTCGCGACGGAGTTACTGCCGCGCGACGGCTTGGACTCACTCGCGGCCTCGGTGGCTCGTTCGATGCTCAGGACAATGGTGTCGAACTCACTGGGGTTGTGCGCTGGCGTGTCACGGACCGTCTCAATGACCATTCTGCCGCTCCCCTCTGCCGACCACATGTCGGTGTCGCTGCGCCCGACCCTAGGGGCCGTTCCCGAGGGGGCGGCGTTCAGGGTGTCGGCGTTGACTCATGGATTGGGTGATCGCGTGTGGGCTCGCGAGTGGGAGCGCGAGTGGGCTCGCGAGTGGGATCGCGTGTGGGATCGCGAGTGGGAGCGCGAGTGGGATCGCGAGTGGGCTCGGCGCCCGGTCGCCGAGATATTGAGGTCAACGGTCCCTGTCGCGAGCCGTCCCCAGTGGCTAAGATTCGGGGCGCACTCGGACCGGTGTCCCGCCGGCCCCCAGCCACCGACTGAAGGCGTGTTTGACATGGAGA
>WLRQ01000088.1 GCA_009697815.1 Actinomycetota bacterium
ATTCCTCCGTTAGCTCACGCGTCCTCGAGGTCAGCCACCTCGGGGGTCATCGATTCGCACCCACTGCCGTGTTGCTCCCGACAGGCCATGCCTTCGGACGTCTCACGGCCGATGCCGCACGCGAGGTCCTCGGCCGTGCCCGTGAGGGCTCTCTCGGCGCTCTCGACCACCACCGGGGCCGCACTGCGCTGGCGCAACCGGCCCAAGTGGCCGAGAACGCGGTGCGTCGGGCCGAGGGCATCGACGATCTCGATGCCCTCGATGCGCTGCGACGTATCGAGGGCCGCGTGGCCCCCGCATCGCTTCGCTGGGAGGGCGACGACGGTCTTGCGGAGGTTGAAGTCCGTCATCGCGACGGTCGCGCCTGGCAGGTGCTCACCCGTCGTACGCCGCTGTCGGCGGCGCGTCCGGAATCCTGCGGAAAGTCGGCCGCGATCTCCCAGGTCTGGATCGCCGACGCGCCAGAGTCGATCGCTCGCTGGTCTTGACCGCTGCTCAGGTTTAGATACCCGGGGCGAGGTGACTCACCGCCGCGGCCTTCGCTAGCGTCTTCCCCGTGACGACCCCCTTCCCGAGTGACGATCTTGCCGACATCCTCGAGGGCAACCGCACCTATGCGGCTGAATTCTCCGGAACCGGGCTTGGCGGAAGTGCGCAGCGCGGCCTCGCGATCGTGACGTGCATGGACAGTCGAATTGTGCCGCTCGCCGTCGTGGGCATGGAACAGGGCGATGCCAAGATCCTTCGGAACGCGGGCGCGCGTGTCACCGACGATGTCCTGCGCACACTGGTGCTGGCGACCTACCTGCTCGGAGTCAAACGCGTCTTGGTGATGCCGCATACGGACTGCCGGATGGCCAGTGCCTCAGAGGCTGAGATCCACGAGGCCATCGAGCGCGACTTCCACGTGGACACCAGGTCGGTGGAGTTCCGCACGGTGAAGGATCAGGAGGCCGCGCTCATCTACGACGTCACGCGGATCCGCAGCTACCCGCTCATGCCACGCGACCTCGTGGTGGCCGGCGCCATCTACGACGTCGCCACCGGCGTGCTCTCACCCCGCGACATCTGAGCCAGCGCGGGCGATCCCCTCACCGGCCGGGGCCCTCAGGGCAGTCAGGGCGCCGAGGACCCGTCAGCCTTGGCCGCGGCCATAAGCGTGTGGCGATCGTGCAGAGTAGTGCGCACTCGTCCTCGTGATTCGCCGAGCGCACGCTCTGCGGCATCGATCGCGCGCCAACCCTCGAACCCCACCACCTGCACGCCTCGCTCGCGCAGCACCGGGGCGATGCCCGAGCCTCCGCGCGCTGGAGTGCCTTCGAGGTCCGCAAGGAGAGAGTCGACCGTGGCGGACGCGTCTTTCTTGTTGGTGCCGATCACCCCGGTAGGGCCCCGCTTGATCCAGCCCGCGACGTAGAGGCCCGCAACGGCCGCATCACCCTCGATGACCCTGCCATCAACATTGGGAATCACATTGCGGCGCGCGTCGAAGGGGACAGCGTCGAGTGCCACTCCGCGGTAACCGACTGACCGAACAGCGAGCTGCGCGGGGATCTGGAACGTCTCGCCGGTTCCGTTCGCGGACCCGTCCGCGTCGATGGTCGTGCGTTCGACGACGACTCCCGTCATCCGGCCCTCACCGAGGATCTCGGCAGGCCGCGAGTGAAAGTGCAGGTGAATGCGTCGTGGCGCTCCGGTGAGGCCGCGCTCGGCCCAGCCCCGGATGACCTCGACGTTGCGGGCGACCACACGATCGGCGGCAACGAGGGCCTCACTGACTGGCTCGAGGACGAGATCGGCGGGGTCGACCACGACATCGACACCCTCGAGCTCTCCGAGCTCCTTGAGTTCCTTGGTCGTCCACGTCGCTTGGGCGGGGCCGCGACGCCCCAGCACATGCACGTCCGTGATCCCTGAGCGATCGAGTGCATCAAGGACATGCTCGGGCATGTCGGTCGAGCCGAGGCGCTCACGAGGAGCGGTGAGTACCCGGGTCACATCGACCGACACGTTGCCGACCCCCACCACGACGGCCGCAGTGGCAGCGTCGAGGGCATCTTCGATGATCTCGATGTCGGCGTCCGGGTGTCCGCAGTACCAGGCGACAAGATCGGTGGCCGCGACGCTGCCGAGCAGATCCTCGCCCCCGATGTCCAGGCGGCGGTCGCGGGAGGCGCCGTAGGTCAGCACGACTGCGTCGTAGGCCTGGAGAAGCTCGACGACCGTGACGTCGGTTCCCACCTCGACGCCGGCCAGCAGGGTGACCCCTGGCCGCTCGAGGATCTTCTCGAGGGTGTCTCGCACAGACCTGATCGACAAGTGGTCTGGTGCCACCCCGTACCGCACGAGACCGAACGGAACAGGGAGTCGGTCGATGACGTCGACCGTGCAGCCTGCGGACACGAGAGCGTCTGTGGCGTAGAGGCCCGAGGGGCCGGCTCCGACCACCGCGATGGTGTAGGTCACGTCGCGTATCCGATCACACGAGTCCAGGGCGCGTGCAACGGCCCTCCTGTGTGCCCGAACTCAGCCCACGGACATCTGGTTCCTCACAAGAATCCCGGGAATTTCCGACGCGGCAACCGGCCGACTGAACAGGTAGCCCTGAAGCACATCACATCCGAGGCCAATGAGCTTCTCGCGCTGCAGGTGGGTCTCCACCCCCTCGGCCACCGTCGTGCAATGGAGCGCCTTGGCCAGTTCGATGATGGCGGAGACGATCGCCTCGACCTCCGGGTCGATACCGAGCTGGTGCACGAAGGAGCCGTCGATCTTGAGTCGGTTGACTCGAAACCGCGTGAGGTAGGCCAGTGATGAATAGCCGGTGCCGAAATCGTCAATCGCGATTTGCACACCCAGATCATGAAGTCCGGCGAGGGTCTCCTCTGCGATCTCAGGAGCACCCATGGCCACCGATTCGGTCAGCTCCACCTCGAGCCGCTGCGCCGGGAAGCCGGTGGCATCCAGAACCTCAGAGATTCGTCGCGCAAGTCCTCGTTGACGGAACTGAACGGCGGAGATGTTCACGGCGACGATGACGGGCGGGAGGCCCTGCGCCTCCCACATCTGGGCATCACGAATCGCCTCTTGGACGACCCAGTCTCCGATTCCGTGGATCAATCCGCTGTCCTCGGCCAGGCCAATGAACGCGCTCGGCGGCAAGAGCCCGAAGTCGGGATGCTGCCAGCGGATGAGAGCCTCGACACCCACGACGCTCCCATCGGTCAGCGAAGCCTGCGGCTGATATTCGAGCAGGAACTCCCCGTTCTCCAACGCTCGACGCAGCGCCGAGAGCATGGCCAGACGAAGGGCTGATTCCTCTTGCATCGCGGATGTGAAGAAGCGCAAGCCGTTCCGCCCTTGAGCCTTGGCTCGCGACATCGCGGAGTCGGCCTCGCGGGCGAGATCCTCGAACTCCTCGCCATTCTCGGGGAACATCGAGATCCCCACCGACGCGGTCACGATCAGTTCGTGCTGGTCGATCAGAATTGGCTCAGCTATCCGGGCGAGGAGGTCGACGGCGAACGTGGTCGCGGCATTCGCGTCTCGGCCGGGCAGCGCAACCGCGAACTCGTCCCCACCGAGTCTCGCGACCACGTCGCCCTCCCCGATTGCCTCGCGGAGTCGGCGTCCGGTCTCTTGCAGCACCAGATCTCCGACCCGATGTCCGATCGTGTCGTTGATGGTCTTGAAATCGTCGAGATCGAGGTAGAGCAGGGCAAGACCGTCCACATGTGCCTGGGCGCTCGAGGTGAGCGTGAGCAGTTGCTCGCCGAGTCTGGTTCGGTTCGGCAAACCGGTGAGCTGGTCGAAGAGGGCGAGGTTCTCTATTCGGGCCTCATCGCGCTTTTGTCGGCTGACATTTCGGCGAACCTCAATGGAGCCCAGCGATTCACCGTCCGGGCCAACATATGGTGTCGTGAGAGTGTCGAATGCGGCGGGCTCTCCGTCACTACCGACGAGCCATTCCTCGAAACGCCGGGTGTCTCGCGAATCAGTTCGCCCTGGCGGTGCATCGACTGACAAGGCCGTGTCGTTGACCATCGTCAGCCCCACCGCAGAGGACCCCACGAGGTTTTCCGCAGACATCCCCGAGAAGTTGGCGAAGGCGCTGTTGGCGCCAAGGTATGCGCCGCGCTTGTCCTTGTAGGAGATCAGATCAGGGACCGAGTCGATCAATGAACGCAAGAGCGACTGCTCCCGCTGCAGCCTGCGTTGGGGATCTTGGACCCCCGCCATGAACACGGCTCGGTAGACCATGAAGTACGCGATCACCTTGAATACATGGCCCAGGAGATTGAAGATGTCGGTGACGCTCGCGTAGAGAGTGAAGAACAGCTCAGTGAGCGCAAGAGTCCAGGACGCACAGGCCAGCCAGGCAATCTCGACGCTCGCCTCACGGCGCGCGCGTTGCACCAGGAGCACCGCCGCCGCCAGGTAGGCCGTCGCGAGAACGTATTCGGACACGACTTTGAACCTCGTCAGCCCCTCGCCCGCAATGAACGTGCGCGGTAGCCAATCAAAGTGCGCGAGCCCGATCCACCAGATGACAACCACAAACGCCACTGCGCTGGCAAGGGCGATGCCCCATGCCCTCTGAGACCAGTGCCTCACTGGCACGAGCGCGACCACAAGGAAGCCGACGGCCGCGACGAATCTGCCGACCAGCCAGAAATAGATCGCCTTCTCCGGGCCGCTCGGAGTGATGAAATCGGGCATTCCGGCGTAGGAGAGGGTGTGTGCGAGATCGACAAGCACAATCACGAGAGACGCCACACCCAACACCATGATCTGGCTGTTCGACGTTCGGCGTCGAAGGTTCCACGCAAGTGCGAAGACCATGAACGACACTGCCATCGAGGCGAACTCCAGCACGAGGTGGAGGATCGTGTAGTCGGTCGGTTTCGAGAAGAACGTGACGGCGGGCTGGGTGAGAGAGGTCAGGAACACAACTAGCAGCACCAGCGCCCACGCCCCGGGGGCTCTGGTGGTCTCATCGAGGCGGGCCAGTTGACGCCGCCAGCCGCTGCTCATCAACCCCACGGTGCCATGTTGGCGCCGCGCCCGTCTGGCAGTCGTGAGATCCCGCCCCATGCGGGAGCCGATCAACGCGCGCTCAGGCGTCGATTCTCGATCGGTCGAGGCCCGAAGCCCCGTCGACAATGAACTCCTTGCGCGGTGCGACGTCAGATCCCATCAAGAGGTCGAACACCGCAGTGGCTTCATCGACCTCATCCATGGTGATCCGTCGCAATGTACGGCTGGCGCGGTCCATGGTGGTCTCGCGCAGCTGGGAGGCGTCCATCTCCCCGAGGCCCTTGTACCGCTGAGGGGTCTTGAACGACCTGTTGCGCGTGGTGAGGTCGTGCAGCACGGTGCGGTACTCGTCCTCGGAGTAGGTATAGCGGATCTCGTTCTTCTTGCCCCCGGGGTTGACGACCTCGAATCGGTGTAATGGGGGTACCGCTGCATAAACCCGTCCGGCCTCGAGCAAGGGGCGCATGTAACGGTGGACCAGGGTCAGGAGCAGACACCGAATGTGCGCACCATCGACATCTGCATCGGACATCACGATGATCTTTCCGTAGCGCGCCTGCTCGAGGTCGAAAGTGCGACCCGACCCCGCCCCGATCACCTGGATGATCGCGGCACACTCGGTGTTCTTGAGCATGTCGGCGACGGACGCCTTCTGAGTGTTGAGGATCTTGCCGCGGATCGGGAGCAGCGCCTGGAACTCCGCGTTGCGAGCGAGCTTCGCGGTGCCCAGCGCGCTGTCACCCTCCACGATGAACAGCTCGCTGCGCTCGACGTCGTCACTACGGCAATCAGCGAGCTTCGCCGGTAGAGCAGAGGATTCCAGTGCAGTCTTGCGGCGTTGGACGTCGCGGTGAGTCCGCGCCGCGATTCGCGCCCGGGCCGCGTTGGCAATCTTGTCCAGGACCGCCTTGGCCGGAAGTTTGTCGCCGCGCGGCGGCGAGGCGAACCAAGCACCGAGCTCTTGTGCCACCACGTTGGACACGATTCGCGTGGCCGCCGGGGTTCCCAGGACTTCCTTTGTCTGGCCCTCGAACTGCGGCTCGGATAGCCGAACTGTGACGATCGCAGTCAGCCCCTCGGCGATGTCGTCCTTGGTGACCCCGTCTTCACTGGCTCGCAAGACCTTCTGCGCGCGGAGCGCGTCATTGACCGACTTGGTGAGGGCACGCTCGAATCCGCTCACATGGGTGCCGCCCTTGGGGGTGGCGATGATGTTGACGAAACTGCGGACATCGCTGTCGTAGCCCGCACCCCAGCGGATGGCGACGTCGACGCCGAGCTCTCGCTCGACTTCCTGGGAGACCATGTGGCCCTTGGTGTCCAGCACCGGCACCGTCTCGCGGAAGTGTCCCGCGCCCTGGAGCCGGAGAACCCCGGCGACGGCGTCATCCTTAGCCAGGAACTCGACGAACTCCGTAAGCCCGCCCTTGAAGCAATAGCTCTCTTCCACGGGCTCATCCACTCGCCCGTCGCAGATCACGATGGTGAGTCCCGGCACCAGGAACGCGGTCTGACGTGCCCGCGACCGCAGCGCCTCGAGGTCAAACTCGGCGTCGCGGATGAATATTTGCCGGTCGGACCAGTAGCGCACGCGCGTGCCCGTGACACCCTTCTTCGCGCGGCCTGAGACCACCAGCCCCGATTTCTTGGTGAACTCGGCATCTGGACCCCCGCCGTCGAACAGACCGGGGACCCCGCGCTTAAAGGACATCGCATGGATTTTGCCGTCGCGGTCGACCTCAACATCGAGACGCTCGGACAGGGCGTTGACCACCGACGCACCCACCCCGTGCAGACCACCCGAGGCGTTGTAGGACCCACCGCCGAACTTGCCGCCCGCGTGAAGCCGCGTCATGACCACCTCGACGCCCGTGAGCCGGGTCTTGGGCTCCACATCGACGGGGATCCCGCGTCCGTCATCGCGGACCTCAACCGAGCCGTCGGCGTGGAGCATGACCTCGATCCGGTGCGCGTGGCCGGCCAGAGCCTCATCGACCGAGTTGTCGATGATCTCCCAGAGGCAGTGCATGAGACCACGACCGTCCGTGGACCCGATGTACATCCCTGGTCGCTTGCGAACCGCGTCCAGGCCCTCGAGCACCGAGAGGTGCTTGGCAGAGTACGCACCCGTGGCGCTCGACGTACGGCGGGCTACGGGCGTGACGCTCATGGTGGTGAGGGACTCCAGTGCGAGAGGGCAGATGTCGATGACTGTGGTGGGTCGTTCCTCAGGGTAGACCGCCGTGCCGATGGGCCCGCTCTGACCACGCCGGATATTGTCGGCCGACGCGGACATGAGGGTCGTAGATGCTCGCGTTCTCCCGCTCTGGGGATTACTCTCACGACACGCGGCGCCATGTGGTTGTGGCAACCGGGTGATTCAGGTCACGATCGGCTTACGCCGGACGCGAACGAGGGACGACCCGGGCGGTGCTCGACGTTGGTCCGTGCGAGACTAAGGCCCGACCTGGAGGTAGAGGATGACCCCGACCCTGAGCCCGACCATTCCGCTCACGGCGATCGATCGCTGTGATCGCTGTGGCGCCCAGGCCTATGTCCGGGTCACACTCGCGGCCGGGGGCGACCTACTCTTCTGTGGCCATCACTTCCGCGAACACGAGGCGCGCCTGCGTCCCCTCGCCGTCGAAGTGCAGGACGAGACCTCACGCTTGACCGAGCCGTCGATCCTTCCCCTCGACGAGTCCTGACACCCCTGCGCGCGCCTCTGCGGCCCGCGAACGCCGTCACGGATGGCGGGCACTCACCAGCGATCGTGCGCCAGCTCCCTCACATAGTGGTCGTAGACCGAGCGGACCCCGACCAGCTCGTCGGCGGTCACCGGGGCTAAACCCGCAGCGGAAGCGTTCGACTCGACCTGCTCACGGTTGCGGGCCCCCGGGATCACGGTTGTCACCCCCGGCTGATCGATGATCCAGCGCAGTG
>WLRQ01000089.1 GCA_009697815.1 Actinomycetota bacterium
AGCACGAATAGGAAGGCGATGAGTCCGCCGGTGACGTGCATCCCGTGGAAGCCGGTCGTGAGGTAGAACACCGAGCCGTAGGCGGACGAGGAGAGGTTGATGCCCTCCTTGACCAACTGCGTGTACTCGGTGACCTGGCCCGCGATGAACACCGAGCCCATGAGGAAGGTGATGATGAACCACATGCGCAGTTTTCGGACATCTCCTCGCTCCGCGGCGAACACCCCGAGCTGGCAGGTGACCGAGGAGAGCACCAGCACGATGGTGTTGACCGTCGCAAAGGGGATGTTCAGCTTCTCGGTGAAGTTGCCCCAGGACGCGATATTCACCGAACGGAGCGTGAAATACATCGCGAACAGGGCAGCGAAGAACATGAGTTCGCTGGCGAGCCACACGATCGTGCCAACCGACACCATGTTGGGCCTGTTGGCAGGTGCGTGTACCGGAGCGTTCTCAATCACAGATGCAGTCGCCACGCGCAGATTGTGGCAGGTCCGGAGCGGTATGGCGTGCCCACCCCCCGAGTCCGCGTGGCGACGTGGCGAGGGTCACTCTCCTGGGCGCGACCCAGACTCAGCGATGGTCCGTGAGAGCCGCCGGGTAGGCAAGGTTACGATGCGTCCATGAGCGCCGCCGCAGCCGAACGCACCCTCAACGTCTTGGTCTACAGCGACGACGCGACGGTGCGTGCCACCGTCAGAGCGGCCCTGGGACGCCGTCCGGCGGGCGATCTTCCGCTGGTGGAGTACATCGAGATCGCCACGGAGCCTGCGGTGATCCGTCGCCTGGAGCAGGGCGGAATCGATCTCGCGGTACTTGATGGCGAAGCGGTCCCGTCCGGCGGCATGGGCATCTGTCGGCGTATGAAGAACGAGATCTACAACGCCCCGCCGGTGCTGCTGCTCACCGGGCGCCCTCAGGACGCCTGGTTGGCCACGTGGTCACAGGCCGAGGCCGTCGTTCCTCACCCCCTCGACCCGGTACTGCTCGCCGAGGCCGCCGCAGCGTTGCTGCGTCCTCGTGTGGCACTTGCCGGTCGCTGACCGAGGTCGATCATGAGTGCTGGGCCCCTCGAGCCTTCCGCGACCGCGACGCCGCACCCCGTGGTGACGGAGCCGCACAGTTGGTCCTCCCTCACGTCGGCCCTGATCCGCGGCGAGGATCTCGCAGCCGCCGATGCCGACTGGGCCATGGACCGCGTACTCACGGGTGAGGCCACGCCCGTGCAGTTGGCGGGCTTCCTGGTCGCGCTGCGCTCAAAGGGTGAGACCGCAGCGGAGGTAGCTGCTCTGGTCACGAACATGCTCAAGCACGCGGTGCGCGTTGACATCGACGAGAGCGTTGGTCCCACCGTCGACACTTGTGGCACGGGAGGCGACCGGTCGCACTCGGTCAACATCTCGACGATGTCGGCGGTCGTGGTGGCCGCGGCGGGTGCGCCGGTGGTCAAGCACGGCAATCGCGCGGCGAGTTCGGAGTCGGGTTCTGCCGACGTCCTCGAGGCCCTCGGTGTGGCCATCGATCTCGGGGCCGACGACGTGGCGCAGTGTCTGGTCGAGGCCGGCATCGCCTTCTGCTTCGCCCCGATCTTCCACCCGGAGATGAGCAATGCGGCGGTGGCTCGTCGCGAGCTCGGGATCGCCACGGTGTTCAACGTCCTCGGGCCCTTGGCGAACCCCGCTCGTCCCGCTGCCCAGGTTGTGGGGTGCGCCGACCTTCGGATGGCTCCGGTGATGGCCCATGCCCTGCTCGAGCGCGGCACCCGCGCCATCGTGGTGCGCGGCGAGGATGGTCTCGATGAATTCTCGATCAACGCACCCACGCGGGTGTGGGATGCCACCGGTTCCGGGGTCGAGGAGTTCCTGATCGACGCTGTCGATCTCGGTATCGTGCGGGCCGCACCCGATGCGCTGCGAGGTCACGACGCGGCCTTCAACGCTGGTGTCGCGCGTGCGGTGATCTCCGGTGAGCGCTCGGCGGCACTCGACCCGGTGCGCGATTCCGTGCTGCTCAACGCCGCTGCGGCGCTCGTCGTGCACGATGTGGCGCGCGGCGTCGCGATGGTGGGCTCACTCTCCGAGCGCATGGCCGCGGCATTGCCCAGGGCCCGCGAGGCGATCGACTCCGGTGCTGCCGGTGCCCTGCTCGAGCGATGGATCACGGTGTCGAGCAGGCTCGCCGGACGGTGAGCAGCCGGTGATCGAGCGCAGACCCCGCCGCTCAGCCAGCTGGACGTAGTGAGCGGTCGGTCTCGGGAATCGTGACGATGTCGGCGCGCCGCGCGGCAACGAGCCGTGAGAGAAGACCACCGGCACCGTGCGCGGGCAGTGACCACGCGATGTCGACGCCGCCAGGCACGAGGCGTACGTTCTCAGACTCGAGCCAGCGAAGGATCCGGGTGGCCTCCTCGACGAGTCCGGAGGGGACGGGCCCGTCGGCGGCCTCGACATGCTGGGCCGAGGCGAGGAGGGCGTCGACCGTGGGCCGGGGGTCGATCCCCGGTGGAACCAGGGTGGCGCCGGCCAGACGACCGTGGCGGATGACATGGACCTCCCAGCCGCGATCGGCGGTGGGGCGGGCCGCGACGAGTTCGGACATCGACGCGAGAGCCGCGATCTCTTGCCCACGTGCTGCCCCGCGCGCGAACGCCTCGAGACGGTCGCGCCAGAGGGCTGCCTCCTCGTAGCGCAGTTCTCCGGCCAGGGCTCGCAGTCGATCGAGCAGGACCGACTCGACCTCGCGGACATCATCGAGCAGCGCCCGACGCGCCGCCTCGACGACTGGTGAGTAGCCCTCGACGTCGACCGCGCCGATGCACGGCGCAGCGCAGCGGCCGATCTCGGCCAGGACGCAGGACGGGCTGGTGCGCCGTGGGGACAGGGGGCGGGTACAGGTTCGCAGCGGGATCGCCGCCTGCAGGGCCTCGATCGCCTCGAGGGCCGGGCCGCGGGACCCGAACGGGCCAAGGTAGGCCGCGCCCGCGTCGACATCGTCGCGCACCTGCCGCACGATCGAGAGCCTCGGGAACGCCTCAGCCGTGAGTTTGACCCACACCGAGCGCTCGGGATTGCGGCTTCGGCGGTTGTAGCGGGGGGAGAGTTCGGCGATCAGACGGAGTTCGCGGACCTCGGCCTCGAGTCCGGTCGCGCAGGCGATGGCATCGACGCGTGCGGTGAGGCCGACCATCTCGGCCATCCGCGTGCGCTTCTCCGACGCGGTGAAGTAGGTGCGGACGCGCGAGCGGAGGTGTTGGGACTTGCCCACGTAGAGGGCGACCCCCGCCTCGTCGCGGAAGAGGTAGACGCCGGGGGCGTCGGGCACACGCTCGGCGAGGTGGCGCTTGCGTCGCTGGGCCGGACTGACGCGCGAGGTATAGGTGGCGAGTTCTTCGAGCGAGTGCACTCCGAGGCCCCCCACCCGGGCGATGAGCCCGTGAAGGACGTCAACAGTGGCGCGGGCGTCGGCGAGCGCCCGGTGATTGGGGGTGGTGGCGGCGTTGAAATGGCGGGCAAGTGTGCCGAGCTTGCAGTCGCGGACCTCGTCGCGCTGGAGCACGGCACGGGCAAGTCGGGCGGTGTCGATCACCACGGGGTGGGGCCAGGCCTGGCCCAGGCGTGTGCATGCGCCCTTGAGGAATCCCACGTCGTAGGGCGCGTTGTGCGCCACGATCACCGCTCCGGAAGCGAACTCGAGGAACGCAGGGATCGCCGCGCCGAGCGACGGAGCGTCGACGAGCATGGAGTTCGTGATGCCGGTGAGCACCGCGATGAAGGCCGGGACGGGAACCCCGGGCTGCACGAGGGTCTGGAACTCTGCGATCACCTCGCCGGCGCGGACTTTGACCGCGCCGATCTCGGTGATGCCGGCGTCGGCCGGTGACCCGCCGGTGGTCTCGAGGTCGACGATCACGAAGGTGACGTCGGAGAGTGGGGTGCCCAGATCTTCGAAGCTGGACTGCGAGCTGAGCGGCGGGGTGGACCGGCCCGAACCACGCGCGATCTGGGGCAAAACGGGCTCGACCGGCGGACGTGCCGGAGTGCGTGGACGGAGCGGTGTGGTCACCGAGGTGACGCTAGGCGGGGGGTACGACAGTGAGGCGACGACGCGCCGCCGTAGGGTCGACGTGCCGACCGAGCGCGTGGGTGCGCCGCAGGTTATTACGCCAGCATGACCAGTCGAGGTTCGACGATGAGCTCGACCACCAGTGAACGAGGGGACGACGACCATGGCCGTGGTACTACCGGATTCCGGGTCCCGTTGGCGCTGCGGGCGCTGCGGCAACCTCACGCGGTTCGACGTCGTCCGCTCGAGCCGTGTCCGTGAGTTCTGGCATCTCGAGCTCAGTGGCGATCCCCAGGTCGAGGAGACCGAGATCCTCAGTGCTGCGATCGAGTCAGTCGCCTGTCGCTGGTGCGGTGCAGACGATGCGGTTGAGATCGTGCCGAGGCCCGAGGCCGGTGGTCCCAGCGATGACCCCGACCGGGCCTGATATCGACATGGGTAGTGGCAATCTCACCGTGACTGGTTCCGCGACCGGTGTCGCGACGAAGCCCCGCCCCCTTGTGGGCGTGCGGGTGCTCGACCTCACGCGGATGCTCCCCGGGGCCTACGCCACCGCACTCCTGGTCGGGCTCGGCGCCGAGGTGCTCAAGGTGGAGGACCCTCGCGGCGGGGACGGGCTGCGCACGAGTGCTCCCTTCGCGCCCTCGGGTGAGGCGGGTATCTTCCTGGCACTTTGTCGTGGCAAGCGATCGATCGCCCTCGACCTCAAGACCCTCGAGGGCAGGGCGATCATGCTCGAACTCGTCGCCGAGGCCGAGGTGCTCCTGGACTCCTTCCGCCCTGGCGTACTAGATCGCCTCGGCCTCGGTGCCGACGATCTGGCCAGGGCCAACCCGTCTTTGGTCCATGTGTCGATGACGGCCTTCGGTGAGGGCTCCCGCGCGAGCCTTCCCGGCCACGACGTCAATGTCGAGGGATTCGCCGGGATCCTCGGGCTCGTCCGGGACAGTGACGGCTCGGTGCCCCTGCCGCCCCTTCCCATGGCCGACATGGCCACCGGGCTCCAGGCAGCCCTCGCGGTTGTCAGCGGTCTGCGGGTGGCCACCGACGAGGTCTCGCCCGGATTCCGTGCCGACGTGACGATGCTCGACTCCGCGTGGTCGATCTCCCAGCTCGCCCAGGCTTTCGTGATCGCCAAGGGTGAGGGGCCGCCGACACCGGACTGGCTCACCGGTGCCGTGGCCTGCTACGGCGTCTATCCATGCGCGGACGGGCTCGAGATCGCCTGCGGTGCCTTGGAGCCGAAGTTCTTCGCCAGGATTGCCGACCTCGTCGGCGACCCCGGGCTCGCGGCCCTGCAATACGAGCCTGGTCGCCAGGAGGAGTTGCGGGCTCGACTTGCTGCGGTGTTCGCCTCGCGCCCGCGGCGAGAGTGGCTCGACCTTCTCGAGAATGACGACACGTGCGTCACTCCGCTGTTCGACGCCGCACAGGCGCTGGCCGACGACGATCTGAGGCGCCGCGGGGTGATCGCCGAGATTGCTCTCTCGGACGGTTCCATCGCACGGGCCGTCCGTCCGGTTGCCTGGCTCCCGGAGGTGATCGAGCCCGACGGCTCGACCGCCCCGCCCCTGTCGGCGCCCGCGCTGGGGGCCGACAGCGACGTCGTGGTGACGGCGCTCGGTCGTGATCCCCAGGCGCTGCGCGCCGCGGGCGTGCTGGGCTGAGCAGTCCTGGGTTACCGCGCCCTCGAGTCCGGTGCCCTGGGATGAGGTGTCCGGGCAGTGACGATCCCGTTGTCGGACCCCTTCTCTACCGTCCTACGCAGATGGCCCGGGTAGGTCCTGGGCCCGTTTCTGGCGTGCGAGGTGCCTGATGATCATTGATTGCGATACGTGTGCGGTGCGTGGTCCGGCGTGTCAGGACTGCGTGATCACCTGTCTGCTGGGCCCTCCGAGCTGGCTCGACGGCGAAGGCCTTCCCGGTGAGGAGGTCGCGGCATTGGCCGTGCTGGCGGGGTCGGGTCTGGTCCCGCCGCTGCGGCTTGTCCCGCCGTGGGAGCCCGATTCCTCGCCCCGCCGAGGAGGCGTTGGGCAGGAGCCAGATGTCCTGGTATGGTCCACGGCAGGTGTCCGCTAGGAGCTGTCAACCGACAGCAGGGGACACCCCGTCGAGTTCGAGAAGCCGCCCCTCTCAGGGCGGTGGACTGAAGCCGGGGAACCATCACTTCCCTCGGGGCGAATCGGCGGCAGATGATCGGCCCACGGGCCGATCACGAGCCGTTGTAGGGCGATCTTCCTGCCCGAGCCCGTCAGCTAACCCGGTAGGCGGAACGGAAGAAGGAGCCGCCCTCGTGGCGACCACATCTCGCATGTTCGTCCGTCTGCGCGGGGCACCCTCCGCCCGGGTCGCTGCCGGTCTCGCCGCGATCGCTGTGGCATGTGGCGGTCTCGCCCTGACCTCGGCGCCGGCCTCCGCAGCCCCCACCAAGACCATCCAACAGGTGCAGGCCCAGATCGACGCCCTGCAGGAGGATGCCGCCAACGCCTCCGAGGCCTGGAACGCGGCCCGCACCCGTCAGGGCGGTATTCAGCGCAAGATCTCCGCACTGCGGGTCCGTATCGCGGCGGCCACCTCGAACTACGACGAGATCTCCCACGCGGTCGATGCGATCGCGCGCGCCGCTTACGCCTCCGGTGGGATGGAGCCCGGTTTGCAGGCGCTCCTGGCCGATGACCCCGCCACCTTCCTCGAGCAGTCGGCCGCCCTCGACCAGGTGGTTCGTTCGCAGAGCACCTCGATGAGGCGCACCCAGACCTCGCGCCTGCTGCTGGCTCAGCTGACCGTTCAGTTGGTCCAGCAGGAGAAGGAGGCCTCGTCGGCCACCACCGATGCGGCGGCAGCCCAACGACTGATCACCGACAAGCAGGCCCAGATGACGAGTCTGCTCGCCTCCCTGCGGGCCGATCAGCGGGCGCAACTGCGCGCCCTTCAGCAGGCTCGCCGGGCGGCCTCGCTCAAGGCGGCCCGTGATGCGGCCGCGCGAGCGAGTCGGGCCCAGGCCCGCTCGCCCTATGGCGGTGGATCCGGAAATGGTCCGGACTACTCCACGCCTGGTGACGGCTCGGCATCGAGTCGGGCGCGTAAGGCCGTCAGTTACGCCCTCGCGCAGGTGGGCAAGCGTTATGTCGCGGGCGCCGACGGCCCTCGGACGTTCGACTGCTCGGGTCTGACCATGGCCGCCTGGGCCCAAGCCGGCGTGTACCTTCCCCACTACTCCTACTCGCAGTACTCCGCGACGCGGCATATCAAGCGCAGTGAACTGCGCCCCGGCGACCTGCTCTTCTACTTCCGCTCTGGTGCGCATCACGTGGCGATGTACATCGGCGGCGGCATGATGGTGAGCGCGTCCAACCCCAACGATGGCGTAGAGATCATCGGCGCCTGGAGCCCCTGGTACGGAAGCCATTACACCGGTGCGGGGCGCGTCGCCTGATCGGCGAATCACCGTGATCTCGCACCGCCCCCGACACGCGCGCCCATCGTCTGGTCTTCATCGCCGCTGGGTGCGCTCGCTCGTCATCACGGGCGCTGCCGCGGTTCTGGTGATCGCCATCGCTCTCGTGGGCGGTTCGGGATCCTCGAACGTCGTCGTGGCTGGGCCGACACCGTCACCTTCCGCGACGATCTCGCCCTCTGTGCCG
>WLRQ01000009.1 GCA_009697815.1 Actinomycetota bacterium
CGGCGACGATGTGACGCCGGGGGTCGCCGACGATGAGGACCTCGTGGCCCCGGCCGTGGACTCATCGCCGGACCGCCGCCCTCCGATTGCCGTTCTGGATATCGCGCCCGAACTGATGGCCGGGCCGCTCTCCGCAGTGCGCGTCGGGGTTCTTCATGGCCGGATGTCCTCCGATGACAAGGACGAAGTGATGAGGCGGTTCACCGACGGCCCGTCCGCGCCCGACGGCATCGACGTCCTCATCGCCACAACCGTGGTGGAGGTCGGCGTCGACGTCCCGAACGCCACCGTGATGGTCGTGATGGATGCCGATCGGTTCGGCGTCTCCCAGCTTCACCAGCTCCGTGGGCGGATCGGACGCGGCCAGCACCCCGGCCTCTGCCTTCTCGTCAGTGAGATGCCCCCGGGAACCCCTGCGCGCGAACGACTCGATGCGGTGGCGAGCACTGTCGACGGCGTCGAGCTCTCGCGGCTCGATCTCGAACAGCGCCGTGAGGGCGATGTGCTTGGTGCCTCGCAGTCGGGTCGACGATCCTCGCTGCGCATGCTCGCGGTGCTGCGCGACGAGGATGTCATCGCGGCGGCCCGCGCCGAGGCGACGGAGCTCGTGGCCCGTGACCCCCTGCTGTCAAGCCTCCCCGCTCTGGCCCGAGCAGTGGCGGCGCTGCTCGACGAGGATCGCGCCGACTACCTGGAGAAATCGTGAGATCCCCTCGTGCACAGGGCGTCATCCGCTATGCCCGACAGGGCGGCTGGTGATGCGGATCATCTCTGGGTCGGCCCGTGGCCGCCGATTGTCGGTGCCCCGGTCCGGTACTCGCCCCACGGCCGACCGGGTCCGTGAGTCGGTGTTCAGTGCGGTGGAGTCACGTCTGGGCACGTTCGGCGGACTCCGCGTCGCCGACCTCTACGCCGGATCGGGTGCGGTGGGACTCGAGTCCCTGTCGCGGGGTGCCGCGCGGGCCCTGTTCGTCGAGCGTGATCGAGGGGCGCTCGAGGTCTTGCGCGCGAATATCGCGGCCGTGGGCCTCCCGGGTGGGGTTGTGGTCGACGATGACGTGACCCGCATGGCCTCCACCGCGCCGTCCCCGTCGGCGAGCGGGCCCTACGATCTGGTCTTCGCGGACCCTCCCTACGAGCTTGAGAGTGCGGTGCTCGAAGAGGTGCTCGCCGGCCTGGGGGAGCACGGCTGGCTCGCGGAGGGGGCGCTCGTGTTGATCGAGAGGTCCCGCCGTCGCGACGGGGTCACATGGCCCGACGGATTCGACCCCGATCGCGACCGGACCTATGGGGAGACCGTGGTGCGCTCGGCCATTTGGTACGGTCGCACCCCGTGACCGGATCTCGCCCCGACCTTGCACCGCGAGGAGCCCACAGTGCGTAAGGCTGTCTGCCCGGGGTCCTTCGACCCCGTCACCAATGGGCACCTCGACGTGTTCATTCGCGCCTCGGAGATCTTCGACCAGGTCGTCGTGGGTGTGTTGATCAACAAGACCAAGAGCAGCATGTTCACCGTCGATGAGCGCATCGACATGCTGCGTCAGGTCGTGGCCCCGTATCCGAACATCGTCGTTGATGCCTTCCACGGTCTCCTGGTCGACTACTGCCGCGACAACGGCATCCCCGCCATCGTCAAGGGGCTGCGGGCGGTCAGCGACTTCGACTACGAGCTGCAGATGGCGCAAATGAACCACCGCCTCGCCCGAGTCGAGACGCTGTTCGTGAGTACCAACCCCCTCTACAGTTATCTCTCCTCCAGTCTGGTCAAGGAGGTCGCCACCTATGGTGGCGACGTCACCGGGCTCGTCCCGGATCTCGTGCTCGCCCGACTGCACGAACGCCTGCACGACCAGCAGAACGGCTCTTAAGCGCCACTGCGTCACCGCGACGGAACGGAGGCCCGATATGGACGTCCACGACAAGCTCGACGACATCTCGACCCTGGTCGAGAATGCTCGCGCGATGCCGATGTCGGCCTCGTGCCTGGTGAATCGCTCAGACCTGCTCGACCAGCTCGACGAAGTGCGGTCACTTCTGCCGGGCGCTCTGGCCGAGGCCGACGACATCCTCGCCGACCGCAATGACATCGTTGATGCGGCCCGTGTCGAGGCGGCCGAGATCATCGGGCGCGCCCACGAGCAGGCACGTGAGCTCGTGAGTGAGCACGAGATCTATCTGGGAGCCCTGTCCGAGGCCGACGCCGTCAGCGAGGCCTCCCACGCGGAGTCCGCGAGGATGCGACATGAGATCGACGACTACGTCGACGCCAAGCTGGCGAACTTCGAGGTGGTGCTCCACAAGACCATCTCGGCGGTGCAGAAGGGTCGCGACCGCATCCGCGGCCGTCACGACTTCGAGGAGCTCGGCGAGCCGTTCGACGAAGAACCGCTTCCGGGCTGAGCACAACTCGGGTGGTACGGGAGGGGCCGTTTTGGGTCCCACCCCCGCACTCAGGTACCCTGGCGTGTCGGCCTGCATGAGGCCGTGATCCATCGTGTCCGGCCCTGGAAGGCGACCCTCATCACGTTCGACCCGCGATCCCCTCTCGTGATCGACACCCGAGAACTGGGAAGACGCGCGGGCTCGATGCATGAGGTCTCGCTCACGGTGCCTGCTCCGACGGGGATCGGGATCATGTCGATCGGCGTCCCTGAGGGATCCGAGGTCGAGCTGGACATCCGGCTCGAGTCGGTGATCGAAGGGGTACTGGTGTCGGGAACGGCACTGGTACAGCTCACGGGCGAGTGCAGCCGCTGCCTGGATCAGATCTCCGACGAGTTGGAGGTCGACCTCCAGGAGTTGTTCCGCTACGAGGATGCCGACACACGCGGTCGGCGACCTTCACGCGGCTCACCTGAGAACGACGCCGATGAGGACGACGAACAGCACAGCATGGTCGGGGATTTCTTCGACCTCGAGCCTGTGCTGCGCGATGCGGTAGTGCTCGATCTGCCGCTCGCACCGGTGTGCCGGGACGACTGCCCGGGACTGTGCCCACAATGTGGGCTCCGTCTCGAGGAGGACCCAGACCACCTCCATGATGTGATCGACCCCAGGTGGGCCGCCCTCGGCGGTGCCCTGGA
Organism: Actinomycetota bacterium; assembly: GCA_009697815.1. Taxonomy (GTDB): domain Bacteria; phylum Actinomycetota; class Actinomycetes; order S36-B12; family CAIYMF01; genus Longivirga. The sequence continues at coordinate 3,084 of WLRQ01000009.1, forward strand.
GCCGATCAGCCAGACCGACCACGACAAGGAAGAGGGCTGAGCAATGGCCGTCCCCAAGCGGAAGAGCTCCCGCAGTAACACCCGCCACCGCCGTTCGCAGTGGAAGGCCAAGCTGCCCCAGATCAACAAGGTGATGCGCAACGGGCGCATCGAGTTTGTGGTGCCCCACCGTGTCGACGCGGACGGCGAGTACAACGGCCGCCAGGTCATCGACGTCTGAGCGCACCACCTCGACCCTTCACGACGACACCCCTGGGCGTGATGTCGGTGATGGGTTCGATGTCCTATCTCCCGCGACACCCGATCGCCACCACGGTCGGGTGTCGCGTCATGTCCGGGCACCGTCAGAGCCGGCTCGCATTACGGTGGAGTCATGACTGAGCGAGCCCCCGACAGTGCCGGCCACGCGCCGGATCGTCATCAGCCCAGCCGTCCTCCTGAGGCCGCACTCGTGCGGCGTCTCGGAGTGGCCATCGACCCTGCCTTGCTGGATCTCGCGCTGATGCACCGCTCATTCGCGTATGAGAACGGTGGGCTTCCCACCAATGAGCGCCTGGAGTTCCTTGGCGACTCCGTCTTGGGGCTGGTGGTCACCTCTGCCCTCTACCGAGACCATCCGGATCTGCCGGAGGGTCAGCTGGCAAAACTGCGTGCAGCGGTGGTCAACTCCAAGGCGCTTGCCCTGGTGGGACGCGAGCTCGGTCTTGGTGAGCACCTTCTGCTCGGACGTGGCGAGGAGGCGACGGGGGGTCGTGACCGCTCCTCGATCGTCGCCGACACCGTCGAGGCGCTGATCGGGGCCGTCTATCTCGACAGCGGGCTCGACGTCGCATCCGCACTCGTCCACCGGCTCTTCGACCCGCTGATGGCCGCCTCCGCCGAGCTCGGCGCGGGGCTGGACTGGAAGACGAGCCTGCAGGAGCTCTGTGCCTCGGGGGCTCTGGGAGTGCCCGAGTACGTGGTCGAGGAAAGCGGCCCTGATCATCACAAGACCTTCCGTGCTCAGGTGCGGGTGGCGGGCGCCCTGCATGGTGATGGACGAGGCGCGAGCAAGAAGGACGCAGAGCAGGAGGCCGCCGCCACCGCGTACGCGGCCCTGCTGGCTGAGCGGTCGGCCGAGGCCGCGTCGGCTCTCGACCCGGCGCGCGATCGCGCCGCGGAATCCTCGGTCGTTCCTTAGTGCCCGAGCTGCCGGAGGTCGAGGTGGTGCGCCGCGGCCTCGAGAAGTGGGTTACTGGACGAACTATCGCGAGCGCCGAGATCCTCCACCCGCGGGCCGCCCGACGGCATGAGCCCGGGCCCGATGATCTTGTCGCGAGCCTGAGGGGTCGCTCGGTCGTCGCCACGAGCCGTCGCGGGAAATACCTCTGGCTCCGGCTCGACGGTGGGGATATCGCGCTTGTCGCTCATCTGGGAATGAGTGGTCAACTCCTCGTGCAGCCGAGCGAGTCGCCTGTCGAGACCCATCTGCGGGCCCGGATCGGATTCGCCGACGGAGGCCGCGAGCTCCGGTTCGTCGACCAACGCACGTTCGGCTCCCTCGCGGTTGACCCGCTCGTCGACGATGGCTCAGGTGGCCTTGTTCCGACCTCCGTCGTGCATATCGGTCGCGATCCGCTCGACCCGGCGTTCGACGACGCGGACTGGATTCATCGGCTTCAGCGGCGCGCGACCGGGATCAAGCGCGCTTTGCTTGATCAGACTCTCGCCTCCGGAGTGGGCAATATCTACGCGGACGAGTCGCTCTGGCGCGCCCGTCTGCACTGGGCCACTCCCACCGACCGCCTGACGGCCGCACGTGCCCGCCATCTCCTGGCTCAGGTACGCGAGGTCATGACCGAGGCCCTGGCACAGGGCGGCACCTCGTTCGATGCCCTCTACGTCAACGTCAACGGAGAGTCCGGCTACTTCGACGTCTCGCTCGCGGCCTACGGGCGCGAGGGTCGGCCATGTCCGCGCTGCGGTCGGTCGATCGTGCGTGAGGCGTTCACGAACAGGTCCTCCTTCAGGTGCCCCGCGTGTCAGCCGGCGCCCCGTGGGCACCGGGTCGCATCCACGGGGCGTGCGAGATGAGCGACCGATCTCCGACGGTCGTGCCACACGAGCCAGCAGGCTCCGAGCGTGGGTCCGACTCGATTCGGCTCACAGCCTGGGTGCGCGGCCGGGTGCAGGGCGTGGGATTCCGCTGGTGGGTCAGGGCACACGCTCTCGAGCTCGGGCTCGCAGGCTGGGCCGCGAACCTCTCCGACGGCCGGGTCGAGGTGGTCGCCGAGGGCCTACGTGAGCGCTGCGAGGATCTGCTCCTCTCACTGCGTGCCGGGGCGACACCTGGCCATGTGGCCCTCGTTGTCGAGCGGTGGTCCGACGCACGCGGTCTCACCGGTTTCGACGAGCGCTGACCGCGCCCTTCGTGTGTTCTCGCGAGCACCTGCCCGCCTCGGGATCCCGCCGCTCGTCGGGTTGACGACCGGCCACGGCCGCTGTCACTCTGAGGAAGAAGAACATCCGTCGCGCGCGATCCTCGACGCGGACACCCCACGCCGACGACGGCATACCCGTGCGACACCCGGCGACATTGCACGTCCTCTCGTGCCAAGGGAGACCGAGAATGTCCAAGGCCATCTACGGCCAGATCAGTGGCTCCGAGGCGCTCCTGCTCTCGGAAGTCACGCGCTTGCGCCGTCGAGTCCGTGATCTTGAGGATCAGGTTGCCGCGTACGAGGCCGACGTGATCATGCTGGGCCAAAGGCCCTCGCTCGTCTCCGGGGGCCGCGTCGCCCTCGATGAGGCGCTCCGCGGGCTCGGGGAGTCCGAGCCCGCTCTCCTCTAGAGCCCTCGCCACTCCCGGTCCGGGTCCGACGAGGGTAGGGTGGGGCTCCTTCCCCAGATCCCCTGACGCCGACGCGCCTGGAGCCTCTCGCGTGCACCTCAAGAGCCTCACCCTGCGCGGCTTCAAGTCGTTCGCGTCCTCGACGACCCTGCATTTCGAGCAGGGCATCACCTGTGTCGTCGGGCCCAATGGCTCGGGCAAGTCCAATGTCGTCGACGCCATCGCATGGGTGATGGGTGAACAGGGTGCCAAGAGCCTTCGCGGCGGCAAGATGGAAGATGTCATCTTCGCCGGCACCTCCGGCCGCCCGCCGCTGGGACGGGCCGAGGTACTCCTCACGATCGACAACACCGACGGCGCACTCCCCATCGAGTACGCCGAGGTCACGATCTCGCGGACGATGTTCCGCAACGGTGGCTCGGAGTACGCCATCAACGGCGCGGCCTGCCGGCTGCTCGATGTCCAGGAGCTCTTGTCCGACTCCGGGATCGGCCGAGAGATGCACGTCATCGTCGGCCAGGGTCAGCTCGACACCATCTTGTCGGCCTCGCCGGAGGAGCGCCGCGGGTTCGTCGAGGAGGCCGCGGGTGTCCTCAAGCACCGCAAGCGCAAAGAGAAGGCGCTGCGCAAGCTCGAGGCGATGCAGGCCAATCTCACCCGACTACAGGACCTCACATCCGAGCTCCGCCGCCAGCTCAAGCCTCTGGGCAAGCAGGCCGAAGTCGCACGCCGGGCTGCTGTTATCCAGGCCGATCTTCGAGATTCCCGCCTGCGACTGATCGCCGATGACCTGATGACCCTGCGCGGCGCGCTCGACCAAGAGGTGGCCGACGAGTCGGCACTTCGCGAGCGACGTCACGAGGTCGACTCCGCACTGGCGGGCGCCCAGGCGCGCGAGGCGGTGCTCGATGCCGAGATCACAGGCGAGGCCCCGACCCTCGCGCGGGCACAGGAGACGTGGTACCGGCTTTCGAGCCTGCGCGAACGTGTGCGCAGCACCGCGGCACTCGCTGCCGAGCGCGTGCGCAACCTCGCGCCCGAGCCCGACGACCGACCCGGCCGCGATCCTGCCGAACTCGACGCCGAGGCGCTCGAGGCCCGCGAGCAGGAGTCCGAGCTCGGGCGTCAGGTGGCCGCTGCGCGGGAGCTCCTCAGCTCCGCCGTCGCCTCGCGGGCTCAGGCCGAGGGCTCCCATGCAGGCGAGGAACAGCGACTCATCGCGCTGGTGCGCGCGGCGTCGGACCGTCGCGAAGGCCTGGTCCGGCTCACCGGTCAGGTGAACGGCGCATTGTCGCGACTCGAGGCACGTGCGGCGGAGGTCGACCGCCTTGCCGCCCAATTCGCCGAGGCTCGGGCTCGCGCCGACAAGTCCAACGGTGATTTCCACGCCCTCGAAAGTCAGGTCGCGGGGCTCGACCAGGGCGAGGTCGGCCTTGACGCCGAGCACGAGCAGGCCGCCGAGTTGCTCGCCTCAGCCGAGGGCCGGGTTCAGGACCTGCGCCTCGAGGAACAGGAATCAGAGCGTGAGCGTCACGCACTCGTGGCACGCGTTGAGGCTCTCGAACTTGGCCTCGCTCGCAAGGACGGCGGCGCTGCCGTGCTCGCCGCGGGCGAGCGCCTCTCCGGTGTCCTGGGCACGGTCGCCGCACTCGTACGCGTCGAGACCGGTTACGAGGCGGCGATCTCCGCCGCTCTGGGCCCGCTGGCCGATGCCGTGGCCGTCGGTTCGGTCACTGCGGCCGTCGACGTTCTCGCACTGCTGAAGGCCGACGACTCCGGGCGTGCCTCGCTCCTGGTCGCAGGCGCGGTGGCACCAGATCGGTCCTCCTGGCCGGCGCTCCCGGCAGGTGCCCGGTGGGCGCTGGACCTCGTCACGACCCCGGAGCAGTTGCGCGGCTCGGTCGCGGTCGCGCTGGCCCGGGTTGCCGTCGTCGACGACCTCGCCACCGCGCGCGAGGTCGCGCTCTCAGGCGATCTTGTCGCGGTCACGCGGCAGGGCGATGTTCTCTCCTCCGGCGTAGTCCACGGCGGTTCGGCGTCCGCGCCCTCGCTGATCGAGGTCCAGGCCGCCGTCGACGAGGCACGGTCACGACTCTCCACAGCCACGCACCGCTGCGAGCGAGTGCGCTTCGAGCTTGGGGGTGCGGCCGAGGCAGTCACCGAGGCTCGTCTACGGGTAGAGGTCGCACTCGCGCGTCTGCACGAGTCCGACGCTCGCATGGCGGCGGTGGCCGAACAGCTCGGCCAGCTCGGCTCGGCCGCGCGCGCCGCGTCAGGTGAGGCTGATCGCTTCGCGGCCGCGATCGCCTCGGCGGGCGCCGCCCGTGACGCAGACCAGGTCACCTACGACGACCTCTCCCATCGCTTGGAGGCCGCTGCGCAGGCGCCCGACGAAGGTGAGCCCTCGACCCTCGAGCGCGACCGGCTCGCGGAAGCCGCAGTGCTGGCGCGCCAGGCCGAGGTCGAGGCGCGACTTGCCATGCGCACGGGTGAGGAACGGGCCCATGCTCTTGCCGGCCGTGCGGAGTCGCTCGAACGTGCCGCCCAGGCCGAGCGCGACGCCAGAGCACGCTCCACCGCGCGACGCGAGGCACGTGCCCGGGCTGCCGGGGTTGCCTTGGCTGTGCGCACCGGTGCGGCTGCGACCCTCGCACATCTGGAGGTGTCCCTCGCGGTGGCCTCCAGCGAGCGCGACGAGGCAGAGCAGGCGCGCACGGTCCGTGACGGCGAGATGATCGCATTGCGTGCCCGTACGCGCGAGCTGCAGATCGAGCTCGAGGCTCTCACGTCGTCGGTGCATCGCGACGAAATCGCGCGCGCCGAGCAGCGCCTGCGCATCGAGGCTCTCGAGTCCAAGGCCATGGAGGACTTCGGTGTCGACGCCGACACCCTCGTCCTCGAGTACGGCCCCGAGGTCGAGGTGCCCCCGTCGGGCACGGCGCCGGGTGACGAGATCGATCCTGAGGCCCCCGATCCTGAGCCCTATCCCTACGTCCGGCTCGAGCAGGAGAAGCGCCTCCGGTCCGCCGAGCGGGCGCTGGCACTGCTGGGACGCGTCAATCCCCTTGCGCTGGAAGAGTTCTCAGCACTCGAGGAGCGCTACCGGTTCCTCAATGAGCAACTCGACGACCTCAAGCGCTCGCGTACCGACCTGCTCGGGATCATCAAGGATGTCGACGAGCGTGTGCAGCAGGTCTTTGCTGAGGCCTTCGCTGATGTCGAGCGGGAGTTCGAGCGCATCTTCGCTCGCCTGTTCCCGGGGGGAGAGGGGCGCCTGATCCTCACCGCACCCGACGACCTGCTCACCTCGGGAATCGATGTCGAGGCCCGACCACCGGGCAAGAAGGTCAAGCGCCTCTCACTGCTGTCCGGCGGAGAGCGCTCACTGACGGCGGTTGCGTTCCTCGTCGCTCTGTTCAAGGCAAGGCCGAGCCCGTTCTACATCATGGACGAGGTCGAGGCCGCGCTCGACGACGTCAACCTGCAGCGGCTCCTGGAGATCATGGAGGAGTTGCGCGAAGACTCCCAACTGATCGTGATCACCCACCAGAAGCGCACGATGGAGATCGCCGATGCCCTCTACGGCGTCTCGATGCGGGGCGACGGCGTCACGACCGTCATCGGGCAGCGGTTGCGGGATGACTCCGGCGTTGAGCCCGGCGATGCCGGGATCTCGGACGACTCGGCCCAGTCAGCCTGATCTCCTGCATCTGATCTCGGGCCTGATCGTGTCGGGCCTGCTCATGTGCGCGTGATCGGCACGGGATCTTCAGATGCTGGGTGGGTGGCGCACCGCTGCCCCTGACGATGGGAGGATCGCTCTCGTGGAATCCGTCGCGCTCTATGTCCTGATCGCTGCCGTCGTCGCGCTCGCGGCGGTGGCGCTCTTGTCTGTTATGCGACGAAGGTCTGCACGCTCACGTCCCGCGGCTGCGCCTTCCGTACTGACGGCGACCGCTCCGGTCACACCAGCCGCTGACGCGATCGGTGCTCCGGGTGAGGGGCTCGGTGCCGACATTGCGACGCTCGAAACTCCCGACCCCACCAGCGGCCGGCTCGGGCGCCTCCGCTCACGCCTGGCGCGGTCGAACACCGCAGTAGGCAAGGGACTCCTTGCCCTTCTCACCCGTGACCGCATCGACGATGCGACCTGGGACGAGGTCGAGGAGACCCTCCTCGCCTCCGACCTCGGCGTGGGCCCGACCCAGGAACTCATCGAGGCCCTCAAGCGACGCGTTCGGGTCGAGGGGATCGCCGACAGTGACGGCGCGCGCGCGATCCTGCGTGAGGAACTGCTCGCCCTGGTCGACCCCTCGATGGATCGATCCGTGGCCACCCACACCGACGCTGACCGCCCCGCCGTGGTGCTCGTCGTGGGAGTCAACGGAACGGGCAAGACCACCACGACCGGCAAGCTCGCCCGTGTGCTCGTGGCAGATGGTCGCAGTGTGGTTCTCGCCGCGGCTGACACCTTCCGTGCCGCGGCCAGTCAACAGTTGCAGACCTGGGGCGACCGCGTCGGAGCCCGAGTCGTCACGGGCCCCGAAGGGGCCGATCCAGCGGCGGTCGCCTTCGACGCGGTCAAGATCGGCATCGCTGCGGGGGTCGATGTCATCGTGATCGACACCGCGGGCCGGCTTCACACCAAGACCGGCTTGATGGACGAGCTCGGGAAGGTCAAGCGCGTCGTCGAGAAGCAGGCCCCGGTCGACGAGGTGCTCCTGGTGCTCGACGCCACCACGGGTCAGAACGGTCTGCGCCAGGCGCAGGTGTTCTCCGAGGTCGTCGAGGTCACCGGAATCGTCTTGACCAAACTCGACGGCACCGCGAAGGGTGGGATCGTCGTGGCCGTCCAGCGTGCGCTGGGTGTGCCGGTGAAACTCGTGGGGCTCGGTGAGGGCGCTGACGATCTCGCGCCCTTCGATGCCGAGGCCTTCGTCGACGCGCTCCTCGACTGAGCCGCCGCGAGTTGGTCGAGCACGCCCCTCAGTGACGCGAGCGCATTGACATGTACTCGTAACACAAGGTGGTCAAACGTCACCCTTGTGAAACACCAGGTGCCTGGCGCGGCAACACCGACGCGATGTGATCTCTCCTGTCCGGCGCAGACACGCGCCGGGCGTGGCAACACGCGCACGACGCGTCGCTGCTCACTACGGAGGGAGAGAGTGACCATGAACTCTGGTGACACCGCCTGGGTGTTGGCCAGCACGGCCCTCGTGCTGCTGATGACCCCGGGACTTGCGTTCTTCTACGGCGGCATGACAAAAGCCAAGAGCACCTTGAACATGATGATGATGTCGTTCGCGGCGATCGCCATCGTCAGCGTGTTGTGGGTGCTCTTCGGCTTCTCGCTCGCGTTCGGCAACTCCGGTAGTGGCCTCTACGGCAAGTTCGATCTCTCCGGGCTTGGCTCCGCGGTCAACGAGCTGACCAACAACGGTGGGGTATACGGGATCCCGCTCCTGGCCTTCGCCGGATTCCAGTTGATGTTCGCTGTCATCACGCCCGCGCTCATCAGTGGAGCGATCGCCGACCGGGCGAAGTTCCTCACGTGGGGAATCTTCGTCGCCCTCTGGGTGACGCTGGTCTACTTCCCGGTCGCCCACTGGGTGTTCGACTTCGGCGACAAGGATGCCGACGGCAACATCACCGGTGCCGGATGGCTCGCAGCGCGTGGTGTCGAGGACTTCGCCGGTGGTACGGCCGTTCACATCAACGCAGGTGCGGCTGGCCTCGCTCTCGCCATCGTGCTCGGTCGTCGGATCGGCTTCAAGAAGCACCCGTCACGTCCGCACAACCTGCCGTTCGTCCTGCTCGGAGCGGGGCTGCTGTGGTTCGGGTGGTTCGGGTTCAACGCCGGATCGGCTCTCGGTGCCAACGGCCAGGCGGCCCTGGCACTCATGAACACCCAGGTCGCCACCGCAGCGGCGGTTGCAGGCTGGTTGCTCGTGGAGAAGATCCGCGACGGACATGCCACCAGCTTGGGCGCGGCATCCGGTGCCATCGCCGGTCTCGTGGCGATCACCCCGGCGTGCGCTTTCCTGGCGCCGTGGGCATCGGTTCTCCTCGGTGTCATTGCAGGCGTTATCTGCTCGCTGGCGGTGGGTCTGAAGTACAAGCTCAACTTCGACGACTCGCTCGATGTGGTGGGCGTGCACATGATCGGCGGGCTCGTCGGATGTCTGTTCATCGGGTTCTTCGGCACCTCGTTCACCACGGGATCGGGTGACTCCGCTTACACGTGGGGGGTCAACGGCCTGTTCTACGGTGGCGGCTGGAACCTGCTGGGAACACAGGCGTTGGGCGCTTTCTCCGTCCTGGCCTACTCGTTCGTGGTCACCCTGATCTTGGGCTACCTGCTCGAGAAGACACTCGGATTCCGAATCAGCCGTGATGCCGAGCTCGAGGGCATCGATCTCACCGAGCACGCCGAGACGGCATATGAGCTGGAGGGCAACTCCGGCGGCGGCTTCGGCGGTCTGCCGAAGGCCGAGAAGAAGAGGATCACCACGACCGAGGAAGCAGGGGTGTCGGTATGAAGCTCGTCACGGCGATCATCAAGCCGTTCAAGCTCGACGATGTGAAGGCAGCACTCGAGGCCTACGGAATCGACGGGATGACGGTGTCGGAGGCCAGTGGCTACGGCCGTCAGCGCGGACACACCGAGGTCTACCGCGGGGCTGAGTACAACGTCGACCTCGTGCCGAAGGTGCGGTTGGAGGTTCTCGTGGACGATGCCGACTCCGAATCCGTGGTGGAGGTCATCGTCAAGTCTGCTCAGACCGGCCGGATCGGCGACGGCAAGGTCTGGACCGTCCCGGTCGAGACCGTCGCGCGGGTGCGCACCGGTGAACGAGGCTCGGGCGCTCTCTAGAACGTCAGAACGTCAGAACGTCAGAACGTCAGAACGTCACACAAGTCCCGTGTCTGGGAACCGACGCGGTAGGCCACGGTCAAGGGCGAGGGGGGTGTGTCCGGTGCGGGTCACGGGGATCAGGGCGAGAGCCACGATAACCGGGACTCGCACCGGATCGCTCCTTGCGCTGCGGGAGGGGCTCCGGACACACGCCCGTAACAATCCTGCGTTATTCGTCATGTGCGTGAAACACCCCGTGAGCGGGGCGGCAACAAGGCCAGGATGTGATTCGTCGAGTTCGGCGTCGAGCCGTGGCCGATGCAGCGCGCCTGCTCGCCTCGTGCCGCGCCCCCCTCGGCGGAAGAGCGATTGATGCAGATGTCTTCGGGCGATACGGCTTGGGTGCTGGCCAGCACGGCGCTCGTTCTCTTGATGGCTCCAGGTCTGGCCCTGTTCTACGGCGGCATGACCCAGGCCAAGAGCACCTTGAACATGATGATGATGTCGTTCGCGGCCATGGGCGTCGTGAGCGTGGTGTGGGTGCTTTACGGCTTCTCGCTCGCGTTCGGCAACTCCGGCAGCTCGATCATCGGAGAGATAAACCTCGACGGGCTCACGTCGGCGATGGGTCATCTGACAAACAACGGCGGAGTGCTTGGTGTCCCGCTCCTGGCCTTCGCCGGATTCCAGTTGATGTTCGCGATCGTCACGACCGCGGTTGTCAGCGGTGCGGTCGCGGACCGGGCGAAGTTCCTCACGTGGGGAATCTTCGTCGGACTCTGGGCAACGCTCGTGTACTTCCCGGTTGCGCACTGGGTCTTCGATTTCGGCGACAAGGCCGCCGACGGAACTGTCACGGGGGCAGGGTGGCTCGCCGCACTCGGGGTCGAGGACTTCGCGGGTGGCACCGTGGTGGAGATCAACGCCGGGGCCGCTGGTCTCGCGCTTGCCATCGTGCTCGGGCGTCGGATCGGCTTCAAGAAGCATCCCTCACGTCCGCACAACCTGCCGTTCGTGCTGCTGGGCGCGGGTCTGCTGTGGTTCGGCTGGCTGGGGTTTAACGCCGGCTCGGCGTTCGGGGCAACCGAGACCGCCGCGCTCGCCCTGATGAACACTCAGGTTGCCGCAGCGGCGGGGATGGGTGGCTGGCTGCTCGTGGAGAAGCTCCGCGACGGGCATGCGACCAGCCTCGGTGCAGCTTCCGGTGCCGTCGCCGGCCTCGTAGCGATCACGCCGGCGTGTGCCTACATAGCACCGTGGGCCTCGGTCATCCTGGGAATCCTCGCGGGCCTCGCATGCTCGTTGGCCGTGGGACTGAAGTACAAGTTCAACTACGACGACTCTCTCGACGTCGTCGGCGTGCACCTGGTGGGAGGTCTCGTCGGGACATTGTTCATCGGACTTCTCGGCAGTGCGCTCGCCAACGCGAGTGGAGCCGATGGCCTCCTCAACGGTGGGGGCTGGCGGCTTCTCGGGGTGCAGGCACTTGCATCGTTCGCGGTGTTGGCGTACTCCTTCGTCGTCACGTTTGGCCTCGCGCTGCTGTTGGAGAAGACCATCGGGTTCCGCGTCAGCCGGGATGAGGAGCTCGAGGGCATCGACCTCACCGAGCACGCCGAGAAGGCCTACGACTTCGAAGGCAACTCCGGTGGTGGCTTCGGTGGTGGCTCCAGTGCTGTGAGAGTGAAGACTGTGCGCAACCGCAACCAGGAGGGTTCCCCATGAGGCTCGTCACGGCGATCATCAAGCCATTCAAGCTCGACGATGTGAAGGCGGCGCTCGAGGCCTACGGCATCCAGGGCATGACCGTGTCCGAGGCCAGCGGCTATGGGCGCCAGCGCGGGCACACCGAGGTGTACCGCGGTGCCGAGTACACCGTCGACCTCGTCCCCAAGGTGCGGCTCGAGGTCCTCGTCGAGGACCACGACTCCGACGCCGTGGTCGAGGTGATCGTCAAGGCCGCTCAGACCGGCCGGATCGGCGACGGCAAGGTCTGGACTGTCCCCGTCGAGACCGTGGCGCGGGTGCGCACCGGAGAGCGCGGTCCGGGCGCGCTCTAGGCAGCTTGCGATCTTGACGGTTCGGCCACTCGTTCCGGTCACATGAACAAGGGGGAGCAATCGGTGCGACTCACAGCGCAGGAGGCGACGGGTTCCTACACGGACGCCCGTCACGAGCTCCTCGAACGGCCCGGCGCCCTCGGGTCGCCGCGACGCAAGGCACTCTCCGGGCTCACCGATGACTGGCTCCGCGCCTTGTACGTGGCCTCGGGTGCCGGAGAGATCGGAGCCGCCCTCGTCGCCGTCGGCGGCTACGGACGGACCGACCTCGCACCCGGCAGTGACCTCGATCTACTGCTGCTTCACCAGCCCTCCGTCTCCCCGTCCGACCTCACCGCGGTGGCGGACCGGCTCTGGTACCCGGTCTGGGATGCCGGGCTCAAGCTCGACCACTCGGTACGGGTGCCCGCCGAGGCACGTCGCTTGGCCGCAGCTGATCTTCGCGTGCTGCTCGGTCTTCTCGATGCGCGCACCGTCGCGGGTGACGATTCACTCACCAAGTTTCTGCGCGAGTCCGTCCTCGGAGACTGGCGGGCCCTGGCACCTCGTCGGCTGGAGGAGTTGCACCGGGGAGTTGAGGAGCGCACGGCCCGCTCCGGGGAACTCGCACATCTGCTCGAGCCCGATCTCAAGGACAGTTACGGCGGCCTTCGAGACCTCGTAGCCCTGCGGGCCGTGGCCGCCTCCTGGGTGACCGACGCGCCGGTTTCTGCACTCGCCGCGCAACGAGATTTTCTGCTCGACGTGCGCGATGCCCTTCACTTGGTGACCGGGCGGGCCACTGATCGGCTGATGCAGCAGGAACAGGTCGCCGTCGCCGCTCGGCTCGGGCTCAGTGGTGATGATCCCGCCGATGAACTCCTCCGAGCGGTGTCCTCCGCAGGGCGGGCCGTGGCCTACGCCGCTGACACGACCTGGCACAGGGTTGAACGGCTCACCCGTCGCACCGGCGTCCGGGGAGTCCTGGGCGCTCTCGCGGGATCAGGGTCGACCGCGCGAAGGCTTCGTGGGTCGGTCGCCGAGCGCGCCCCTCTCGCCGACGGCGTCGTGGTGCAGGACGGCGAGGCGGTCCTCGCGGCCGATGCGCGGCCCGAGCGCGATCCGGTCCTTGTGCTGCGGGCCGCTGCTGCCGCCGCGCAGGCCGGGATGCGCCTGTCACCACATGCGGTCGAGCGATTGGCACGCGATGGCGCGTCACTTCCCGAGCCCTGGCCGGCCTCGGCGCTTGATTCCTTGGTGTCCTTGCTCGGTGCGGGCCGCCCGGCTCTCCCGGTGTGGGAGGCGTTGGATCAGGCCGATTTCTGGAGCCGACTCATCCCCGAGTGGTCGGTGGTGCGCAGCGCGCCTCAGCGCAATCCCGTGCACCGTTTCACCGTCGACCGTCACCTCGTGGAGACCGCGGTCAACGCGGCCGCCCACACCCGGCGAGTCGGGCGTCCCGATCTGCTCCTGGTCGGGGCACTGCTTCACGACATCGGCAAGGGCCGTCCTGGTGACCATACCGATATCGGGGTTGTGCTCGTGTCGGAGATGGCCCCGCGGATGGGCTTCGGGCCCGAGGACACCGAGACCCTGGTCGCCATGGTGCGCCACCACCTCCTGCTGCCCGATACCGCGACGCGGCGAGATCTTGATGACCCCGCGACAGTCGACTCCGTCGCAGCCGCCGTGCAGAGCGAGGAGGTGCTCGATCTGCTGCATGCACTCACTGAGGCGGATGCGGCCGCGACGGGCCCCGCGGCATGGAGCGAGTGGAAGAAGTCCCTGATCGAGGATCTCGTCGCCCGCACGCGTGCCGTGCTCGCGGGCCGTCCACATCCGAGCGATGTCGGTGCCTTTGCTGCGGAGGCGCGAATCGCGGAGGCCGTCAGGGCAACCTCATCCGAAGGTGTCGCCGTCCTTCTTGATGAGGACGAGGTCACGTCGGTGACGACGGTCACCGTCGCCGCGCCCGACCGCACCGGACTTCTCTCGATCGTCGCTGGGGTGCTTTCACTGCACCGACTCCAGGTGCGCGGGGCACAGGTCGACACGGTTACCGCATCCGACGGAACGCCGCGTGCGGTTCAGGTGTGGACGGTGACCCCCGCCTTCGGTGATCCTCCCCCCGTGGAACGCCTGAGGGAGGACATCTCCCGGGCGGTGCTCGGGACGATGGACGTCGCCGCCAGGCTCGATGCCCGCGAGTCCGCGTACCCTGCGCCCGTTGGCACGGCCGACCCGAGCGTGAAGGTGGTACCCGGCGCGAGTGATCGCGCGACCGTGCTCGAGGTGCGAGCGCACGATGCCCCAGCGCTGCTCCACCGGATCACACGCGCCATCGCGGCCGCCGACGTGATGATCACCGCGGCTCGTGTCGCGACCCTGGGGTCCGAGGTCGTCGACGTGTTCTATCTCGTCGACCGTGCGGGCCTCCCGCTTGCGCAGAGTCGCTCCGACGCACTTGTCGTGACGGTGCTCGGGGCTCTCGCGCGCGACTGAGGGATCGCCGCACTCCGGTCACGGTTACCCTGGGACCTCGGCCCCCGGGTCGATGCACTGTTGCGCCCGGCTCCCTTCACCAGGTGCCACCCCTCGACCGACGGGACGACGTTGTTCACCTCGCTGTCTGATCGACTCGCCGCCACGTTCAAGAACCTGCGTGGCAAGGGACGCCTGTCCGAGGCCGATGTCGACGCCACCGTGCGCGATATCCGCACGGCTCTGCTCGAGGCCGATGTTGCTCTCGCCGTCGTGCGCGATTTCACCGCGCGGGTCCGCGAGCGGGCCCTGGGCGCCGAGGTCTCGAAGGCGCTGAATCCGGCCCAGCAGATCGTCAAGATTGTCCACGAGGAACTCGTCGGGATCCTCGGCGGTCAGACCCGCCGGCTGCGACTGGCCAAGAACCCTCCCACCGTGATCCTGCTCGCAGGTCTGCAGGGCGCGGGCAAGACCACCCTCGCTGGCAAGTTGGCCCTGCACCTGCGCGAGGCAGGTCATCAGCCGTTGCTGGTGGCGGCCGACCTGCAGCGCCCGAACGCCGTCGACCAGCTCTCAGTCGTGGCCGAGCGGGCCGGTGTCGCGGTACATGCCCCGGAGCCGGGCAATGGGGTCGGCGACCCCGTGGCGGTGGCTCGCTCCGGTGTCGAGTTCGCGCGAGCGAAGCTCTATGACGTCGTCATCGTTGACACCGCTGGACGTCTGGCGATCGACACCGAGCTGATGGATCAGTTGCGTTCGGTGCGCGACGCCGTCACACCCGATGAGGTCCTGCTCGTCGTCGACGCGATGATCGGCCAGGACGCGGTTGCGACGGCCGCGGCATTCGACGAGGCGGTCGGTATCGACGGCATCGTGCTCGCCAAGCTCGACGGTGATGCACGCGGTGGTGCCGCGCTCTCGGTCGTGACGGTCACCGGCAAACCGGTGCTCTTCGCGTCGGTGGGGGAGAAGCTCACCGACCTCGAAACCTTCCACCCCGACCGGATGGCCTCGCGCATCCTGGACATGGGCGATGTCCTGACGCTCATCGAGACGGCCGAGAAGGCGTTCGATTCCGAGCAGGCCGCGCGCATGGCAGGCAAGATCGCCAAGGGTGATGACTTCACCCTCGAGGACTTCCTCGAGCAGATGATGAGCCTGAAGAAGATGGGGTCGCTCACCAAGCTCCTGGGCATGCTCCCGGGCATGGGGGAGATCAAGGGCCAACTTGAGTCATTCGACGACAGTGAGCTTGACCGGGTGGCGGCGATCATCCGGTCGATGACTCCGGCCGAACGTGCCGACCACGGCCTGCTCAACGGATCGCGACGCTCCCGGATCGCCCGAGGTGCTGGGGTCGAGGTGTCAGCGGTCAATCAACTCGTCGAGCGTTTCATCGAGGCGCAGAAGATGATGCGCCAGATGCGGGCCGGCGGAGGGATGCCCGGAATGCCGGGCATGCCGGGCATGGGCGGTGGCAAGCGCACCAAGGCCAAGCAGAAGGCACAGGTCAAGAGCGGTAAGGGAGCCAAGCGCAGTGGCAACCCGGCCAAGCGGGCGAGCGGCCCAGGTGAGGTCGAACCAGGTGCGGCGGGGGGCCTGGGCGGGGGCCTGCTCGGTGGTCTGGATCCGGCCGCACTCCAGGCAACCTTGAGTGAACTTCCACCAGAGTTCAAGGGTCTGCTCGAGGGTCGCTGAGCCCCGATTACCGCGCACGGCCTGTTCTCTGGCACCATGAGCGAGTTGATCCCGTAGCACCAGCGGCCCTCTAACCGGCTGGCGGCATGCGGAGTCCATCGGGCCCGAGCCGTACCGCACCCCACGCGGGTCGGTCGGACCCACACCCCACTTACAGGAGATAACGGCCCCGTGGCTGTCAAGATCAAGCTCAAGCGCATGGGCAAGATGCGCAATGCCCAGTACCGGATCGTCATCGCCGACGCGCGCACCAAGCGCGATGGCCGGGCGATCGAGGAGATCGGTGTCTACCAGCCCAAGGAGGAGCCGAGCCTGATCCGCATCGACTCCGAGCGGGCTTTGTACTGGCTCGGAGTCGGTGCACTGCCGACCGAGGCCGTCACCGTGCTCCTAAAGATCACCGGCGACTGGCAGAAGTTCAAGGGTTTGCCCGGCACCGAGGGAACCCTGCGCGTCGCCGAGCCCAAGCCCGACCGCAAGGCGATCTTCGCCGCGGCCGCGCTCGAAGCCGCCAGCGAGCCGGTCAAGGATGCCACGACTCCGAAGAAGAAGGCTGCCGCCAAGGTCGACGAGGCCCCGGCCGTCGTCGCTGAGGTTGTCGCTGAGGTTGTTGCCGAAGCCCCGGCTGAGGTCGTCGTTGAGCCGGTCGCTGAGGTCGTAGCCGAGGAGGCCCCGGCCGTCGAGGCCGAGGTCGCCGAGAGCACCGAGGCCTGACATGCTCGAGGACGCACTCGAGCACCTGGTCAAGGGCATCGTCGATAACCCCGACGATGTCGAGGTCACCGAGCGCGACAACCGTCGTGGTCCGGGCCGCACCCTCGAGGTGCGCGTCCACCCCGACGACATGGGACGTGTGATCGGCAAGTCCGGTCGCACGGCCACGGCCCTTCGCACGGTCCTCTCGGCGCTCGCGCCGGGCAAGGGCGTGCGCGTGGACTTCCTCGACCTCGGAGAGCGCTGACCATTGCAGCTCGTCGTCGGACGTATCGGCCGCCCCCACGGGATCCGTGGAGAGGTCACCGTCGAGGTACGCACCGACACCCCTGATATCCGCTTCGCGGCGGGCGCGGTCCTCGTGGCCGAGCCTGCCCGACTCGGGCCCATCACCGTCGCAGCCGCCCGCTGGCACAGCGGGCGGCTGCTGCTGTTGGTGGAGGGGGTCAGCGATCGCACGGGGGCTGAGACCTTGCGCGGGGTGGTGCTCTCGGCGGAGGTCGACGACACCGAGGCACCGGAAGACCCGGAGGAGTTCTACGACCACCAACTCCGAGGTCTTGCCGTACTGACCATGTCGGGGGAGTCCCTCGGCGTGCTCGAGGATGTGCTCCATCTCCCGGCCCAAGACCTGCTCTCGATCCGCCGCCTCGACGGACGCGAACTCTTGGTGCCCTTCGTCCTCGAGTTCGTCCCCGAGGTCGACGTCGCTGGCGGACGTGTCCTGATTGATCCGCCCGCGGGCCTACTCGAGCTCGACGACCTCCCTGAGGCCGACGTGGTACCCATCGATCCCGAGGGCTGATCGACGTGCGCATCGACGTCGTCACGATCTTTCCGGACTATCTCGCGCCCCTGCGGCTGTCCCTGGTGGGCAAGGCGGTGGAGTCCGGCATTCTTGATCTTCGGGTACGCGACCTTCGCGACCACGCGCATGACCGACACCGCACGGTCGACGACACTCCCTACGGCGGTGGGCCCGGCATGGTGATGAAGCCGGAGCCATGGGGCGAGGCTCTCGACCAGATCCTGGAATCGGACCCAGGCACCGTGCCGCGCCTGGTGATTCCGACCCCCGGTGGCCGACGGTTCACCCAGGACGTCGCCCAGGAGTTCGCCGCTGACACATGGCTGATATTCGCCTGTGGCCGTTACGAAGGGATCGACTCTCGCGTGGCGGCGCACTATGCCGCGGGCACCCGTGTCGACGAGGTGAGCGTCGGCGACTACGTCCTGGCAGGGGGTGAGGCCGCGGTGCTCGTGATGGTCGAGGCCACCGCCCGTCTGCTGCCGGGAGTGCTCGGCAATCCCGATAGTGCACTCGATGACTCCTTCGCCGCCGGTGAGATGGCCGCACTTCTGGAGGGTCCGATGTTCACCAAGCCGCCCCTCTGGCGTGACCTGGCAGTGCCGCAGGTGCTGCTCTCGGGCGACCACGGGCGTATCGCGACCTGGCGGCGCGATCAGGCGCGAGCCCGTACCGAGGTCTGGCGCCCCGATCTTCTCGGCTGATCTTCAGGGCTGCCGCTCACCGATTGGGAGCACCCGGGTCGTCTGTGTCAGACTGACGGTGTTCGCGTCGGCGCCCTGCCACAGGGGGGTCGCGGCGGGGCCGCCTCCAGCGGCGAACACCAGCATCCAACCTATGTTCCGCGTGTGACCTGTGGCGCGTGCGAGGAGATCACATGAACACGCTTGACCTCGTCGATGCAGGATCGCTCAAGGGCGACATCCCCAACTTCCGGCCCGGCGACACCGTCAAGGTGCACGTCAAGGTCGTCGAAGGTGCCCGCTCACGTATCCAGGTCTTCCAGGGCATCGTGATCCGACGCCAGGGCGGCGGCATCCGTGAGACCTTCACGGTCCGTAAGGTCAGCTTCGGCGTCGGGGTCGAGCGCACCTTCCCCGTCCACACCCCGATCGTCGACAAGATTGAGCTCGTGACCCGCGGCGACGTCCGCCGCGCCAAGCTCTACTACCTGCGCGATCTGCGGGGCAAGAAGGCCAAGATCAAGGAGAAGCGCGACGCGCTCCCCAAGTCCTAACCGGACACAATGCGTTGTCGACGCCCGGTCCCGTCAGGGGCCGGGCGTTCGCATGTTGGGCGTGCCTGAGCCATTAGGCTGCCACCATCATGGTGGAACTGATGGATGTTGATCCGCTGCGCCCGGAGCCCCCGCGGCCACGGCGGAGTTCCCGCACGGGAGCACATGAGCGGCCCAAGCTCAACCAGCATCGCTCGTTCTGGCTCGAGTTGCCGATCCTGGTCGTGATCGCCTTCGGGTTCGCCTTCGTGGTCAAGTCCTTCCTCGTCCAACCGTTTTACATCCCGAGCGGCTCAATGGAGAACACGCTCGCGGTTGGCGACAAAGTGACGGTCAACAAGATCGTCTTCAAGACTCGCGAGATCCATCGCGGCGACATCGTGGTGTTCAACGGCGTCGACTCCTTCACTCCGGAAGTCACCTTCACCGCTCCCACGGACCTGCTCGGGAAGGGTCTCGGGTGGTTCGGACGCACCTTCGGGTTCGCGCCGCCCGATGAGCGCGACTTCGTCAAGCGGGTTATCGGGGTCGGGGGCGATCATGTGGTCTGTTGTGATGTGTCCGGTCGAGTCAGCGTCAACGGCGTGGCACTCGATGAGGTCCCCTACCTCTACCCGGGCAATGCTCCGAGCGAGCAGCCCTTCGACATCCTTGTCCCGCCCGACAAGCTCTGGGTGATGGGCGATCACCGGGCGGCCAGCAGTGATTCACGTGCCCACCTCGGCGACCCGGGCGGAGGGTTCGTCCCAGTCGATCGGGTGATCGGGCGCGCGTTCGCGGTGATCCTGCCGCTCTCGCATGCGCGGATACTGGCGATCCCGCCCACCTTCGACCAGCCTGGTCTGACCACGAGCGCCGCAGGGTGACGGACTCCACTCCGCACTCGCGCCATGCCGCGCGGCGCGGCGCGGGCAAGGAGGCGTCAATCGTCCGCGAGGTGGCGGTCATCGTCGTGGTGGCGCTGGTGCTTTCAGTTCTCGTGCGCTCCTTCGTCGCCCAGGCCTTCTTCATTCCGAGCGCCTCGATGGAGGGCACCCTTCAGGTCCAGGACCGGATCCTGGTCTCCAAGCTCTCGACCGAGCTCTCCGGCGTGCACCGCGGCGAGATCGTCGTGTTCGTCGATCCTGGTGGCTGGCTCCCCGAAGCGGTCCCGCCGACTGGTGCCTCGGGCGTCATCCGCCGCGTCCTGATGTGGGTCGGGCTCCTTCCTGCCGATACGGGCGAGGACCTCGTCAAGCGGGTGATCGCGGTCGCCGGCGACCACATCGTGTGCTGTGATGCGCGCAATCGCATCGTCCTGAACGGGATCCCCCTCGTCGAGTCCTACCTCAAGCCGGGAGATGGCACCGAGCAGGTGCGCTTCGACGTGACCGTGCCCCCGGGCCGGGTCTTCGTCATGGGGGATAACCGCGGCGACTCCGAAGACTCCCGGTTCCACCTCGATGTCGCCGCGGGCTCGGTCCCCGTGGCGAATGTTGTCGGTCGCGTGGTGGGCGTCATGTGGCCGGCGTCCAACTGGTCGGGTGCGCCGATCCCGGCAATCTTCGAGAATCCGGCGCTCGACGTGGCGCCGGCAGCGCGTCCGGCGGTCGACACCGGGGGTGACACGGCGGCGCCCTCGGGAGAGGCGGTGCCGTGAGTGCCCGGCCTGAACCCACCTTGCTGCACGAGCGCGAACTCATGCGCACGCGAGGGATTCGGTGGCTCGCCGCTGTCGACGAGGTGGGGCGCGGAGCCCTCGGGGGGCCAGTGTCGGTCGGGGTCGTGTTGATCAGTCCGGACACCGAATCCGCGCCGGGGGGAGTGCGTGACTCCAAACTGCTCAGTGCCGCCGCGCGCGAGCGACTCGTGCCCGCGCTGCTCGCGTGGGCGCCGGGGTGGGCGGTAGGCCATGCCAGCGCAGCGGAGATCGATCTCGTGGGGATCATCGGGGCGCTGCGGCTCGCCGGTGAGCGTGCCGTCGCCTCACTGCCGCATATGCCCGATCACGTGCTCCTCGATGGCAGCCACGACTGGCTTACGCGTCCGGCACCGTCGTTGTTCGACGGCGCCCACGAATCGGGCGATCCCCGGGCCCTGCCCACCTACACCTTGACCGTGCCCGTGAATGTCCCGGTGAGCGTCCTGGTGAAAGCGGATATGTCGTGTTCGTCTGTCGCGGCGGCGAGTGTCCTGGCCAAGACCACGCGCGACGCCATCATGGTCGAGTTGGCCGGCGTCCATCCCGCCTTTGGCTGGGAGCAGAACAAGGGCTATGCCAGCCCAGATCATCTCGATGCGCTGCGCCGCCTTGGCCCGTGCGAGCAGCATCGCCGCAGTTGGGCCATCCCCGCCGGGCCGCAGGGTGCCGAACTGCGAGAGGATGAGCCTCGGGCAGTGATCGTCGGACCCGGTGGTAGCGGGCTTGGTTCCGCAGGCGCGTCGGAGGGGAGCTAGCCATGTCGGCCGAGGATCTCGAGCGATATGAGACCGAGATCGAACTCGGGCTCTACCGCGAGTATCGCGATGTCGTCGGACTCTTCACCTATGTAGTGGAGACCGAGCGGCGCTTCTATCTGACAAACGACGTCGACGTCCAGGTACGAGGCGCCGAGGGGAGCGATGTCTTCTTCGAAGTGCGGATGAGTGATGCCTGGGTGTGGGACATGTATCGCCAGGCCCGGTTCGTCAAGAATGTTCGCGTTCTGACCTTCAAGGACGTCAACGTCGAGGAGCTCGCGACGCCAGATCTCCAGATGCCGTCCGACGGCTCGCGCTGACCAGCAAGGCCTTGTCCCCACCCTGCGCGAGTGCCGCGAGCCATCCCCAGGCTGTGCTGCTCTCCCGGCGCTCTCACCGCGACCCTTGACAGGGTCGCCCCGAGCGGGTGCACCGGCGCCCGGGGTGGGAGTCGATCGTGCGCAAGGCAGCACCTGCGGTCAGGGCCAAGGACGCCCTCGGTCGCTATGGCGAGGATCTCGCGGCACGCCACCTGGTGGCCGAGGGATTCGCGGTCCTCGCACGGAACTGGCGCTGTGAGATCGGCGAGATCGACATCGTGGCCCGCGACGCCGATGTGCTGGTCGTCTGTGAGGTCAAAACGAGAAGTAGCCTGCGCCATGGGTCGCCATTCGAGGCCGTCACCGAGCGCAAGCTCCATCGCCTCGAGCGTCTTGGAATGCGTTGGGCCCATGAGCATCGGCTCAGGCCTGGCGCTCTGCGTATCGACGTCATCTCGGTGCTGCGTCCCCGGTCTGGTCCCTCGGTGCTGGAGCACATTCGGGGGCTGTCGTGAGTGGCGTGGCGCGCACCCGGGGGGTGGTACTGCTCGGGGTTGATGGGCACGTCATCGGCGTTGAGGCCCATATCTCCATCGGCGTCTCAGGGTTCTCTGTGGTGGGCATGGCCGACAAGCTCGTGGGTGAGGCTCGCGATCGCTGCCGGTCCGCGGTCATCAACACCGGCCTGGACTGGCCCGGGCCCAGGAACACCGTCGGACTCTCGCCCGCCGAACTGCCCAAACGCGGACCCACACTCGATCTTGCAATCGCACTTGCCCTGCTCTCGGCAAGTGGTCAGGTCCCCGGTGACGCCGCGGCAGAACTCGTCGTCGTGGGCGAACTCGGTCTCGATGGTCGGGTGCGCCCGGTCCGCGGCGCCCTCGTGGCGGCGCTGGCAGCGCGCGATGCGGGCGCCCGCAGGCTCGTCGTGCCCTCGGCCAATGTCGACGAGGCCGCGCTCGTGCCAGGTCTTGAGGTCCATGGCGTCCGCACGCTGGCTGGCCTCGTGGCGTTGGTGCGGGGTGATGCTGTCCCCGACATCGAACTCGACGGGGCACACGACGACCTTCCACCACCGCCACCCGCACACGATGTTCCCGATCTCGTGGACGTACGCGGACAACACGCCGCTCGTTCCGCGCTCGAGCTCGCGGCCGCCGGAGGCCATCACTTGGCGATGTCTGGAAGTCCTGGCGTGGGAAAGACGATGTTGGCCGAGCGGCTCCCAGGCCTATTGCCACCACTCGACGAGCAGGCGGCCCTTGAGGTCACCGCGATCCACTCCGTCGCGGGCCGACTCGCCACAGGTGGTCGTCTGATCACCGTGCCCCCATTCGAGGCTCCGCATCACACCGCCACCCACGCCGCGATGGTCGGAGGCGGATCAGGAGTGCCGCGTATTGGCTTGGTGTCATTGGCCCATCGAGGTGTGCTCTTCCTCGACGAGGCACCGGAGTTTGACGCGAGTGCACTCGAAGCCCTGCGGCAACCACTCGAATCCGGAGTGATGCTCGTGGCGAGATCTGCCTTCTCCGTGCGGTTCCCGGCGCGGTTTCACCTGATCTTGGCCATGAACCCGTGCCCGTGCGGCCGCGGCGACTCCGGGCTGTCATCGTCGTCGTCGCCGGCCTGTGTCTGCACACCCCAACAGCGCCGTCGTTACCTCGCGCGGATCAGCGGTCCGTTGCTCGACCGCATCGATCTTCGGGTATCACTGGTGCGGCCCACACTTGCCGACCTCGAGTTCGGCTCATCCGATGCCGAACCGACTTCGGCCGTCGCCGATCGTGTTCGCGCGGCGCGCGAGCGTGCTGCGCGCCGCTACCGCGACACACCGTGGCGGGTCAACGCCGAGGTGCCAGGGCCGGTCGTACGCCGTCAGTTCGGTCTCGATGCCGACGCTGCGGTCCCGCTCGACACCGCCCTTTCCCGTGGATTCATCTCCGCCCGCGGCGCTGACCGTGTCGTGCGCGTGGCCTGGACGCTCGCCGACCTGGCCGGGCGCTCACAGCCCTCGCGTTCAGATATCGGAGCGGCGCTCCATCATCGCGACGGCGGAACCTCGTGGGCAGCATGAGCGACAGCAGCATCGACCGCCGAGCGCGCGCCTTGTTGTCGCGGGTGGCAGAGCCCGGAGATCGTCGCATCGGCCGGATGATTGCCGAGCGTGGAGCCGCGGCCACCGTTGAGGTGATCGAGGGTCGGGCAGGGGATCTTGACCACGTCGACCGTTATCGCATCCGACTCCTAGGGGCCGACCCCGACGCCGATCTTGCCCGGGTTACGGAAGTCGGGGGTCGACTCCTTGTGCCCGACGACCTCGAATGGCCGCGCCAACTTGATGACCTCGGCGACAGCGCTCCGTGGGCCCTCTGGGTCCGGGGCACGGTCGATCTCAGGCTCTCGCTCCTACGCTCAGTGGCGCTCGTCGGCGCACGTGCGGCTACCGGTTACGGAACCCATGTGGCATCGACCTTCGCCTCCGATCTCGCATTGGCTGGCTGGACTGTCGTATCCGGAGGGGCCTTCGGAATCGATGCCGCGGCACATGCCGGATCGCTGGCGGCGCGGGGCATCACCATCGCCGTCCTCGCGTGCGGGGTCGACGTGGCTTATCCGCCGCGTCATGCTGGGCTCTTCGAGCGCATCGCGGCCGACGGACTGCTGGTCTCGGAGGTGCCACCGGGGGCGGTCCCGCACCGCACCCGCTTTCTCGTCAGGAACCGAGTGATCGCCGCGCTCACCCGTGGCACGGTGGTGGTAGAGGCCGCGTTGCGGTCGGGCTCGCTCTCCACAGCCCACGACGCCGAACGCCTGGGTCGATCGGTCCTGGTCGTGCCAGGTCCGGTCACCTCGGCCATGTCGGCCGGCGTTCATCGTGAGTTGCGCCATGGGGCACTGGCCGTGACTTCGGCCCAGGAGATCATCGAGGCCGTCGGCGCGCTGGGTGCTGACCTCGCTGCCGAGATGTCCGGGCCCTCGGAGCCACGCGACCTCCTCGACCTGCTCACGCGCCGGGTTCTCGACGGCGTGCCTGCCAGGGGCGCTGACACGGTTGAGGGAATCGCCCGCGCTGCGGGTGTGACGCCCCCGGAGGCCGTCGCTGCACTGGGCCTCCTCGACCTGGCCGGCCTCGTTCGGTCATCGGCCCAGGGGTGGGCTCTCGCCGTTCGAACCGGCGCGCCGGGTTGACTCCCGGTAGTCCGGCACGGACGGTAGGCAGGTGTCCGTCAGAGCCCCCGAGGCGCCCCCCAGTTCCGAGCACACGCTTGGCCCCGGGTTCCTTGCAGTGCTTGAGGATTTCGCCACTCACTTGGGCGTCGAACTCGGGCGCAGCCCGCACACGGTCCGTGCGTATGTGGGGGATATCTCCCGACTGCTGACCTACGCCTGCTCTCAGGGGGCCGATTCAGTGCGCCACCTCGACCTCACCGATCTGCGCAGTTGGCTCTCACATGAGTCCGAGGATGGTCACGCGCGTGCGACGCTGGCGCGTCGGGCAGCCTCGGCGCGAGTGTTCACCGCCTGGGCGCATCGACGAGGGCTACTTGAGACCGATCCCGGTGACCGCCTCGCCACCCCGAGCACTCATCGAACTCTCCCGGGTGTCCTCAAACAGGCAGAGGCGGCGGCTCTGATGGATATCGCGCTGATCGCCTCCGACGATGGTGATCCCCTCCACGTCCGAGACCGACTGGTCCTGGAGATGCTCTATGCGACTGGTATGCGCGTGGGTGAGCTCGTCGGGCTCGATGTCGATGATGTCGACACCGCGCGGCGCACGGTGCGCGTCCTGGGCAAGGGATCGAAGGAGCGGACGGTTCCGTATGGCCCACCCGCGCAGCGGGCTCTCGACAGCTGGCTCTCGGGGGGACGTCCGGGATTGCTGATCCCGGAGTCGGGTGCCGCCCTTATCCTGGGAGCCCGAGGCAGACGTATCGATGTTCGCACGGTTCGGGCCGTGGTCCATCGGATGATGGGCCACGTTGCCGGAGCACCTGACCTTGGCCCCCATGGCCTGCGACACTCGGCGGCGACACACCTGCTGGAGGGCGGTGCGGACCTACGATCGGTCCAGGAGATTCTCGGGCACGCTACGCTCGCTACGACTCAGATCTACACCCATGTCAGCGTCGAACGGTTGAGGGCAACGTATGAGCAGGCGCACCCGCGGGCCTGAGGGCTCGCTCGATGGCGCCCCCGAGCCGGAGGACGTTGTCGATGACGATTCCCTCGATGACGATTCCCTCGATGACGATTCCCTCGATGGCGATTCCCTCGATGGCGATTCCCTCGATGGCGAGGGCGGTGTGGACGTCGAAGACCCCGACAACTCCGGCGCCGAGTTGAACGACGACCTTGGTGTATCCCTCGAGGACCTTGAGCCCGACGACGCCTTCGCTGCCGCACTCGATTCCATTGACCTCACCCCCACCGATGAGGAGAAGGCTGTCGCGGCATCCGACAGTGCTGCCGCTCTCCGAGGTCTGTGGGAGGAGTTCAAGGCCACGGCCGATCCGTCGCTGCGCGAGCGGCTGATCCTGCATTACTCACCGCTGGTGAAGTATGTGGCCGGCCGGGTCGGTGTGGGGCTGCCGCCCAATATCGAGCAGGCCGACCTGGTGTCCTATGGGATCTTCGGCCTTATCGACGCCATCGAGAAGTTCGACCTCGAGCGGGCGATCAAGTTCGAGACCTATGCAATCAGCCGCATCCGCGGCGCCATCATCGACGAGCTGCGTTCGATCGACTGGATTCCTCGCTCGGTGCGCTCCAAGGCCCGTGAGGTCGAGCGCGCGTATCAGTCACTGGAGGTCAAACTCCAGCGCTCACCGACCGAGGCCGAGGTTGCCGCCGAGATGGGTGTCAAGCTCGAGGAACTCCACACGATCTTCAGCCAGGTGTCGTTCGTCAACGTGGTCGCCCTCGACGAGTTGCTGCATGCCAGTGGCGAGCGTGGCGACAAGATGACCCTGGGGGACACCCTCGAGGATCCCAAGGCGCCCGACCCCCTCAACCTTTTCGAGGGCGAGGAGACCAAGTACATCCTCGCCAAGGCGATCAACACCCTGCCTGAGCGCGAGAAGATCGTGGTGACCCTCTACTACTACGAGGGACTCACCCTCGCCGAGATCGGGCAGGTTCTCGGTGTGACTGAATCACGTATCTGTCAGATGCACACCAAGGCTGTTCTCCAGTTGCGCGGCAAGCTCTCCGAGTCAAGCGACGACGACTGATCTCCGGCACCGGGCATAGGTGGTGCACCTTCCGCGTGTCGATCAGCCGGTGGCGGGAAGCAGGACCGGGTCGCCCCGTCGCAGAACAGACATGGGGTTGAGGTACTCCTGGCCGCGGCGAAGCCCCCAGTGCAGACACCGGGGGCCGCGGCCGCAATGGCCCGTGCCCGGTGCGATTGATCCGATCACCTCACCGGTGATGACGACCTGGCCCACCGCGACTGCGGGATTGAGTGGCTCATAGGTGGTGCGGCGGCCGTCGGGGTGGAGCACCACGACCACCCCTCGACCGGCTATCTGAGACGCCCAGGTGATGACCCCGGACCCGGCAGCCCGGACGGTTGTGCCCGTCACCGCGGCGAGGTCGACCCCTCGATGTCCGGGGAGCCAGGTGGCGGCGGGAGGGTCGAAGCCTCGAGTGATCAGTACATAGCCTTCAATCGGGACGACCCATGTGTTGGTGACGCTCGGGGACTTCGTCGCTCTGTTCGGGGGGCCCATCGCGGGATGGGCCGGGGATGGGGGTGGACTCGGCCAGGGTTGGGGTCGGTGAGTGGGCGTGATCTCGGCCTTGCGGGGGGCTGACTGGCCGGGATCGGAATCGATCAGGGAGACCACCCCCAGCGGTGTGGCGAGAGCGAGGAGGAGGCTCGCGGCGACGGACATGATCGGGAGGGGCACCTGCCCAGGGTGCTCACCGTGACCCCGCCTGACCTCGACGCGCACGTCAACTGAGGACGACACCCCCGGATAGCCACCTGTGGGCGGCGGTTCAGCCCCCGAATACATCGGGAGCGGCCACCGCCTCACTCGGGTGCGGCAGGGCGGCGTGGTCAGGATTTCAGGCCTCGGCTCCGAGCCCGTACACTGACCATGCGGTCCTTCTCACGAGGGCCGACATCGCACGCCCGCATCCGGCCAAGGCCGGCGGCGCACCCTCGGTCCGGTTCGCCGGTCGGGTGCGTGAGGCGGGAGTCAGGCACCCCGCCGCCCGGTGGGGTACACAACCGAGTGGCGCTGCCGCGTCGCGGGGCTTTGTCCCGTGTCGCCTCGGCGCCGGATCAAGGAGCGATAGGCCATGGCCGTCGTCACAATGAAGCAGCTGCTCGAGAGCGGCGTCCACTTCGGGCACCAGACCCGACGTTGGAACCCCAAGATGAAGCGTTTCATCTTCAATGAGCGCAACGGCATCTACATCATCGACCTCCAGCAGTCGCTGACCTACATCGACCGTGCGTACGAGTTCATCCGCGAGACCGTCTCCCATGGCGGTTCGGTCATGTTCATCGGCACCAAGCGCCAGGCGCAGGAGCCGGTTGCCGAGCAGGCCACGCGCGTCGGTATGCCCTATGTCAACCAGCGTTGGCTCGGTGGAATGCTCACCAACTTCACCACCGTCTTCAAGCGCCTCCAGCGCCTCAAGGAGCTCGAGCTCCTCGACTACGACGACGTCGCCGGCTCCGGCATGACCAAGAAGGAGCTGCTCGTCCTCAAGCGCGAGAAGGACAAGCTCGACAAGACCCTCGGTGGTATCCGCGACATGACCAAGATCCCGAGTGCGGTGTGGATCGTCGACACCAACAAGGAGCACATCGCGGTCGCCGAGGCCCGTAAGCTCGGCATCCCCGTCGTCGCGATCCTCGACAGCAACTGCGACCCCGATGTGGTCGACTTCCCGATCCCCGGCAACGACGATGCGATCCGCGCGGTGTCTCTCCTGACTCGTGTCATCGCAGATGCGGTTGCCGAGGGCCTCATGGCCCGTGCGGGCCGTGGTCGCGCCGATGCGGCCGCCGAGGGCGAGCTCGCCACCGACGAGCCTCTCGCCGCATGGGAGGCCGAACTTCTGGCACCTGTCGAGGTCGTCGTCGAAGCACCCGCCGACATCGTCGTCGAGGCACCTGCCGACATCGTCGTCGAGGCACCTGCCGCTGACGCCACCGAGGCCCCGGCCGACCAGGCCTGAGCCACTTCGCACGATCTGGCCTGCGGCCTGGTCCGGCCCTCGGGCCGCTCCGGGCCGCAGGCGCGAGAACCCGAGTTCACTTCCGATGAAAGAGAGTCACGCCATGGCCGACGTCACCGCAGCCGACGTGAAGAAGCTCCGCGACCTCACGGGCGCAGGGATGATGGAGTGCAAGAAGGCACTCGTCGAGAACGATGGCGACATCGCCAAGGCCCAGGAGGCGCTGCGTATCAGCGGCGCCGCCAAGGCCGCCGCGCGTGGCGCCGAGCGTGAGGCCAGCAACGGCCTCGTTGCCGCCCAGGACGGGGCACTCGTCGAACTGCGCGCCGAGACCGACTTCGTGGCCAAGAACGCAGACTTCCAGGCCCTCGCGGCCAGGATCGTCGCCAAGGCCGCCGAGGCGCGCCCCGCCGACGCCGCAGCCCTCGCAGCAACCCCGCTCGAGGATGGTCTGACGGTGGCTCAGGCCATCGAGGCCATGTCCGCGGTTATCGGTGAGAAGCTCGAACTCGGCCGCGTGGCCGTGTTCGAGGGCCCCGTCGCTGTCTACCTCCACAAGCGCGCTGCAGACCTGCCGGCACAGGTGGGCGTCATGGTCGCTTACGAGGGCTCCGAGGACGCCGCTCGCGCAGCAGCGATGCAGGTCGCCGCGATGCGTGCGTCCTACCTCACGCGCGAGGAGGTGCCGGCCGACGTCGTCGAGACCGAGCGCCGCGTCGCCGCTGCCAAGGCCAAGGAGGAGGGCAAGCCCGAGGCTGCCCTCGAGCGCATTGTCGAAGGCCGGGTCAACGGCTTCTTCAAGGACAACGTGCTGCTCGAGCAGGACTCGGTCCAGGAGTCCAAGAAGTCGGTCAAGGCCGTCCTCGACCAGGCGGGCACCACCGTCACCCGCTTCGCCCGTTTCGAGATCGGTTCCTGACGCCTCCGCGCGGGTGCGTCGCCTGACACACTCGCGGGTAGAGACACCCCCGAAAACCCAGGAGGTCGCCGTCGTGGATGACATCGCCAGTGCCGGTGCTGCCAACGCGGGATCGTCCTCCGGGGCGATCGCCGTCCAGCCGACGTTGGAAGGCACGATCGAGACGTGGCCGGGAGTTCCCGAGGGCGGCTATCGCCGCGTCCTGCTCAAGCTCTCGGGCGAGGCGTTCGCGGGTACAGGTTCGCTCGGGGTCGACCCCGATGTCGTCCAGGCGATCGCGCGCCAGATCGCGGCCGTCATCCGTGGCGGTGTCGAGGTCGCGGTGGTGATCGGCGGCGGGAACTACTTCCGAGGTGCCCAGCTCTCCGAGCGGGGCATGGACCGCTCGCGCGCGGACTACATGGGCATGCTCGGAACGGTCATGAACTGCTTGGCGTTACAGGACTTCTGCGAGCGCCAGGGAGTCGAGACCCGGGTTCAGACGGCCATCGCGATGGGCCAGGTTGCTGAGCCCTACGTTCCGCGCCGCGCGATCAGGCACTTGGAGAAGGGCCGCCTGGTGATCTTCGGGGCGGGCCTCGGGGCTCCGTACTTCTCCACCGACACCACAGCTGCGCAGCGCGCGCTCGAGGTGGGTGCCACCGTGGTGCTCATGGCCAAGGGGGTCGACGGGGTCTACGACGCCGATCCGCGCACCACGCCGAGCGCCACGCGATTCGACACGCTCACACACGCCGAGGTGCTCGCCCGCGGCCTCAAGGTCGCCGACGCCACTGCGATCAGCCTGTGCCAGGACAACAGCCTGCCGATCCTGGTGTTCAACCTGCTCGTCGAAGGCAATATCGCCCGAGCCGTGCGGGGTGAGAGGATCGGGACTCTCGTGGCAACCTGAGAGAGCGCCCCGCCCTATCAGCCCCGCTGAACCGAGCCCGACCACCATGTTCGTCACCAGATTTGACCCGAGGAGTTCCCAGGTGATCGACGACACCCTGCTCGAGGCCGAGGCCAAGATGGACAAGGCCGTCGGCGTCGCCAAGGAGGACTTCGCGGGGATCCGCGCAGGCCGCGCGACCGCAGCGATGTTCAGCAAGATCACCGCCGACTACTACGGCACGCCAACCCCGATCACGCAGATGGCGGGGTTCGCGGTGCCCGAGGCCAGGCTCGTGGTGATCACCCCTTACGACAAGGGTTCGATGACCGCGATCGAGCGCGCGATCCGCGACTCCGATCTTGGCGTCAATCCGGGCAATGACGGCGTCGTCATCCGGGTGGCTTTCCCCCAGTTAACCGAGGATCGCCGCAAGGAGTACATCAAGGTCGCACGTGCCAAGGCGGAAGATGCGCGAATCTCGGTCCGCAGTATCCGCCGGCACGCGAAGGACGTCCTCGAGAAGATGATCAAGGACAGTGTCGTCGGCGAGGATGACGTGCGACGTGCCGAAAAGGCCCTCGACGAGACCACCCAGAAGTACGTCGCCGCGATCGACGACCTCCTCAAGCACAAGGAGGTCGAGCTGCTCGAGGTCTGACCACCTCCCAGCTCCTCCGCCTATGGCAGAGCTCTCGCGCGACGACCAGTCGAGCGCCTCCGGGCGCGCCGGTCGCAATCTCGCGTCGGCGATCGTCGTCGGGCTGCTGCTCGGATTCGGTCTGGTACTCCTGCCGATTGTGCTCGCCCCGTGGATCTTCTCCTTCGTTGTCGCGTTTGCCATGGTCGGTGGGGCCCACGAGTTGCACGGCGCCATGGCTTCCCGCGGTATCCGCCTGGTGCGGCTCCCGCTGTACATCGGCGTGTTCGCGATGGTCGAGGTTGCCTACTGGTACGGGCCCCTCCCGTTCCTCGCCGTGTTCGCCGCGACCGTGCTGCTCAGTTGTGGGCTCAGGCTCCGCCGCGGGCCGGACGGCTTCGTGGCCGACGTCGCCGCAACCGTGTTCGCGGCGAGCTACACCGGGTTGCTCGGTGGCTTCGCGGCACTCACATTGGCCTCATCGCAGGGCGGTGGCCGCGTCCTCACCTTCGTCATCCTCACCATCTGCAGCGATGTCGGGGGATATGCCGCAGGGGTACTCGCGGGCCGTCATCCCATCGCGCCGAGCCTCTCGCCGAAGAAGTCGTGGGAAGGTTTCGTTGGTTCCCTTCTGCTGCAGGCGATTGCGGGCGTACTGCTGTTCACCCTGCTGCTGCACGCACCGTGGTGGCAGGGGCTCATCACGGGCCTGGTGCTCACCGTCACGGCCACGGTCGGAGACTTCGTGGAGTCGGCTGTGAAGCGCGATCTCGGGGTGAAGGACATGAGCTCGGTCCTTCCCGGTCACGGTGGCCTCATGGACCGCTTCGACTCACTGCTGCCGAACGCGTTCGCATCCTGGCTGCTGCTACGCGTGTTCCTCGGGCCCTGATCCCCCGTGCGACACTCGTCCATGACATGACTGAGGACCTCGAGACTCCACGCAAGCCCCGGGTGGGCGAGCTCACCTTCGACGAGCCCCGACGGCGCAAGCCCCCGCGGCATCTCGCCGACCTGACCGCAGCCGAGCGGCGCGAGGCGGTCGTGGCACTGGGCCTGCCAGCGTTCCGGGCCGATCAGGTGTCGCGTCACTACTTCACGCGTCTCTCGAATGACCCGAGCGAATGGTCTGACGTGCCTGCCGCGCAGCGCGACCAGATTGCCACCGAGCTCACCCCCGCGCTGATGTCGCCGGTGCGCGAGCTCACCTGTGACGAGGGCATGACCCGCAAGACTGTCTGGCGACTCTTCGACGGCGCACTCGTCGAGAGTGTGCTGATGCGCTACCCCGGTCGCGTGACGATGTGCGTGTCGAGTCAGGCGGGGTGCGGCATGAACTGCCCGTTCTGCGCGACGGGCCAGGCCGGACTCACCCGCAATATGAGCACTGCTGAGATCGTCGAACAGGTTGTGGCCGGGGCGCGCACGATCGCCTCCGGCGTGGTGCCGGGAGGCCCGGCTCGGGTCTCCAATGTCGTCTTCATGGGTATGGGCGAGCCCATGGCCAACTACAAGTCGGTGGTGGGTGCCGTTCGGCGTCTGGTCGAGAAGAGCCCGGGGGGCCTAGGTATGTCGGCCCGCGGGATCACGGTTTCCACCGTTGGCCTTGTCCCGCGGATGCATGAACTGGCAACCGAGGGCCTGCCCGTCACGCTCGCTCTGTCACTCCACGCCCCAGACGATGAACTACGTGACACCCTCGTGCCGGTCAATACCCGGTGGAAGGTCACCGAGGTGCTGGATGCGGCATGGGACTACGCGCGTATCACCGGCCGACGTGTCTCGATCGAGTACGCGCTCATCAAGGATGTCAACGACCAGGCTTGGCGGGCCGAGCTGCTCGCCAAGCGTCTGCGGGGCAAGCTCGTGCACGTCAACCTCATCCCGCTCAACCCCACCCCGGGATCGAAGTGGACCGCATCGCGGCCGGAGGACGAGCGGGAGTTCGTTCGTCGCCTCGAGGCCGGCGGAGTGGCTGTGACGGTGCGCGACACCAGAGGCCGCGAGATCGACGGAGCGTGCGGGCAACTCGCGGCGGCCGAGTAGGGTCACGCGCAGTGTGTGTGGTTCTCGCGCGCCCAGCGGTTCGGAGCATCTCAGAGACCGGAGAAGTTCGTGGCGAAGGACATCAGCGGCCCCTACGCGAGCGCCCATGAGCTCAGCCTGAGCGACCCATCGGCCTTCTGGGGCGAGGCGGCCTCGGCCATCGACTGGTCTGTCGATCCGACCCAGGTGCTCGATTCCTCGGACGCCCCCTTCTATCGCTGGTTCACCGACGGCCGTCTCAACACCTGCTGGAATGCCCTTGACCGGCACGTCGCCGCAGGCCGGGGGGAGACCACAGCCCTGATCTACGACAGCCCGCTGACGGAAACGTCCTTCACCTATACCTACGCCAGGCTCCGTGACGAGGTCGCGACCTTTGCAGGGGCGCTTCGCGGCCTAGGTGTGGGTGTCGG
Source organism: Actinomycetota bacterium (assembly GCA_009697815.1). Classification (GTDB taxonomy): domain Bacteria; phylum Actinomycetota; class Actinomycetes; order S36-B12; family CAIYMF01; genus Longivirga. The sequence continues at coordinate 36,601 of WLRQ01000009.1, forward strand.
TGATCGCGTGCTGATCTACATGCCCATGGTGCCCGAGGCGGTGATCGCCATGCTCGCGGTGGCGCGCCTGGGCGCGGTGCACTCGGTGGTCTTCGGGGGTTTCGCCTCACATGAGTTGGCAATCCGCATCGACGATGCCACCCCGAAGGTCGTGCTCTCTGCGTCGTGCGGACTCGAACCGGGTCGAGTCGTGGAGTACATGCCACTTCTCGATGCCGCTCTCGAACTCGCCGAGCACCAGCCAGATGCGGTCGTCGTACTCGTACGACCCCAACACGTCGTCGACCTCGGAACGCGCGCACTCGATTGGCGCGAGATCGTCGCTGCTGCCTCGCCTGTCGAGTGTGTGCCCGTGGCGGCCACGGATCCGCTCTACGTGCTCTACACCTCGGGCACCACGGGAAAGCCCAAGGGAATCGTGCGCGACAACGGCGGCCACGCCGTCGCACTGGCGTGGAGCATGCGCAATATCTACGACATCGGCCCGGGTGAGGTGTTCTGGGCGGCCAGCGATATCGGCTGGGTCGTCGGTCACTCCTACATCGTTTACGGTCCCTTGCTGGTCGGCGCCACCACGGTGCTCTACGAGGGAAAGCCGGTGGGAACGCCTGATGCGGGTGCGTTCTGGCGAGTCATCGCCGAACATGGCGTGAAGGCGATGTTCACCGCTCCTACGGCGTTCCGGGTAATCAGGAAGACCGACCCTGACGCGCTGCTGCTCGAAGGTCGTGACCTCTCGAAGTTTGAGACGTTGTTCCTCGCGGGTGAGCGGCTCGACCCGTCGACCCAGGACTGGGCCACCACCACTCTGGGTGTCCCCGTCGTCGACCACTGGTGGCAGACCGAGACGGGCTGGGCGATCACCGCGAATCCGCGCGGGCTCGAGCCCATGGCGACCAAGTCAGGCTCGGCAAGTGTCGCGATGCCGGGGTATGACATCGTGATTCTCGATGACCACGGAAACCCCGTCGGCCGGGGGCGCGAGGGCAACATCTCGCTCCGGCTTCCGTTGCCTCCGGGAACCTTGCCCACCCTGTGGAATGACGACAGTCGGTACGTCGCCTCCTATCTCGCGGACGCCGAGGGCTTCTATGCCACGGGCGACGAAGGCATCATCGACGACGACGGCTATGTGTTCGTCATGGGTCGAACCGACGATGTGATCAACGTGGCGGGGCACCGGCTCTCGACCGGTTCGATGGAGGGGGTCGTGGCAGGGCATCCCGCGGTCGCCGAGTGCGCGGTGATCGGGGTGGCCGATCCGATCAAGGGGCAGATCCCGCGTGCGTTCGTGGTGCTCAAGGCCGGTGTCGACTTAGATCCGGCCGTCCTCGAAAGTGAGATCGTGGCCGATGTGCGTCAGCGGATCGGCCCTGTCGCGGCCCTCAAATCAGTGGTGATCGTGGCGGGCCTGCCAAAGACTCGGTCCGGCAAGATCCTTCGACGGACCATGCGCGGCATCGCCGACGGTCGGGATGAGGCCACTCCGAACACCATTGAGGATGCAAGCGTCCTGGAAGTAATGCGCCCGCTCCTGGCCCCGACTACATCTGGCTGATCACCGCGCTCACGGCCGCCGTGGATTCGCGCGCCGGGCGAGTGTTGTTCATCCGCGGTAGGCGGCTATGCCCGTGAGTGCCTCGCCCACGACGAGGGTGTGCATTTCGTTGGTGCCCTCGTAGGTGAAGACCGACTCGAGATTGTTCATGTGCCGGATCACCGGGTACTCAAGCGTGATTCCGTTGGCACCGAGGATCGAGCGGCACTCGCGAGCGATCGCCAACGCCTCACGGGCGTTGTTGAGTTTGCCGACGCTGATCTGTTCGGGTCGCACCTGGTGGGCATCCTTGAGCCTGCCGATGTGAAGGGCGAGTAGGAACCCCTTGTCGAGCTCGAGGGCCATGTCGGCAAACTTCTTCTGAGTCAATTGGAATCCGGCGATGGGCCGATCGAACTGAACGCGGTCGATGGCGTACGCGATCGCCGTCTCCAGGCAGTCACGGGCCGCACCCAGGGTGCCAAACACGATTCCGAACCGGGCCTCGTTCAGGCATGAGAGCGGGCCGCGAAGGCCCGTGACATTCGGAAGGATCGCATCAGCCGGAAGGCGGAGGTCCTCAAAGGTGAGCTCGGAGGTGACCGATGCCCGAAGTGAGATCTTCTTGGTGATCTCGCGGGCTGTGAAGCCGGGGGTGTCGGTAGGGATGACGAAGCCGCGGATCCCATCGTCGGTGCCAGCCCACACCACCGCCACGTCGGCGACATTCCCGTTCGTGATCCACATCTTGGAGCCGTTGATCACCCAGTCGTCACCGTCGCGGCGGGCGTGGGTGCGCATGCCCGCGGGGTCGGACCCGAAGTCGGCTTCGGTCAGGCCGAAGCAGCCGAGCGCCTCGCCGGAAGCCATGCGGGGGAGCCACTCGTTCTTCTGGGCCTCGGAGCCGAAGGCATGGATGCCATACATCGCCAGCGAACCGGTGACACTCACGAGGGAGCGGAGCCCGGAGTCGCCCGCCTCGAGCTCGAGACAGGCCAGCCCGTAGGCCACCGCGCTGGTGCCGGCGCAACCGTAGCCCTGGAGATGCATACCGAGGACGCCGAGTTCTCCGAGCTCGCGCGCAAGTTCACGTGCAGGGATGGTGCCGGCCTCGAACCAGCCGCCGATATGTGGCGTGACGCGGTCCTCGACCCACGAGCGCACCACGTCGCGGATCGCGCGCTCCTCCTCGCTCAGGAGGGAGTCGAGGTCGAGGAGGGCGAAGGGCGACACGGGGGCGCGGGACACGGCTTACTCCGGGGGCTGTGGTGGCTGAACCACGACGGTATCCAATATTCAGCCCCGACACCCGGCACGCCGGAGATGCCGGGGATGCCGGACGTGAGGAGCGCGACGCGACAGTCATGCAGTCGCCGACGATGGGCGCCGCACGAGCCGGAGCCGACCCTGTGAGATCGCGGCGCCCGCGAGCACGACAGCACCACCGACGGGTTGGTACCAGGCCAGGCGCTCACCGAGCACGAGGGCGCCGGTGACCACCGCGACCACGGGAAGCAGGTAGGTGACCGAGGCCAGGGTGGTCGCTCCGGCCACCGTGATGATCCGGAAGTTGAGGGTGTAGGCCACCCCCGTGGAGATAACTCCGAGCGTCGTCAGCGCGGCGACTGGCCCGAGCGTCACGGCACTGTGGGTGACACCCGTGACGAGCACCCAGGGAATCATGATGATCGCCGAGAACAGGATCTGCGTCGCCACCAAGGGGATGGCCTCGACATTGCCGCTCAGATGCTGACGCGTGTAGGGGAAGGCGATCGCGGGGCCCACTACTGAGGCGAGCACGAGTGCGACCCCGATCCAGCTCACCTCGCCGAAGCCGTTCCAGGCCCCGAGAACGACCAGCACCCCACCGAACCCGATGAACAGCCCAAACGCGCGGGCGCGGGTGAGCACCTCCTCGTCGCGGTAGGCGGCCAGTACCACCACCAGAGTGGCGAGGGGCACGGTCGAGTTCAGGATCGCGGCAAGGCCGGAGGAGATGTAGCTCTGGCTGATCGAGATCAACGTTCCGGGCAGCACCGACATGAGGAGGGCGATGACCGCTATATGCCCCCAGAGCGCCCGAGGGGGGAACCGGTGTCGACCGATGAGCATGAACGACAGCAAGGTGATGGTTCCGATCACCTGGCGCAGGAAAGACGATCCGACACCGGTGAATTCCTCGACGGAGACCTTCACCAGCATGAACGAGGAGCCCCAGATCAGGGCGAGGATGACGTAGTCCGGAAGCCACGCGCGCAGCGGAGGCAGATCGGCCGTCGACGTCGTGCCGGGTGTGGCCATATGGGCACACTACGGATGTAGGTGGTCGGGCACCAACGCCTGGCTATGCGGGTGCAGCACTGGCGGGTGCGCCTTCCTGGATCAGTGATCAGCCGAGCCAGCCCACGACCTCGCGTACGGCGAACACCACGCCCACCGCGCTCAACGCGGCGAGATAGATCAGCACGAGTCGTACATCGCGCAGGTAGCACCGGCTCTGCGTCAGCCCCGCGCGGTGCGCGCGCCAATAGCCCGCGAATCCCAGAAGGGCGAATCCGAGAAGTGCGAAGGGCCCGAGTAGCCACGCGATCAGTGCGATCGTGGCGAAGATGCACAGGCGCAAGGGATCGAAGGACCCCTCAGAGGGCCTCGTGATCTCCTCGGGCTCACCGCAGTCCGGTTGCCCTGGTATGGGGCGACCTGGAGTGCCGGCGGGCGAGGTCATGAGCGAGCCGCCACGGCTTCGACATGCGAGAGCCGCTGGGCGGCCAGCGCTGGCCAGGCCTGCACCGCGCAGAACGGGGCACATTGATCCTGAGTGTCGCTGCGGGTGCCCACATGGACGCAGCACTGGGTCAACCGTTCTTCGATCATCGTGTGCTGATCCATGAATGGCTTCACGGTCACGCGTACCACCCGCTCGCCGAGCATGCGGCGAAGGGCTTCGTCACGGCCCGGAAGCCCGAGGTTCGCCGCCACTTTCAGCAGTGTGCCCAAGCCGAGGTCGCAGGCATCGCACACATCGCGCCACATGGTCGTGACCGATGGGTGGCTCAGGCTGCTCTGTTCGCTGAGCAGGCCGAGCAGCGACTGTCGAACAGCCTTGCGGAGTTCTCGAGGCAGTTCGCGATCGGCGATGCGGTTGGCGACGAGGCCGAGATATTCCTTGAGTCGGTCGACTCCCACCATGCCGACTAGTGAGCGCCACTCGCCTGAGTCGGTGCGCAGCATGTATCCGACGCTGGCGCAGTGCGGGTGCGAGCAGGGGAGTGCGGTGAGATCGCGCCATGTGACGGCTCCGTCGGTCTGCGGGCCGAGCCGGGCCAGTACTCCGGTGTGCGTGAGGCGGTTCATGGGGTCAAGCGGTTGTGCCCGGCCCGACCCGAACACCGGCTGGATCGAGACCCCGCCGACGTAGGGGGTGGCGAGTGCGGTCATGACGACATCGCCGATCTCGTCGTCGTTGACGCCCAGTGTGGCCGTCATCGTCAAGGTCGTGAAGATCGCTGCGGCGGACAGTCGCGACATCGCCTCATGTTTGATCGCGGTGAGATCCCCACCGCGGTGGTGGCGGGAGGATTCCGCCCGGAGTCCGTCGAACTGCAGGTAGACCTCGACCCGGTCACGGTGGCGGTGCAGGAGTGCGATCAGATCGTCGTCGCGTGCGACGAGAAGCCCGTTGGTGTTGATGAGGATGCGCACGATATTGCGTGCCGCGAGCTCATCGAGCAGGCGCGGGAGTTCCGGGTGAAGGGTCGGTTCGCCGCCGCTGAGCATGACGACATCGATCCGTCCGTTCTCCCGTGCAAGTCGCTGGTCGACGTTCGCCAGGATGGATTCCACTGGGACGATCCCCCCGAGGTCGGGGGAGGAGTCCGTGAAACACGTGGGGCAGCGAAGGTTGCACACCTCCACGATGTCCTCGAGCAGGATGCAGGTGTGCTGGGTTTGCATCTCGCCGAGGCCTTGGAGGTAGGCCCCGGGCACTGGGTCGAAGTTCCCGACGGTATCTGGCACATGCCACTTGGTGGGTGCTGTCCACTGCTCGAGGTAGTCGAGGATCTCAGGACTCTCGTCGTACAGGGTGCGGATGAAGCCGTGCGTGGGGCACCCGCGCTCGAGCCACACCTTGCCGTCTCGTTCGGCCAGCCAGCCCGACAGGCGCCGTACCTCGGTCAGTGGCTGTTCCACTTGTGCCGCATGGCATTGCGGGCAGAAGCAGTTGACGTAACGCCGGATCTTGTCCCCTCGCAGGGGCATTCCCTCGCCCCAGGTGAGCGGCACTGTGTCGGCGATCGGCACCCCTGTCATCCGCTGTTCAAACTGGTGATCACTGCGACACAAAGTCCGGCGCCAACGATCAGCGCGAGGCCACAGCCGATAAGCACGCCCATCCAGACGCTGCGAGATCTGGGCGCGGTGCTTCGGTGGGTCGCGATCGAGGAGACGATGATCATCACGGGCACGGCGAGGATGATGAGCACCGGCAGGATGGGCAAGAACGGAAGGTACATCGTTAGCGACGAGGCCAGGAGCGAGGCCAGGAACGTCACTCCAGGTGCTCCGAGCGCCGTCGCGAGCGCAACTCCGACGACCACACCCGGCTGGTATCGCCGGGGCGGCTCGGCCCCTGGGTCAGTGAACTCCGCAGGCCAGGGCGGTTCGATGGTCATGTCGTTCCTCTCGCGGGTTGGGCAAGGACAGTGGCGCTGCGGTAGGAACCGCGCCGAGCGGAGATCACGAGCCGACGCACCAAGAGCGGCGACACCACGACCAGGAACAGCTGCGAACGCGTAAGCCCGAAGACATCGGCTGGGTTGGCGCGAGTGAACTCGACCCCGAACCGGAATACGGCGTAAGCGGCGAGGAAGAGCACGAACAACTCGCCGGGTACCTGGATACGGTCTCGCCAGAGCATCATGGCGGCGAAGGCCAGCAGTAGAAAGCCGATCTCGTAGAGGAATGACGGATGCATCGGCAAACCCGCGACGCAACCGGGGCATTCGGGTAGTGCCGCGGCGGCGTCGACGCGGATTCCCCACGGGAGTGTGGTCGGACGGCCAGGTGCCTCGGCCAGGAAGCAGCCGATCCTTCCGACCGCGAGGCCGAGTGCCACTGCGGGGGCGAACAGGTCGCCCGTCTTCCCTGAGTACCCGCCCAGGCGCTTGCCGATCAGCCCACCGACGTAGGCGCCCGTGAGACCGCCCAGGATGCTGCGCCCGCCCTCGGACCAGGCCCACGCGATTGCGCCGACACCGTCTTGGGTCGCGGCATCGATGACTCCCGCGAGCCTGCCTCCGATCGCGCCACCCACGATGACCCCGGCGATGACGGGGATGAGCCGTTCGTCCCACATCCGCCGCCGACGGGCCTCGTAGAGGAAGACCACAAACCCCACGACGAAGGCGAGGGCGACGAAGAAGTCATGGCTGGCAACGCGAACTCCCACGAGCGTGAACAGAGTCGGATACATGGCTGCCCATCTCCTACTCGATCACCCACGGCGAAATCCTTCGTTCCGAAGGCTATTGCGAGATCCGTGTCGATGTGGGGACTTCGGCCGCGGTTCGTGCGTCGTCTGGCAGCGATCCGACAGATCCCGACACGACGCGTCAGTCGTTCTCGCCGGATGGCCTCAAGGTCGACTCCTCTGATGGCAGCACGATTGTGGCACCGGAGCGAGCGTCGAGGATCAGGCGTGCCAGGCGCTCGACCGCGGGGCCGATATCGCTCGACCCGCTAGGCGGACGGGTCGCCAGATTGGAGCAGCGCGCGACACAGCGCACCACGCTGCCGGCGGGGAGGTGTGGGTAGTCGGCGATGAGGCGGTCCATCACGGGCTGAAGCTGCGCACGTACCTCTCGGGGGGATGCTGGCCGCCCTGTCGAGAGATCCTGTGGCACATCCGCATTCCGCAACCGATCGCTGTCCTCGCTCATGTCGTTGACATCCCCCCCGCGGTGGCGGTTGCGGTGCGTGAGGCCACCCCATCGAGCTGAATGGCGATGCCGGGACTCCGCGGCTCGTGGATCGTGGTCACATCCTCCGGAAGCCCCTCGATCGAACTGGTGGAGGTGGTGACCTCGATCGCGACGCGCGTGCCGGCAAGTCCGACATTGTCGAGCCGGAAAGGCAGGTACTTTGCGGGCAGGACGGGGGTGAGGCGGACATCACCGCGACTGATCCCAGGGTCGAACTGAAGGAGCGAACGCAGCATCAGGATCGGAGCCGCGGCGGCCCAGGCCTGAGGTGAGCCGGAGGTGGGGTACGGGACGGGAAGATCGAAATCGGCCCGATCGAAACCGCAGAACAACTCGGGGAGCCGTCCCCCGAAGTGGTCCGCCGCCTCGAGTATGGCCGAGGCGACGAGTTGGGCTTCGGCGGTGAATCCGTAGCGGACGAGTCCGGCGACGGCGATGGCGTTGTCGTGGGGCCAGACTGAGCCGTTGTGGTAGCTCATGGGATTGAAGGCGCCCATCGAACGACCCAGCGTGCGGATTCCCCAGCCCGAGAACAGGTCAGGGCCCACCAGGTGTGCTGCAACGTCTGCGGCTTTGTCCTCGTCGACGATCCCGGTCCACAGGCAGTGGGCCATGTTGGAGGCGAGTGCGTCGATGGGCCGTTTGTCACGATCGAGCCCGATCGCGTACCAACCACGATCGGGTAGCCAGAACTTCTCATTGAATGCGACCTTCAGGTCCGCGGCGCGCTGCGCCCAGCGTTCGCTCAGCGCCATGTCGCCGGCATCGCGAGCGAAGTGTGCGCGCGCGACATAGGCGGCGTACGCGTATCCCTGGACCTCGCACAGTGCAATGGGTGCATCGGCGAGCCGTCCATCGGCGAAGTTGACGCCGTCGAACGAATCCTTCCAGCCCTGGTTGCGCAGGCCGCGATCGGTAGCGCGCTCGTACTCCAGGAATCCGTCGCCGTCTCGATCGCCCGAGGCGGTCATCCACTCGAGGGCCCGATCCGCTGCGGGGAGAAGGGCTTGGACCTCCGACGTCGACAGCCCCCAGCGTCGTAGTTCGCCGAGGAGCATCACGAAGAGCGGCGTGGAATCGATACTGCCGTAGTAGACGTGGCCGCCCCCGCGCACCGTGGAGGAGCGGCCGAATCGCATCTCATGCAGGATTCGGCCGGGCTGCTCCTCCGACAGCGGGTTGACCCTGCGCCCTTGGTCCGCGGCAAGAGCCTGCAGCGTGCCGAGCGCTAGCCGATAGTCGAGCAAGAGGAGCATCCACGACGCGATGAGGGAATCGCGACCGAAGAGGGTCATGAACCACGGCGCACCCGCCGCCACGACCGCGCGGTCGGGGTGTTCGGCGTCGAAAATTCGCAAGGACCCCAGGTCGGCGATGCTGCACTGCAGGGTGCGGGTGAGGCTGGCATCAGGTGTGGTCAAAACTGATGCACCTGCGAGCCATTCCTGCGCGCGACGGTCCGCGGCCAGGGCCGATTGCTCGATCCCGTCATGGCCCAGCGGTAGCAGTCGTACGTCGTCGATGCTCGCTTCGACGATCACGGTGCATGACCACTCGGTGCGCGCAGGAACGGCGAGGTGCCAACTCACGTGCCCGGGGCTGAGATCAGCCTCAATCGCTTCGGATTCGGCGGAATCCGTGGTGGACGTAGCAGGGCCCGCAAGGATGCGCACCCCGCGGCTGTGACCTCGGCGTGACTGGCGCAGTTCGAGCGCACCGTCCGTCACGCGGCTCGTGATCCCGGTGTGCGGCCTGAGTCGTTGCTCCTTGACCTCGAACAGATCGGCGAAGTCCGCGGCGACGCGCAAGGAGATCGTGATTCCGGCAGCCTCGCGTCCGAGGTTGTGCACGCTGATCCGCTCCCGCATGCCTTCGCTGACTTCACGCTCGCGCACGACGAGGACTGTGCTGTCAGCCAGTCCCGGGCGCGGATGTGACCGCGTCACGAACTGCGCCCGGAAAGGGTTGGGGGAGGTGACGCTGAGAGGTTCGAGCCGCTCACCGTCCACCTCGAGCAACCACTCCGACACGATCCGGGTGTCGCGGACGAACAACCCCATCGGGGCGCCCGGGATGATGTTCCCGGTAGACGCGCTGATGCAGAAGGACGATCCCTCGATCACGGTGGTCATCGTCGCCGCCACGGCGGTCGGCGGCGGTGTTCCCGTGAATGCCCAGCCTTCGGTCATGCGGGCCCGAGCTCCATGAGTAAGGAGTGGGCTTCCTCGCGCAATGAGACCTGCTGCTCGGCGCGTTCCTGGGTGAGGTCGACGGTGGTGCCACCGAGCGCGATGCGCTCATAGAGCGCCACGTACTCCGCCACCATCCGACGGGAGGAGAAGTACCCCTCGACGGCTTCCCTGCACATGGTCCGGTCGATGAGGGCCGCTTTCCCCAGAGCCTCGGTGGCTTCCGCGATGTTGGTGCACACGAATCCGGTGACACCGTGCTGGATGATTTCCGGGGCGGCACCGCTCGGATAGGTGATCACGGGAGTCCCGCACGCCAGGGCCTCGATCATGACCAGACCGAACGGCTCGGCCCACCGAATCGGGTTGAGCAGGGCGATCGCCTCGCCTAGCTCGTGATCGCGCTGCGCGGGGCTGATCTCACCGAGGTACTCGACCCCGGGACCGAGTTCGGGCTCGATCTGCTCGTGGAAATACCGGATTTCGTCGGGTTCGCGCATCTTCGCGGCGATACGCAGCGGGATCCCGGCGGCGCGAGCAATCTTGATGGCCTCGTGTGCCCCCTTCTCGGGGGCCAGTCGGCCGAGAAACATCGCGTAGCCACCTTGACCCGCGCCGACAGTGAACAGAGCCGGGTCGACACCGTGATGAATGACGGCCGCCATCGGCACGGTCGGCGCGAGCCAACGCTGGTGGCGAGAGATGGCGGTGACACTCGCCCAGGTCGCGATCTCGCGGTAGAGCGCGAGGTTCTCGGGTGTGAACTCGCCGTGGCAGGTGGTGATCACGGGCGTGGTCAGGCCGCGAGCCGCCGCCCAGACCGGTCCCACGGTGGTGTGGTCGTGGATCACGTCGCAATCCTTAAGCGCGTCGTAGGCCGCCTGTGCGTGGCGACATTCCGCGGTGGTCGATCCCATCGGCTCTGCTGGTCGTTCGAACACCGACAGGCGCGTCACCGGGCAAGTCGAGTCACCGGTGGTGAACAGCACGACGTCGTGACCCGCAGCATCCAGCCCGCGTGCCAGCGTGTCGATCAGCCCCTCGGTGCCGCCGTACGTGGTGGGCGGTACGGGAACCCACGGAGGGGCGATGAGGCCGATGCGCAGGCGTCGCGCCGGTGGATCGGTCGGCGATCCCGTTGTCGTCGTGCGGTTTCCCTGTGCTGCGCCAAAGCCTTCATAGGCGTCGTCATCCATCGCGATCCCCCCGGTCGTTGATCCGAGGCTAGGGGGGTGCCGCCAACGGTTGCCAGTCGAACGGCCAGGAAGGTCAGTGACCGCCCAGGAACGGGGCCAGGATCTTGGCCCTCCTTGCGGCCTTTCCGGTGCGCTGTTCGGCACCGTCGGCTGAGCCCATCACTCGCAAACCGATGTTCACCCCGAGCCAGCGCAGGGGCTCGGGTTCCCACCGCGGCGAGCGCCTGTTCACCCACGGCAGTTCGGTGAGGGAGGAAGGGACACCTCGCACAAGGTCGGCGAGGGTCCTTCCGGCGAGATTGCTGGATGCGACACCGTCGCCGACATAGCCTCCAGCCCAGCCGATCCCGCTTGAGGGGTCGAGCCCGACCGAGGGATACCAGTCGCGCGGTACCCCGAGCGGTCCGCCCCATCTGTGTGTGATGGCGTGATCTGCGACTGCGGGGAACAGTTCGCGCAGGACATCGCTGAGCCCGTTGTAGACCGCCGGCTCTCGGTCGTATTCAGGCTTGATGCGTGAGCCGAGATGGTAGGGCGCGCCGCGCCCGCCGAAGGCCAGGCGATCATCGATCGTCCGTTGGCCATAAATGATGAGATGTCGATGGTCGGAGAACGTCTCGCCGCGCCGAAGGCCCACGGTGTCCCAGAATGACTCTGGAAGCGGTTCGGTGGCCAGCATCAGCGAGTAGACAGGTGCGATGTCGCGCTGGGAGCCGGGCAGGCGCGACGACCATGCCTCCGTCGCGCGGATGATCTTTCCCGCCCTCACATCGCCCCGGACGGTTCGGACGATTCCGGGTTCGATCGACGTCACACGCGTTCGTTCGTGGATCGCTACTCCGAGGTCTTCCACCACACGGGCCAGGCCTCGGACGAGTCTCGCGGGGTGGATTGCGGCACAGTGGGGAGTGAAGGTGGCACCGAGAACATCCGTGGCACCTAGGCGATCTCGGGCTTCGTCGGCACCGAGAAGTTCGGCGTCCTCTGGCCCAAAGCCCCACGATCGATGATCGTCGATCTCGGCCCGTGCCCGCGCGAGCTGCACGGGGGTTCGCGCCAGCACGATGGTGCCGCCTTTGCGGAAATGGCAGTTGATGCCTTCGTCGCGGGTTACTCGCCCGATCTCGTCGACGGTGTCGAACATTGCGCGCTGGAGATCGATCGCCCCTTGACGTGATGACGCATGTGCCACTGTCGCGAGTGAGGTCGGGAATAGGGCGGAAGCCCAGCCGCCGTTGCGTCCGCTTGCACCGAAGCCGGCGGTCTCCGATTCGAGGATGACGATGTGGAGTGAGGGGTCTGACTTGGCCAGGTAGTAGGCAGTCCACAGTCCGGTGTATCCGGCACCGACAATCGCGACGTCGACGCTTGCGGGCCCGGGCAGCGGATCACGAATCGGGCCCTGCATGTCGTCGGGCAGGGTGTCCCACCAGAGTGAGAGGTTCCGGTAATCACTGAGTGCCGTCATCGCGTCCACCGCTCCACATAGTCGGGAACGGGGAAGGCCGCGCCGGCCACATCCGGGACGGGTGCCCCGAACATCTCCCGAATCGGCAGGTGCCCAGCCCAGATCGGGCGGTCGAGGTCGATGTCTGCGTCGTCGGGCCCGCCTGTGCTGACCTTGACGCTCGATTCGTCGAGCGCGAGGGCGAGTACGAGCGTGGCAGCAATCTCCTTGGGCGACGGTGGTCGGATGTCCTCCCAGCGACCCGGGAGCAGATGATCGGAGATATGCCTCAGGGCTGCATCCTTCTCATCTCCCTCAAGTGCCACACAGGCGCCGAGCACCATCACCGAGCGGTAGTTCATCGAGCTCTCGAAGGCCGAGCGAGCCAGGACGAGGCCATCCACCAAGGTGACACTGATGCAGGTTCGAGATCCGGCCGCGAGTGATCGGAAGAGCCGTGAAGCCGTGGAGCCGTGGAAGAGTAGGCGTTCACCGTCGCGAGCGTAGGCCACGGGGAGCACGTAGGGCTGGCCCGACTCATCGATGATCCCGACGTGGGCCATGAGCCCTGCATCGAGGATGTCATGGAGAGTGCCACGATCGGTGACGGCATTCTCCGGAAGTCGACGCACCCGGGTCCGTTCGCCGGATCCTGGTGCTGGCAACTGCTGCTGGTCCATCAGGACCCTTCTCACGATCGAGCAACGGATCGTGCTGGCTACTACAGGACGTTCATACCTTCGATGAGAACGGACCGAAGGATCTGCTCAATCTCGTCGAAGTGAGACTGGTCGGCGATCAGGGGCGGCGCCAGTTGAATCACCGGGTCGCCGCGGTCGTCGGCCCGGCAGTACAGGCCCGCGTCGAACAGGGCCTTCGACAGGTATCCCCTCAACAGTCGCTCGCACTCGTCGTCGTTAAAGGTCTCCTTGGTGGCCTTGTCCTTGACAAGTTCGATGCCGTAGAAGAACCCGGCACCGCGCACGTCGCCGACGATGTCGAGATCGGTGAGCTTGTCGAGCGTGGCCCGGAACGCGTTCTCGTTGTCCCGAACATGTTGGTTGATGCCCTCGCGCTCGAAGATGTCCAGGTTCGCCAGGGCGACGGCAGCCGACACGGGGTGGCCACCGAAGGTGTATCCGTGCGCGAAGTACGTGTGACCGACCTTGAAGGGCTCGAAGAGGCGATCACTCGCGATCATCGCGCCGATGGGTGCGTAGCCTGACGTCATGCCCTTTGCGCACGTGATGATGTCGGGGGTGACACCGTAGCGAGACATCGCGAACATTTCCCCGATGCGACCGAACGCGCAGATCGTCTCGTCGGCTACGAGGAGGACGTCGTATTCGTCGCAGATCTCCCGAACGCGCTCGAGGTATCCAGGCGGCGGTGGGAAGCATCCACCGGAGTTCTGGACCGGCTCGAGGAATACAGCGGCCACGGTGTCGGGCCCTTCGAACTCGATGGCCTCGGCGATGCGATCGGCGGCCCAGCGGCCGTAGGCCTCGATGTCGTTCGCATGCTGCGTCGCGCGGTAGAAGTTGGTGTTGGGAACGCGGAATGCCCCGGGAACGAGGGGCTCGAAGTACATCTTGGCATCGGGGATACCGGTGATCGACAGTGCGCCTTGAGGGGTGCCGTGATACGCGACAGCGCGACTGATCACCTTGTGCTTCATGGGCTTTCCGGTGAGTTTGAAGTACTGCTTCGCCAGTTTCCAGGCCGACTCGACGGCCTCTCCGCCGCCTGTCGTGAAGAACACGCGGTTGAGATCGCCCGGTGCATAGTGCGCGAGCCGCTCGGCGAGTTCGATCGCCTTGGGGTGGGCGTACGACCAGAGCGGGAAGAAGGCGAGTTCCTGCATTTGCTTGGCGGCCGCCGCGGCGAGTTCGGCGCGGCCGTGTCCGATCTGCACGGTGAACAGTCCGGCCAGGCCATCGAGATAGCGCTTACCCGCGTCGTCCCAGATGTAGGCGCCGTCACCCCGCACGATGATGGGGACGTGGCCGCCCTCCTCGAATGTCGAGTGGCGGGTGAAGTGCATCCAGAGGTGATCGCGTGCCTTATCCGCGAGGATGTCGTCGCCGGACTCGCCTACGTACTGCGGTGAAGTGCTCATCGTGTTCCCCAGGTGTAGATCTGCTTGCGGAGCTTCAGGTAGACGAAGGTCTCCGTGTTCCGCACGCCCGGGATGGCCCGGACATGGCGATTGACTACCTCGAGTAGATGGTCGTCGTCCTCGCACACGACTTCGGCGAGGATGTCGTAGCCGCCCGCTGTGATGACGAGATAGTCGACCTCGGCCATCTCGGCCATCTGATCGGCGACAGCTTCGACGTCGCCGTCTACGCGCACGCCGATCATGGCCGCCCGAGAGAACCCGACTTGCATCGGATCGGTCACCGCGACGATCTGCATCACGCCGGATTCAATCAGCCGCTGGACTCGCTGGCGGACGGCTGCCTCCGACAGTCCGATCGCCTTGCCGATCGAGGCATAGGGCCGACGACCGTCCTCCTGGAGCTGATTAATGATTGCCTTGCTGACGTCGTCTAGGGCCGAACGCGCGACTCGATCACGGCTGACCACGATTCTCATGCTGCGGGATGAAGTGCGGGTTAGCAAGTGAATCCGCTGCATTCCGGCAAATATCCTGCGGATTCGGTGGCTTTGAGGTCAGATCTCTGTCGGAATCGCAACTTCGGGGCTAGCATCTGGGTCACGTGATGGCCGCTACCACCCACGCGTCTAGATCCGCCTGCACCCCTCAGGGAGAACTCGTGTCCGAGTACCGCGTCGTGCGCAACGTCATCAACGGGGAGCGTGTCGACTCCGTCGACGGACGGACGAGCGAACTCGTCGACCCGTCCACGGGCGAGGTCTTCGGCACCGCCCCCGTGTCGTCCCTGGCTGATGTTGATCGCGCCTATGCCGCGGCAACTGTGGCGTTCGACCAGTGGCGCGAGACCACCCCTTCGGAACGTCAGGCTGCGCTTCTCGCGATCGCCGACACGCTGGAGTCACACGCGGACGAACTGGTCGCGCTCGAGAGCCAGAACACCGGGAAGCCGATCGCGGTCACCGCGTCGGAGGAGATCCCTCCGATGATCGACCAGATCCGATTCTTCGCCGGTGCCGCGCGCGTGCTCGAGGGGCGAGCTTCGGGGGAGTACATGAAGGGCTTCACGTCCATGGTCAGGCGCGAGCCGGTGGGCGTGATCGGCCAGGTAACTCCGTGGAACTACCCCATGATGATGGCGGTGTGGAAGTTCGCGCCCGCGATCGCGGCCGGGAACACGGTCGTCCTCAAGCCCAGTGACACCACGCCGGTATCGACGGTTCGTATGGCCGAGCTCATCGCCGAGATCCTGCCACCGGGGGTGTTCAACGTCGTCACTGGTGATCGTGAGACAGGCCGCGTGCTGGTGGAGCATTCGTCGCCGCAGATGGTGGCCATTACCGGATCGGTGCGTGCGGGGATCGAGGTCGCCGCGTCGGCTGCGAAGGGAGTCAAGAGGGTTCACCTCGAACTGGGGGGGAAGGCTCCTGTGGTGATCTTCGATGATGCCGACATTGCTGACGCAGTCGAGAATCTCGCCATCGCCGGGTATTTCAATGCCGGCCAGGACTGCACAGCCGCGACTCGCCTGCTCGTGGCGGACGGGATCTATGACGAGTTCGTGGCCGCACTCGCGGACGAGGCGCGCAACACGGCGACCACGTTCGAGGACGGACCTTCCGGAGATGCCATGGTGCCGCCGGTGAACAACGCGAGCCAGATGGACAGGGTCCTCGGCTTCATCGAGCGCACACCGGGACACGCCTCCGTCGTCGCGGGCGGCAATCGTCAAGGAACTCGCGGGTTCTACATTGAGCCCACGGTTATCGCGGGACTGCTGCAGGACGACGAGATGATCCAAAATGAGATCTTCGGACCGGTGATGACGGTGCAGCGCTTCTCGGACGAGGCGCAGGCGCTGAGCTGGGCGAATGGGGTTCCGTACGGCCTCGCGTCAAGTGTCTGGACGAAGGACTTCGGGCGTGCGATGCGGATGGCCAAGCGCTTGGACTTCGGGTGCGTGTGGATCAACACCCACATCCCGCTCGTCGCGGAGATGCCGCACGGCGGGTTCAAGCACTCCGGCTACGGCAAGGACCTCTCGATGTACGGGTTCGATGACTACACGCGCATCAAGCACGTGATGGCCAACCTCGAGATCTGATGGGCCCGCGCACCATCGGAAAGGCCTTCAGTGGGGAAGTTCAGCGGCCTCTAAGGCCGCTTGGGGCACATTCACCGCAGTATGGGTGCAAACATGAGGTGGATATGTGAGGAGATAGCGATTCCTGCAGGACGTCGTGCAACGGGAAGGATCTCCGTGTCCGGACAAGGGCATCAGTACATCGATGGCCGCCACCGGCCAGGTACCTCAGGTGAGTCCCACGAGGTCCTCAACCCGGCCACTGGCGAGATCGTCGCGCATGTCGATGTCGCGTCTGCCTCAGACGTCCACGACGCTGTCGTGGCAGCGGGTCGCGCCCATTCCGAGTGGTCGGGGGCCACGCCCGGAGACCGCGCCACGGCGCTGATCGCACTCGCCGCCGCGATGTCCGACCGGGCCGAGGAGTACGCGCAGGTCGAGACCGCCCAGGCCGGGAAGCCCATCAAGCTCACTCGCGAGTTCGACGTGCCCGGCGCGATCGACAACGTGTCGTTCTACTCAGGGGCCGCGCGCAATCTTGAGGGCCGTGCATCGGGTGAGTACGACAGCTCGCACACCTCGATCGTGCGCCGCGAGTCCGTGGGAGTGGTGGGATCGATTGCCCCCTGGAACTACCCGTTGCAGATGGCGGTATGGAAGGTGTTGCCCGCGATCGCCGCGGGCAACACGATCGTGCTCAAGCCGGCCGAGATCACACCCCTGACCTCGGTCATGCTCGCGGAGGACTGCACCAGGGCGGGTATTCCCGACGGAGTCGTCAATGTGATCTGCGGTCGGGGCAGGGTTGCCGGGGAAGCCTTGCTTGCCCACCCCGGTGTACGCATGGTGTCCTTCACGGGCTCGACCCCCGTGGGTCAACGGGTGATGGAGATCGCGGCCCAGACGGTGAAGCGCGTGCACCTCGAACTCGGGGGCAAGGCCCCGTTCCTGGTCTTCGACGACGCCGACCTCGAGGCCGCAATCCATGGCGCCGTCGCCGGAGCGCTGATCAATTCCGGCCAGGACTGCACTGCCGCCACCCGTGCGTATATCCAGCGGCCGCTCTACGACGCGTTCGTCAGCGGGGTCGCGGATCTCATGGCGGCAGTGCGCCTCGGAGATCCCACCGATCCCTCGACCGACCAAGGTCCGCTCGTCTCGCGTGTCCAGCAGGCAAGTGTGGCCGGTTATATCGATCGCGCTCGAGCCGCTGGGGCGCGAGTTCTGGTCGGGGGTCGTGCCCCCGGAGGCGATCTCGCCGCCGGTGCCTACTACGAGCCCACGTTGGTCGTAGACGCGGCGCAGGATTCCGAGATCGTTCAGCAGGAGCTCTTCGGCCCGGTGCTCGTGGCGTTGCCTTTTGACAGTGACGATGAGGGCCTGCGGCTCGCCAACGACTCACCCTTCGGTCTTGCCGCGTCGGCGTGGACGCGCGATGTGCTCAGGTCGATGCGTGCCAGTCGCGAGATCGCTGCGGGGTGCGTGTGGATCAACGACCACATCCCGATCGTGTCGGAGATGCCACACGGCGGCTTCAAGGCGTCTGGGTTCGGTAAGGACATGAGCCAGTACTCCTTCGACGAGTACACGCAGATCAAGCATGTGTCGATCGAGATCAGCGGCGTAGCCCGCAAGGACTGGCACCGGACGATCTTCGGGGACAGGTGAGCGCGACGGATTCGGTGCCAGGCGCGCGCGCGACTTTAGACACGGACGCGTCGCTCGCCGTCGGCAACGAACTCGCACTCCTGACCGGTACCGTGCTGCCAAGGACGCACCTGGTCACGGGCTTTGAGCAGAACGCGCGAATTGCGCGTGAAGCAGCGTTCACCAAGGTGAAAGGCTCGTGACCTCATGGACTCAACCACTGGCGGCGCGGACCTCCGACTTCTCGCTCTCACCAAGCGGTTCGGGGATTTTGTCGCGGTCGACGACCTCACGCTGACAATTCCGTCGGGCTCGTTCTTCGCCCTCCTGGGCCCGTCCGGGTGTGGCAAGACCACCACCCTTCGAATGGTCGCGGGTCTTGAGGAGCCCACTGCGGGCACCATCGTGATCGGAGATCAGGACGTCACCTGGACCAAGCCCTACAAGCGTCCGGTCAATACGGTCTTCCAGAGCTACGCGCTCTTCCCACACCTCGATGTGTTCGAGAACGTGGCGTTCGGGCTGCGCCGGCGCGGTACCAAGGGCGTTGACGCGAGCGTTGAGGCGATGCTCGAACTCACCGAGCTCGGCGGGTTGGGTCGACGCAAGCCCGCCCAGCTCTCCGGTGGGCAGCAGCAGCGTGTGGCATTGGCGCGGGCACTGATCAACGAGCCGAAGGTGTTACTGCTCGACGAGCCGCTGGGCGCACTCGATCTCAAGCTGCGTCGCCAGATGCAGCTCGAGCTCAAGCGCATCCAGACGGAGGTGGGTCTCACGTTCGTGCACGTGACCCACGATCAGGAGGAGGCCATGACCATGGCAGACACGATCGCGGTGATGAATGCCGGCAGGGTCGAACAGCTCGGGTCGCCCGCGGATCTTTACGAGAATCCCAGCACCACCTTCGTCGCGAACTTTTTGGGGCAGTCCAACTTTTTCGACGGCTCCATCACCGAGCGCTCCGGTGGGAATGCGATCGTCTCGATCGAGGGCAATCGCGTCGGAGTGCTCGACTCGCGCGTTCACTCGAGTGGTTCACGCGTCCACGTGGGGGTGCGTCCGGAGAAGCTGCGGATCCAGTTCGCGGCAGACGCGGTGATGGGAGAGGACACCAACCGCCTCGAGGGCACAGTGGTCAGCTCGTCCTTCATCGGCGTCTCCACCGAGTACCGCGTGGGGATGCCGTGGGGACAGCAGGTGAGCGTCTTCGCGCAGAACACGCGCCGCGACGAGCGACTCGTCCGTGGCGCTGAGGTAGTCATCTCCTGGGCGCCAGATCACGCATTCGCGCTCGATGCCGCGCAGGATGTCGGAGCGGGCGTCGGTGGCGCGCATGCGGCAGAGCGACCTGAATCGGCGGGCCCATGAGCGGCGGGGCGGTGCTCGCCACCTCTGTTGAGCAGCAGGAGCCACGCCGTGGCCCCGACTTGCCTCGGGCGGTCGGCACGTCCCGGGCCACTCCGTATCTTCTGCTCTCCCCAGGAATGCTATGGCTGGCCGTGTTCTTCGTCGTACCGACGCTGATGCTGCTCGTCACCTCGCTCTACACCGGATCCCTGGACCAGGGGTACACCTTCGAGTTCCCTGGCCACTGGGCTACCTACTCCAATGCCCTCACCGAGTACTGGCCGCAGTTCCTGCGATCATTCCTTTTCGCCGGCCTCGCTACCGTGTTCTGCCTGGTGCTCGCATACCCGTTGGCGTACTTCATCGCCCTGCGATCCGGGGCGTGGAAGTCCACCCTGCTGGTCCTGGTGATCGCACCTTTCTTCACGAGCTTTCTGATCCGGACCTTGGCGTGGAAGACGATCCTGGCCGACGACGGTGCCGTGGTGCGCACACTGAACAGCCTCCACATCACCGACCTCCTCACCTGGCTCCATCTGACCGAGGCCGACCGGATCCTGAACACGCCGCTCGCGGTGGTGCTGGGCCTGACGTACAACTTCCTGCCGTTCATGGTGCTGCCGATCTACGCCTCACTCGACCGTATGGATGGTCGCCTGGTCGAAGCGGCGCAGGATCTCTACGCATCCTCGTGGGCGGCTCTGCGCAAGGTCACCTGGCCGTTGTCGCTGCCCGGTGTTGTTGCCGGCACGCTGCTCACCTTCATCCCGGCGGCCGGCGACTACATCAACGCCGAACTCCTGGGCACCGCGAAGGTGTCGATGATCGGCAACGTGATTCAGGATCAGTTCTTCGTCGTGACCGACTACCCGACCGCATCCGCCCTGAGCTTCGTGCTCATGCTCGCGATCATCTCGATGGTGTTCTTCTACGTCCGCCGCGCGGGCACCGAGGAGCTTGTCTGATGGCCGTGACCACGCCGAGTTCGGATAGCAGTTCCATGTCGGTCCGACGCCGCCCACGAGGCCCCGTTCGCTGGCTGCGCTCGCGGCTGATTCCCCTGGTGGGGCTTCTGGTTCTGCTCTACATGTTCGCGCCGATTTTCGTTGTCGTGCTGTTCTCCTTCAACCAGCCGTCTGGGCGCTTCAACTACCAATGGGTTCACTTCTCGACCAACGCCTGGACGAATCTGTGCCAGGTCGGGGGCATGTGCGAGGCATTGCGGCTGAGCCTGCTCATCGGAGTCGTGGCGACCCTGTGCAGCGTGCTGCTCGGCACTCTCGTCGCCTTCGCGATTGGCAGGCACCGCTTCCGCGGAAGGTCCGGCGCCAATCTGATGGTCTTCATGCCGATGGCCACCCCCGAGGTGGTTATGGGTTCCTCGCTGCTCGCATTATTCGTGGGAATGAACGTCGCGCGGGGCACCGGCACCGTTCTCGTCGCGCACATCATGTTCTGCCTGAGCTTCGTGGTGGTGACGGTCAAGGCCCGCATCGCAAGCCTTGATCCGCGGCTCGAGCAAGCCGCCATGGATCTCTACGCGAATGAGCGCACGACGTTCTGGAAGGTCACATTCCCGCTGGTTCTCCCCGGGATCGTCGGTGCGTCGTTGCTCGCGTTCTCGCTCTCGTTCGACGACTTCATCGTGACGAACTTCAACTCCGGTTCGACCGTCACCTTCCCCATGTTCGTGTGGGGTGCCGCGCAGCGGGGAACGCCGCCGCAGGTGAATGTGGTGGGATCGTTGATGTTCGTGTTGTCTCTGGCCGTGGTCATCGCAACGCAGGTGGTTCGTCGGCGACGATCCCGTGTCTGAGAGACTCAAATCCTGTTCGGTCCCTGATATGAACCGGGAGCCCTGGTGACGATGGCATCACGCACTGGAATTTTTGGCGAGCCCGGGCCTCGGGGCATGAGTCGTCGACGCCTGCTGGCCGCGGGCGCGGCCTCCGCTGGCGCCCTGACCCTGGCGCCCTTGATGACCGCGTGTGGCACGAAGCCAACCGCGAGCTCCAGCCTCGCGCCTGACCTTTCTGACACCGAACACGTTGTGAACTTCTCCAACTGGCAGTTGTACATCGACGTCGATGAGAACGATGCCACGAAGCATCCGACTCTGGACGGCTTCACTCAGAAGACGGGGATCACCGTCAACTACAGCGAGGACATCGACGACGCCGACGTCTTCAGTGCCAAGCTCATGCCCACCTTCAAGGCCGGCCAGGACACCGGGCGCGACATCCTCGTTCCCACCGAAGAGGTCGGGACCAAGTGGATCCGCGCCGGATTCGTCGAGAAGCTCGACAAGGCGCTCCTCCCCAATGTGACGGCGAACCTGCTCGACTCGCTGCGCAATCCGGCATGGGATCCCGATCGGGTCTACACCGTGCCGTGGCAGACGGGGTGTACGGGAATCGCCTTCGACAGCTCCAAGACCAAGCCGGTGAACACGATCACCGAGCTGCTCACCCGCCCAGATCTTCACGGCAAGGTCGCGCTCATTCGTGACTGGCGTGACACCGTGTGCCTGGTGATGCTCGAGATGGGCGTCGATATCGGCACCTATACCGATGACCAATTCATGGCGGCCGTTGAGGTCGTGCAGAAAGCCGTCGACTCCGGGCAGGTCCGTGCTTTCACGGGGAACAACTACACCGAACTTCTCGTCAACGGGTCGGTCCACGCGTGCCTGGCCTGGAGTGGCGACATCGTGCAGCTTCAGTACGACGCCCCGGGAATGACCTACGTACCGCCGGAGTCTGGTCAGCTGATCTGGGGCGACACCATGGTGATCCCGGAGCAGGCACAGCACCGGAAGAACGCCCATGAGCTCATCAACTACTACTACGACCCTGCCGTGGCGGCGAGAGTCTCCGCCACGGTGCAATACATCTGTCCCGTCAAGGGTGCGCAGTCGGAGATGGAGAAGATCGACCCCACGTTGGTTGACAACCCGCTGATCTTCCCCGACGCCGCGTTCCTCGCCACAACTCACACGTCCCGACTCGTCGACGAGGCCACGCAGGCCAGGTACGCCGACGCCTGGACCAAAGTGACGGGCACCTGACGCCGCCCACGGATTCTGCACGGTCGTTCAGTATTCGCACTAGCATGGACCCGTTGCGGGAGCACGTGACGGAGCCCTCCGTCCACTCGCAGCGGCCGTGACTTCCGGAGGACCCGGGGCGGCCCGAATCGGTTGAGGCCGTGAGAATCGTGCCGTTCGCGCGCGAGCCCCGCCCGTCGTCGTTCGCCGCCGTCGCTGATGCGACCCCGCTGTCCTTCTGGCTCGACGACCCAGGCCGCCCGGAGGCCCTCGACCCGCTTGTAGGTCCGACTGCGACCGATCTCTTGGTGGTGGGCGGCGGGTTCTCGGGGTTGTGGACCGCATTGCTGGCGAAGGAGGCCGATCCCAGCCTCGATGTGGTTCTCCTCGAAGGCTCTCGCATTGGCTGGGCCGCATCCGGCCGCAATGGAGGATTCTGTGCCGCCTCGCTCACCCACGGCTTCGCCAACGGGCTCGCTCGTTGGCCCGATGAACTCGAAGCGCTCACCCGACTGGGCCAGGTGAACCTGGACGCAATCGCGGGTGCGGTCGAGCGTTACGGGATCGACTGCTCATTCGAGCGCACCGGGGATCTTGGTGTCGTCACGGAGCCGCACCAGATGGTAGGGCTCGCCGATCAGCCGTTGATCGCTGGACGATACGGGGAGAAGCTCGAGTACCTCGAGCGCGAAGCGGTTCGTGAACTCGTGGACTCACCCCTCTATCTCGGGGGAATCCTCGATCGGGACGGCGTCGCGATGCTCAACCCGGCACGGCTCGCCTGGGGGCTGCGCGATGCCTGCATTTCGTTGGGCGTTCGGATACATGAGCACACTCGGGCCGTGGACTTCCTGGACACATCGCGGGAGGTCGTCGGGATCAGCACGGAGTCCGAAGCAGGAACGGGCAATGTGCTCGCATCGCGTGTCGCATTGGCCACCAACGCATTTCCGCCGATGCTGCGTCGACTGTCGAACTACGTCCTGCCGGTCTACGACTACGTGATCGTGACCGAGCCATTGAGCCCCGAGCAGTGGGACTCCATCGGCTGGCACGGTCGTCAGGGGGTCTCCGACGCCGGCAATCAGTTCCACTACTACCGCCGCACTGACGACGGCCGAATCCTGTTCGGCGGATACGACGCGGTGTATCACCGTGGCAACGGTGTCAGCAGTGAGTACGACCAGCGGCCCGAGTCCTTCGCACTTCTCGCTGAGCACCTCACCGAGGTCTTCCCCGCACTCGAGGGGATCCGTGCATCCCACGCGTGGGGTGGGGCGATCGACACCTGCTCGCGGTTCTCGGCCTTCTTCGGCACCGCGCGCGAGGGTCGCGTGGCCTATGCGCTTGGCTACACCGGCCTCGGGGTGGGGGCGACCAGATTCGGAGCTGCGGTGATGCTCGATCTCCTGGGGGGACATTCGACTCCGCGCACCCGTACCCGGATGGTGGGCACAAAGCCGTTCCCCTTCCCGCCGGAGCCGGCGCGGTCGATGGCCGTGGGTCTGACGACGTGGTCGCTCGATCGGGCCGATCGCCATGACGGCAGACGCAACCTGTGGCTGCGCACGCTGGACCGCCTCGGGCTCGGCTTCGACTCCTGAGGCGCGCCGTACACGCGCGGTTCTGGCAGTGCGTCAACCGCATTGCGAGCGGATCGGCAGGGTGCAGGTAGCGAACATCGGGTTCGGCAGTTGAGAATGGCCATATGAGCGAGCCAACCCGAATCACCCACTGGATCGATGGCAAGCCCTTCGGCGCTGTCGCGGACCGTTCCGGCGTAGTGCGAGACCCTGCCACTGGCGCCATGAGCGGCCGCGTCGATTTCGCAACCAGCGAGGTCGTCGACGAGGCGGTGGCTGCCGCGAAGATCGCCTTCGGTGAGTGGCGTCACGCCTCTCTCGCCCGTCGGTCCCAGGCGCTGTTCAACTTCAGGGAGTTGCTCAACGCCCGTAAGGGCGAATTGGCCGCGATCATCACGGCCGAGCAGGGCAAGACCCTTGCAGATGCCCTGGGTGAAGTCTCGCGTGGTCAGGAGGTCGTCGAGTTTGCCTGTGGCATTCCGCACCTGCTCAAAGGCGGCTACTCCGAAGGTGTCTCGACCAAGGTCGATGTCTACTCCATCAGGCAGCCACTCGGTGTCGTCGGGATCATCTCGCCCTTCAACTTCCCCGCGATGGTGCCGATGTGGTTCTTCCCCATCGCGATCGCGGCGGGCAACACCGTCATCGTCAAGCCCAGTGAGAAGGACCCCTCCGCTTCGAACTGGATTGCCGAACTGTGGGCAGAGGCCGGGCTTCCTCCGGGCGTGTTTAACGTGCTGCACGGCGACAAGGTGGCGGTCGACGCCCTGCTCGACCATCCCGACGTCAAGAGCGTGTCCTTCGTGGGATCTACGGCGATCGCGAAGTACGTCTACGAGCGCGGTACCTCGGCGGGCAAGCGCATCCAGGCCCTCGGCGGCGCGAAGAACCACATGGTGGTGCTCCCTGACGCCAATCTCGAACTTGCGGCCGATGCCGCCGTCAACGCCGGGTTCGGCGCCGCTGGCGAGCGCTGCATGGCGATTTCAGCTCTGGTGGCCGTGGGTGATGTGGCCGACGAACTCGTGTCGATGATTGCCGAGCGTGTCGCCACACTTCGCACCGGCGACGGGCGTCGCGGGTGCGACATGGGTCCGCTCGTCACCGCCGAACACCGCGACAAGGTCGTGTCCTATATCGAGGCCGGTGTTGCCGCTGGCGCCACCCTCGTGGTGGACGGGCGCGCGGTGCAGCCCGATGGCGAGCCCGGAGGCTACTGGCTCGGCCCTACCCTGTTCGACAATGTCACCACCGATATGACGGTGTATTCCGACGAGATCTTCGGCCCGGTGCTCTCGGTGATCCGCGTCGACACCTATGCCGAGGCTCTGCAGATGGTTAACGACCATCCGTACGGCAATGGAACCGCGATCTTCACCAACGATGGTGGCGCTGCGCGGAGATTCCAGAACGAGGTCGAGGTCGGCATGGTCGGGATCAACGTCCCGATCCCAGTGCCCATGGCCTATTACTCATTCGGCGGGTGGAAGTCCTCACTGTTCGGCGACAGCCATGCGCACGGCATGGAGGGCGTCCACTTCTTCACCCGCGGCAAGGTCGTGACAAGTCGCTGGCTCGACCCGAGCCAGGGTGGGCTCAACCTCGGCTTCCCCCAGAACTCCTAGCGGGGCGGCAGTTTTCGCGTTCTGAGCCGCCGACCCATCGTTGTGGGGCCTGCGCTCGGCACTCAACAGGCCACGATCCCATCCCGGCGCTATCGTCCTCAATGGGTCCTTTTGGACTGCTGGGCGTGATGTCTGGATAGGGGAGTCTCCATGGCGGAGAGCGCAATCCCCGCGCTCCTCGACCCACGCGGGCATTCCCCGTCAGCGCCAGCACCAGACCAAATCTCGGCGTGTGACGGATCCTCGGCGGAGGCCCTGCGTCTTGTCTTGGCGCTGACAACGGCCCTGTCGGCTCGACCAACAGATATGCGCGTCCTCCATTCGGTCATGATGCACTTCCCACCGAGATTCGATGTGATCGCGGGGTTGTTCGCCCGCCGTCGCGACGACGGTTCGTACCTTGTCACCAGCCAGGTGGGCTTTC
>WLRQ01000090.1 GCA_009697815.1 Actinomycetota bacterium
GCCCACGGGCACCGCCAACACCGTCTACATCACCATCTCTCTCTATCGCACGGCCAACAAGAGCGGCACCACGATCGGATCCACCGACGTGTTGCTGGCGACCTGGACGAGTGCGGGACAGGTGATCGCCAAGGGCTCCACGAAGGTGATCACGTACACCCCGGCTGCCCCGGGCTACAAGTGCAAGACCGTGGTGCCAGCTTCGACCACCTACGGGTACTACACCAAGGTGTTCGCGAGCAACGCCTCCTCGGTCTCAGCCCTTGATCCCTCGGCCATCAAGCAGCTCAAGGGATGCCTCACCTGAGCGTGTGCGCCCGCGGCCACGGGGGTTGTGTGCCTTCCGACCGTACAATGAGCGCTGACAGCGTGCGTGTTTCACAGGTCATCGTGAGTTCGGAGGTGCGGGATGGGTGCTGAGGACGTCACGCGGTGGGTCTGGCGGGTCATCCGGATCCTGGCCGTTCTCCTGGCGGTCGTTCTTGGCCAGTTCATTTCCTCATGGTCCGAGGGCGCATGGCGCCTGGACGTCATCGTGCTCGCCACGGTCGCCCGCGAGACCAAATCAATCGTGCTCAGGGTGCTCGCAGCCTGCCTTGCGCTGATCACCGCCTTTGCGGTCTCAGGCGTCAGCGTGCTCACCACCACCGAGGTCCTCATCGCACTGGGGGAGTCGATCGCGATCGCGCTGATCCTCACGCGGTGCACTCGCCGTCTCGGTGGTGATGCGTTGCCCGCACTGCGATTCGGGGTCGCAGCGAGCTACCTCCTGCTGCTCATTATCGTCGGTGCCGCCGTGGAGGCCCTGGCCTCCCCAGGCCACATCGACCCAGGTGGAACCACGCCGTTCCTGATTCTCGTTGTCCTCTCGGCACTGCCACTTGCCATCGGGGTGTTCTTCGCTGGGTCCTTGGCCGCGAGAACGATCCTCGACCGTGGAGCCGAACCTCGGATGTCGAAGTTGTCGGGGGCGTTCGTGGCACTCGCCCTCACCGGGGTCGCCGCGCAGATCACGACGCAGTACTGGTCCGCTCAGGAGGATCAAACTCTGAGCACTGCGTCCGCGACCCTTGCGGCATCGTTCCAGCAGACTGTGTCCAGCGATGTGGACTCCCTGGTGGCGAGGGCGGGTGCCGCGCCGCGCACCCCCCTCGTCGATCAGCCGGCCTTCGACCGCTGGATCAAGGCATTCTTCTTCGGCAACCCCTCACTCTCTGCCGTGGCGTTGGTCGAGGGCACACCCGGGGCCTACTCGGCGACCTACGTCACTGATCGCCAGGGTGTGGCCCTCGATCTTGGGCCACTTCTTGGGCAGGGGCCCGACGACATGCCCAAGCTCATGGCGGCGGGTATGACCGGCGCGCCGTTCCTACTAGGGGTCCGCTCAATTCCCGGGGCCGACGCCTCGCCCCAGCCGAGTCTGATCTACGTGGCAGCGATCACGAAGGCCCCTGAGGTAGCTGTCCAGCAGTTCTTGGTCATCGCCGTGTCCTTGCCGGTGGCCTTCGCTGAGGCCACGGTGTCGTTGGGCTCCCTGCGAGAGCAACTCATCCTGGGGCTGGTTGAGCACAGCTTCCCCGAGGGCGGACCCGACACGCTCGCGGCTGGAATCGCCAATGTCAACGTTGCGCAGGCCAATGCGATCGACCAGACATCCTCCACCGACGCCGCATTTGGCGACTACTCGTTCTCGGCTGTGGTCACCCCGGGGGAGGGGTTCGGCACCCCGATCGTGATCAGAGTGCTCGTGCTCGGGGGTCTGGGGATTCTCGGGCTCGGGGGGGTGCTCCTGGTCTTGCAGGCAGCCAACTCTCGGGCACGCATCCGGCAGGAACTCGAGGAGCGTGAGGGCCTGCTCGCTGCGGCCCTCGATGCTGCCCCTGGCATGGTCATGCTGGCGGACTCCGAGTACAAGGTCCTCGTCAGCAATGGCACACCCGCGAACAAGCAGGACCGCATCGGCCGGCATGTTCTCGACGTCTTGCCCTTCTCGATGGATAAGCCTGATGCCAAGAGAGTCCTGGACCTGCTCGCGGATGCCCGCCTAGGAAACGCGGGCTGGATCGAGCATGTCGATTCGATCTCGGACTCCTCCTTGAGTATCCACGTGGTGTCAGCAAGCCCCGTCGAGTCCGTGCGCGTGGGTGCCGCGAAGCTCGTCGTTCAGGTCGAGGACGTCACCGAGCAGAGGGCACGTGCCCTGCGCACGGCGCAGTCCGAGCGTCTGCGCTCGCTCGGCACCATGGCCGGCGGACTGGCCCACGACTTCAACAACCTTCTCTTCATCATCACCGGCTACCTCCAGTTGCTCCAAGAGCACGACAAGGTCGCGGGCGATGACCAGCTATCGCGCTACGCCGATCGGGCCGTGGACGCCGCTGAGCGCGGCGCCGAGATCGCCGCGTCGCTATTGGCTGTGGCGCGTAGTCAGCCGCTGGAGGCCACAGCGATCGAGGTCGGCTCCTTCCTCAAGTTGATGTTCCCGCTTGTGCGTCAGGCGATCGGCGCCGAGCGCCTCGCCATCCTGGAGATCGGCACGGGGCAGCTCGACGTCCTCATCGACTCCGGGCAGCTCTCGAGTAGCGTCCTCAACCTCGTGATCAACGCTCGCGACGCGATGGAACCCGGCGGCACGGTGCGCATTGGCGTCGAACGGCGCTTCGTTGACGACCCCAACCTTGAGCTCAGTGCCCAGGAGTACGTCGTGATCACCGTCGGCGACGATGGGGCCGGCATGACGGCCGCGGTGGCCGAGCGCGCCTTCGAACCGTACTTCTCCACCAAGGGTGTGGGCCACGGAACTGGCATCGGGCTCGCAGCGGTGCACTCATTCGCGCGTCAGAGCGGGGGGCTCGTCACGATCGACACCGAGCTCGAGGTGGGCACCACCGTGACCATCTACCTTCCCGCCGTGTTTGCCCAGCCGGACGGAGACCTCGCCGCAGGGGACAACCGGCAGACGCTCAATACCCGCATCCTCGTCGTCGACGACGAGAGCGCCCTTGCGTTCTTGGTAGCCGGTTGGCTCACCGAGCACGGTGCCGAGGTTCGCGTCGCAGAGAACTCTGCCCAGGCGCTACGTGTGGCCGAGGAGTTCCGCCCAGATGTCCTGCTCACCGACGTCCGTCTCGGAGACCCGAATGGCGTCGATGGCCCTGAGCTCGCCGACGCTGTCACCCGTCTCCTGCCAGATATTTCGGTGATCTTCATGACCGGTTACTCCGATCGGATGCATGATCTCAAGGCTCGGGGCATGCACACGCTCGCCAAGCCGTTCACGAAGGTGGCCCTCGCGCGGGTTCTCTTCCCCTCCGAGGTCGTCATCAGCCGCGATGACGCACGGGGAGTGTGAGCGCCGTGGGCACGTCGCCACGTCCGCGCCTGCTCGTCGTCGACGACGAACCCTCCATATGTGAACTCATCGGCGACGTCGCGACAGTCGTGGGATTCGACGTCGAGACTGCGTCCACCGCGAATGAGATCGATACCCGCCTCGGGAACGGACACGATGTCGTGTTCCTCGATTTGCACCTGGGGGGTCGCGACGGCATCTCGGTGATGAAGACCTTGGCCGCACGCTCACCTGGTGCGCGAGTGGTACTCGTCAGCGGGGCCTCCGACCGCATCATCGCCTCAGCTGACCGGGTCGGTGAGATGTACGGCCTCGAGGTGCTGGGCACATGTCAGAAGCCCTTCTCGCTCAAGCAGATGCGTAGCCTGCTCGAGGACTGCCGCGTGAGCGCGATGGAACCGCAACTGGCCGGCCAAACGCGTCCCTCGCTGCGTGACCTCATGAGCGATTTGGTTGTCGCTGATCTCACCATGGCGTATCAACCCGTCGTCAGGCTGAGCGACGGAGCGGTGGTGGGGGCCGAGGCGTTGGTGAGGTGGTCGCATCCGGAGTTCGGCAGCGTCTCGCCTGCGGATTTCGTACCCCATCTCGAGAGAATGGGGCGCTCGCGCGAACTTCTCACACACGTCGCTAGTGAAGTGGCCCGTGAGCGTGCCGAAGTGGCGAGCCTTGCCGCACTCGATGACCTCGCGATCAACGTCTCTGCTCGCGACCTTTCCCTGAGCGACACCCCGGACATTCTGCGCGAGATCCTCACGGAAACTGCCCCAGCGTCGAACTGGACTCTCGAGCTCACCGAGTCCGCTGCCATCGGGGCGGCCGTCAGTGCACTTGATGTGATGACCCGGCTGAGCCTGATGTACTTTTCACTCGCGATCGATGACTTCGGCACGGGTTCTTCCACGCTCGAGCGGCTGCGGTGGTACCCGTTCACGACCCTCAAGATCGACCAGTCGTTCATCACCGCGAACTCGATCCAATCCGCCGACGACTGGATCATCGTTGAGAGCGCGGTCGACATGGGCCACCGACTCGGTCTCGCCATCACGGCCGAAGGTGTCGAGGACGCCCCCGTGCTCGCACGGCTCAAGGAGCTCGGGTGTGACCGAGCGCAGGGGTATCTGGTGAGCAGGCCCGTGCCTGCGGAGAAGTTCGCCGCCACGTGCGACGAGTGGGCCTCTCGCAACTCCAGCGCCGAGCAGCCCGTCTAGGTCATGCTGGCCGAGTGGCATGTGTGATCGGCCTGATCCATGCGAGAGTCGGGAGATGGATCGCCCCTCTTCGTCCTCCGGTCAACTCGCCGACGAGCCCTTCATTGATCTCGTGTCCTTTCGGGTCGACGGCTCGGCCGCGCATACGCCAGTTTGGGTGAGCGGCGACGGGCACACCTTGTTCGTCTCGACGTTCGCACATTCCTTCAAGGTCAAGCGAATTCGGGCGAATGAGGATGTCGCGGTGGCAGCCTGTGACGGTCCGGGCCGGCTCTTGTCGGGGGCTACCTACATCGCTGGTCGCGCGATCGTGCTCGAGCGCAGTGAATTCCGGGCTGGTGTTCGGGCGCATCGGGCTAAGTACGGCAAGCACTTCGGGTTGATGTGGCCTGCTCGTTGGCCGCTGCGCCTGATCGGGAAGAAGCGGGTCTGGATCCTGATCACTCTGATGCCGGATATCGTCCTCGGGAGAATCCCCGAGCCTGCTCCGCGCGGTTGAGCCGGTCAGTCCTGTAGCGGCAGGCTCAACCGGATCACGGCGCCCGTGCCGCCGTAGTCGTTGCCGACCTCGAGCGATCCACCGTGTGCCTCGGCCACGGCCTTGACGATGGCGAGCCCGAGCCCACTTCCCCCGGTGGCGCGCGAGCGGCTGGCATCGCCGCGGGCGAAGCGTTCGGTCGCCCGGGGCAGCAGGTCGTCAGGGAACCCGGGGCCGTTGTCGCGAACCTCTACATAGGCCAACGAATCGGAGATTCCCACGGTGGTGATCACTGACGTGCCTTCGGGTGTGTGTGCGCGAGCATTCGCTAGGAGGTTGGCCACGGCCTGATGAAGTCGGACGGCGTCACCGACCACAGTGATCACCCGTTCGGGGCCCTCGGCTGCCCACTCATGCTCGGGGCCCGCGGTCGCTGCCTCGGCGACGGTGTCCTCGACGAGGGCGAGCAGGTCGATCGCGTCGCGGGAGAGTGGACGCTCCTCGTCCATCGACGCGAGCAGCAGCAGATCCTCGACAAGAAGGCCCATGCGGTTGGCCGCGGCCTCTATTCGCTGGGCCGCCACGAGTGACTGCTCGGGATCAGAGCCTGCCCCGCGGCGCATCAACTCGGCATACCCGCGGACGGCGGCGAGGGGTGTGCGCAGTTCGTGGCCGGCGTCGGACACGAAGCGGCGAAGCTTGTCCTCGGAGTCGGCTCGGGTCTGCAGTGAGGACTCGATGTGGTCGAGCATGGCGTTGACGGCGAGGCCGACCTGGCCGACCTCGGTGGTGGGGATGGGGTTCGGCACGCGCGCAGGGATCGCGACGTCACCGCGCTCGAGGGGGAGTGACGCGACCTCGGATGCGGTGTCGGCGACTTCCTGGAGCGGTCGCAGTGACCGGCGGACGAACCAGGTGGCGATAAGCGCCATCATCAGCAGGGCTAGCGAGATCGTGACAAGCTCCACGATCACCAGCCGCCCCGCAACCTTCGAGGTCCGCGAGAGTGGGATGAACGCCACAAGGGTGACCGGAGTGGCGGTGCGTCCGTCGATGGCGGGCACCGCGACGGCTCTGCTGGAGCCGAGCGCCTCAAGCTCGATAGTCACTGGCCCCGCAGACGCGCTGGTGGACATTGTCGCGAGAGTGCGCGCATCGGCCGCTGAATAGTGGCGCGGGGTGGTGTCACCGGCGAACGTCTCACCCGTGGCCTGGCCGTCAGGTGAAAGCACCACGAGACTGGCGCCACTCGTCGTCCAGGTTTGGAGTGCTTCCTCGGGATGTGAACGATCGTCGGCCTCGGTGAAGAACCGCGCCTTGCCCTGGGTGAGGCTCGTGTCGATCTGATCTGTCATCCATGAGCGCAGGGCGAGGAACGTCGCCAGTCCCACCACCACGAGTGCGGTCGCCATCACCGTGAGCACACCGATGACAAGCCGTCGACGCAATGGCATCGCGGTCCAGGCGGTGCGGAGCCGATCAGCCACTTGAGTCGCCCGGACGAGGTGCACGGATGACGTAGCCGACTCCGCGAACGGTGTGGATCAACGGCTCACGTTCGGCGTCGACCTTGCGTCTGAGGTAGCCGACGTATTGCTCGACGATGTTGCTGCGCCCGGAGAAGTCATAGTGCCAGACGCGATCGAGGATCTGGGCCTTGCTGACGACAGCGCGTGCGTTCTGCATCAGGAAGCGCAGGAGGTCGAACTCCGTGGGTGTCAGGTCGACGAGTTCGTCGCCGCGGCGGACCTCGCGGGTGAGCTCATCGAGGCTGAGATCCGCGACCGTCAGGACTGCGCCGCGCTCATCGAGCCGACCGGTGCGGCGCAGCACCGCCTGCAGCCGCGCGAGGAGCTCCTCAAGGCTGAACGGCTTGGCGATGTAGTCGTCGGCCCCGGCGCGCAGGCCCGCAATGCGGTCGCGAGTATCACCGCGTGCCGTGAGGAACACAGCGGGAAGATCCGGGTGCTCGGCGCGCAAGCGAGCGAGCAATCGGATGCCGTCGTCGCCGGGCATCATCATGTCGAGCACGGCAATGTCGGGGCGCAGCTCGCGCGCGACGCGCATCGCCTCGTCAGCATCGCCTGCGGTGGCCGTGCGGCAACCATCGAAGCGAAGTGCGGTCGACACGAGGTCGGCGAGGTCGGGCTCATCGTCGACGACGAGCACGCGGATGGGTGCGACCCCGTCAGTAGACCTGAGGTAACTCTGGGGCTGGTCGGAGTCCTCGCGGTTGGTCATGCCTGTGACTCCTTCGGCGTCAGGCCTAGCTCGAAAGCGGGGCCCCAGGAGTTGGTGGAACTGCCGTCGACGATAAGTGCCGACCATCCGGGCAGGCCCGAGAACCACGAGGCACCCGAGACTCCTGACACGACCAGTGCGGTGGCGTAGGCGTCGGCGAGTGCGCCGTCTGGGCCGACGACTGTGGCCTGGCGCGC
>WLRQ01000091.1 GCA_009697815.1 Actinomycetota bacterium
AGTCGCGCCAGGGCGGCATCGCGATAGGCCGCGTAGTCCTGGAAGGAATGTCCCCCGAGCATGACGAGTAGGGGGTCGAGCCCGCGACTCTTCAGCAGCCCCAATGCCTCGAAGAGTTCGAGGCTGCCCTTGCGTGGCTCGATACCGCCGATCGACAGGAGTACCTGTCGGTCGCCGGCGCCGACGGAATCACGCAGGTGCAGACGCTGTGCTGGGGAGATCTCGGGGAAGCGTCGCGGGTCGACACCGTTTCGGACGATGTCGGAGGTGCGGCCGTACTCCGCGCGCATGATCTCCTGCCACACCGTGCTCACGACCAGGATGTGGTCGGGGTCGATGATCGCCTGACGCTGGCAGTCGATGAGGGCCTGGGTCGTGAAGTCGTCGACGTGGTGCACGGTGCGGACGACGGGGACGGCCACCCCTTCATCCCTGACGCGCGTCGCGGCACGAGCCGAGATGCAGTCCTGCGAGTGCACGAGGTCGAACTCGCCGGCGATTCCTCGCAGACCCTCGGCCATCGCATCGACCGAGGCAAAGACCTTGTCGTCCAGGGTCGTTCCGGTGTCGTCCACGGGGATCAGGGTGAAGGGCACCTTGGTGCGACGGAAGAACTCGCCGTCGGTTGGGCCGAGGGCGACAAGGTGTACGTCCACCCCCAACTCGAGCAGTGCCTCGGCAAGGCTCAGGGAGTGGACTACGCCGCCGCGGGGCTTTGTCGAGTACGTGAGGATCGCGAGGCGAAGTGGAGTACTCACAGGTCGACGGTGGCGATCTCGGGCGATCGCGCGGCAATCGCCGCGCACACCAGGGCCGCGCGGGCCGCAGTCTCGGTGACGATGCATCCCGCCTCGACCAGTGCGGCGACCTGTGATCCGTAGTGTTGTGGGTCGCCCTCGGTGCCGAGCACGTAGGTGACGACCTGCGGCCCGCCGCCGGCCATGATGCGCTGGCAGATCGGGGCGAGAACGCCGGCCGGATCGGGGTGTGAGCCGTATCCGAGCACGACGTCCATGACGATGACGGCGACGTCGGGATCGCGGCCGGCTTCTTCGAGGAGTTCGACCCGGGCCTGCGGATCGATCATCGGGTGGGGCCTGCCCTTGGTGTACTCCTCCTCGCCGAGGTCGAGAAGGATCGAGGAGTGTGCTGGCGCAGGCGTATGCAGCGACTTGTCGATGGCGATGTTGGAGTGCACCGCGCCGAAGTGGCGGCCGAGGAGTACCAGCGCCTCGTAGCACAGAGTGCCGCCGGAGTAGAGGCCGCGAATCGTTGTTCGGGCCGGTGAGAGCCGGGCGGTGGCCTCGGCCACCGACGGGCCTCGGACTGAGGTGGTGTCAGGAGGCGTTCTCCCGAGAACGCCCAGTGCCGCGACGACTCCGCCCTCCAGGGTGTCGGTGACGATCACACCAGGTGGTGTGTCGATGGCGGTGTCGGCGCCCATGAACGACGCGACCATCGGAGTGTTCTTGGCCAGTGTCAGCACCTTGCTCACGACCGTGGCCGCCGGAGGCTTGGAGACGAACAGGATCACGTCGGTAGCTTCGTCGGCATTGAGGTACTCGATGGCCATCTCGGCCATGCGCCCGTCGATGTCGGCATTGAGATCGCGCCCGCCGAGGCCGATCACGTGTGAGACGCCGACACCCCAGCGGTCCAGCAGCGCCATGGCTTCCTGTGCGCCGGTTCCGGCGGCGGCGATGACGCCGACGGGCCCTCTCGACACCACGTTGGAGAACGCGAGGCCGACCCCTCCGAGCATCGCGGTGCCTGCGCCCGGGCCCATGAGGAGGCGGTCGCGAAGCTTGGCGTGATCCTTCAGGGCGATCTCGTCTGTGCGCGACACGTTGTCGCTGAAGAGGAGGACGTCGAGCCCCTTGGCCAGAGCCTTGTGGGCCTCGAGGGCCGCGTAGTCGCCAGGGACGGAGATGATCGCGATATTCGACGAGGGCTGGAGCGCGATCGCATCGTCGAGTGACGTCGGGGCCTCGGCAGTGGTGGACGCGCGCTGCGAGCGGGCCGCGAACATGAGGGCCTCGGCCGCGGCAGTCGCCTCGGCTGCGACGGCCGAGTCGGTCGCCTCGACGGCGATGAAGAGGTCACCCGGAGTTGCGGTGGCGAGCGCGGGGTCGAGGAACCCCCGGCCGGTCAGGGTTTCGATATTCGCCGCGGTCGACATCGCGACGGCCGCCCACCCGACACCGGCCATCTCCTCCATGGCACGCGTGCCCATGAGTTGCAGAACCGAGTCGAGGTAGGTGCGCGGGATGAGCGTGAAGGACCTTGTCTCAGTCATGAAACCCTCGCGGCGGAGCGGGTGATTCGGGTGCCGGCTCGTACCGCGTCGTCGAGTGCGGAGACGAGCATGCCGACCGAGGTGATGACGGCCATGCCGTCGCAGTCCTGAAGATACCGGAGCGAGGACTCGACCTTCGGGCCCATGCTGCCGGGGGGGAACTGCCCGTCGCGTAGATGCCCGCGCATTTCCTCAGCGCCGACCTCCTCGAGGGCTCGTTGCGTGGGAGTGCCGAAATCGAGCAGGACGGTGTCGACCGCGGTGACGAGTACGAGTGCGTCAGCCTGCAACTGGGAGGCGAGCAGTGCGGCGGCACGGTCCTTGTCGACGACCGCGTCCACGCCCGCGAGTGAGCCGCTGTCGCCGGCGATCGGGATGCCGCCGCCACCCGCGGCGATCACGAGGAAACCGTTGTCGACGAGTGACCCGATCGCCTCAGCTTCGAGGATCGCGATCGGTTGCGGAGAGGCGACCACGCGCCGATATCCCCTGCCGGAGTCCTCGATGATCTGCCAGCCGAGCAGTTCCTTTTCCTGGGCGACGAGCCGGGTGTAGAAGTGCCCGATTGGCTTGGTGGGATTGGCAAATCCAGGGTCGTCAAGGTCCACAAGGACGTGGGTCACCACGGTGACGACGGTGGGGAAGTCAGGCCCACCGAGATTGCGTAGGGAGAGCTCGATGAGTCCGCCGAGCCAGCCCTGAGTCATGGCCACGAGCGAGCCCATGGGCTGTGCGGGCACGTCTGGCTCGGCCGCTGTCTGCTGGAGAGAGATGTTGCCGACTTGCGGACCATTGCCGTGTGCGATGACGACGCGCCAGCCCTTCTCCACCAGATCGCAGATCGCCCATGCCATCTCCATGCAGTTGGCGAGCATCTCCTCATGGGTGCCGAGCTGATCTTCGGCCGTAATCGCGTTGCCGCCAAGTGCGATGACGACTGTCCGGGAGGGGCGTTGGTCGGGCAAGGAGCCACTACCTTTCGGTCGGGTGCACGGGCTATCGTGGAGGAGAACGTACGGTATAGGAAAGACGCATCGCACTATAGTGAACTATGACACGGGAGTGACCGGCCGCCAATGGGTTTGATGCCAGGAATCCCTGAGGAGTACCGCGCGCTCGCCGCGCGATTGACCGCCGCTGAAGGCCAGATCTTCCCCTTGGTGATGGTCGATCCTGAGCGCTACCAGCGTGCGGTGACGTTGATCGGGCTGCTCTCGCAGTACTTCACTGAACGTGCCGCGTCTCTCTCCGAGCTCGCTCAGGCGCGTGTGGACGCGGTGGCGATGGCGAGGGATCTCGCGAGCCGACAGGCGCTGGTGACCTCCGATCTCGACCTCGATGTCGTGGCCGACGCGGCGATGTCCCAGCGGTTCCGTTCACTCCTGGTTCTGGAGGTCCGCGACCAGGCAGATGCGCGGCTCGAAGATGCCCGTCGCGCCGGGCTGGCGTGGGTGGTGATGTCCGAACCGGATGCGGCGTCGCTGGGAATGAGCCCGCACCACGAGTGGATCGATGTCCACATTGCGACCCGGACGGAACTGGTCCGCACCATCACCATGGATCTCGACACCGGCAGCCCCTCCTTCAGCATCACGGTGTCGGGCCCGGACGGCGCTCAGCCCACCGTCATGTATCCCGACCGCCAGGAATGGCTGCGGGCGGCCGAGTCCGTGCGCGAGACTGTGGAGGCCGAGAATGGCTAGTCCGCGGATCGCGACGCTGCTCAGCGAGCGCGAATCCCCCGTGAGCCTCTACCGCAACGCATCGCGACACTCCTATGATGCTCGCCTCAGGGGGCGCCCAGTGAACCTCGGAATCGGACGGAGCTCGCGCACATGACCACACAGTTGGACTACGCACCGGTTCTTGAGCGGTCGGATGCGGATGGCCGTGCCATCTCTGGCGACCGTAGCCGTTTCGACATCAGTAGTCTCACCATCGACATCCAGGCTCGTGGTGTGCGGATGGATGCCCCGATGGAGCGTCGCGCGGGTGGTGCGGGCCCCACCGACCTCGGCATGCTGTGGATTGAGGGCTACCGCGTCACAGCGCCCACCACGAACGTGGGCGACACCCCTTACTCCCTTCGCGCCGAGGACGAGGGATACGGCATCTACGTCGATGGAGTCAGGCTCGCTGGCGCCCAGGCGCAGAAGCGTCCGCGCTATTACGACCTCAAGACCGCCGACGGAATCCCCTACGAGCAGATCGCGTTGCTCCACCTCGATTCCCTTGCCACCACAGTGATTCAGACCTGCACCTACTGGGGCAACGCCGACCAGTGCACCTTCTGCGGCATCGGGGTTTCGCTCGACGCCGGTCGCACCATCGTCAAGAAGACCCCGGAGATGCTCGCTGAGGTGGCCGTGGCTGCTCGCGATCTCGACGGTGCCGTCGACGCAACCTTGACCACCGGTAGCACTCGCGGTGTCGACCGTGGTGCGCGTTACGTCGCCAAGTGCGCCGCGGCGGTGAAGGAGGCCAGCGGGCTTCCTGTCGAGGTCCAGTTCGAACCGCCCTACAACCTCGATGTCATCGACGAGGTGGGCGATATGGGCATCGACTCCGTCGGGATCCACCTTGAGACCTTCGATCCTGAGGTACTCGCGCGGGTTGCTCCGGGCAAGGCGCGCACCGGGATCGAGACCTATTTCGCGGCCTGGGAGCGGGCCGTCAAGGTCTTCGGCGAGGGCCAGGTCTCCACCTACGTGATCCTCGGCATGGGCGAAGACCCCGAGATCACCATCGCCGGGGCCAAGCGCGCGATCGACATCGGCGTCTACCCGTTGCTCGTGCCGCTGCGTCCCGTGGTGGGCTCGTTGATGGCCGACTGGCCCTCACCGCCGAGCGAGTACATGGAGCCGATCTACCGCCGCGTCCAGACGTACATGACCTTGCGGGGGATGGACTCCAACTCGGCGAAGGCCGGCTGCGCGCGGTGCCAGGCGTGCTCGGGTCTGAAGTCGCTCGACGCTCCCATCGGGGCAGTGCCGCTCACGATCGGACGCGGCCCGCTCGACCTCGCGTGAGCCAGCCTCGGGTGCTCGAGCCCGAATTCCGGGTGGCGAGATCCGAGGGCGACCTTGCATCGCACTTTGCGCTCCGGCATGAGGTGTTCGTGCGCGAGCAGGGCATCTTCGACGGTACGGATCGCGACGAGCGGGACGATTCCTCTGGCACGGTTCACCTCGTTGCCTCGCTGGGTGTCGACGTGGTGGGGGCTGTGCGCCTCTACCCACTCGACCTTGCTGGGCGGACGTGGCTCGGTGACCGCCTAGCCGTCGCCGCTGGATCGCGCGCCCTTCAACTCGGCGCACCCCTCGTGCACCTCGCCGTGGCCACCGCGGCGAGCAAGGGTGGCCAGATCATGTACGCCCACATCCAGCTGCCCAATGTGCGCTTCTTCCGACACCTGGGGTGGCGTCTCGACGGTGCGGTCGAGACTTACGCAGGAATTGATCACCAGCCGATGGCCATCGACCTCCCCGATGTGGCGCGCGACACAAAGTAGCCAAATTGGCTAGGTGGTTGACGAAGGTGTGGTAGTCCCCTACTTTCGTGGGTGCGGCATTCCCAATAGGAAATGCATCTTGTCCCTTAAGCCAAGGAGACGTCAGTGCCACCGATCACAATGGCCTTTGTTGTAACGGGCCTCGCGGTATTCCTGCAAGCTATGTACTTCCTCGGCGTAGGTGCGTCAGCGAGTGCGGGCAAGAAGAGCCCGATCCTCGGCGTTGGCTACGTCTCGGTGATCGCAGGTGTCATCGACCTCGTCGTTGGCGTCTACATCACGATGGGTCGTCCCCTCGACAGTGACACGGACGGCACGTCTTCACTGCTCCTCGCCGGGCTCCTGTCGTTCTACGGCATGTTCTTCGTGGCCCTGGGCCTGACCGAGATCCTCGATCTCGACCTACGCGTCATCGGCAACATGGCGATCCCGACAGCAATCCTTCCGCTCGCCTGGATCCACTTCTTCTCAGGCAGCACCACGTTCATCCTGATCCTCATCTGGTGGGCGATCACGTTCCTCGCGATCGCGCTCACCACGTACGGGAAGATGCAGGGCAAGGTGCTCGGTATCATCCTCATGATTACTTCGCTCCTCACCTTCTTCCTTGTCCCCGTTGCCTGGGCGCTCGGAATTACCCTGAGCTGAACGATCGGCACTTGCTGATCGTCACCACAGCACGACGAAGGGCCTCCCCGGTGGGGAGGCCCTTCGTCGTGCTCGAGGGGCGATCTTGGCGACGGATTCCTTGCGGGCGTGGGTGCCCCGGGCGTCCTAGTCGTCTAATCGGGTGCGGATTAGCGGGGCAGGGGGCAGTAGAAGACCAGGCCGTTGCCCTTGTTGTCGTAGACGACAGCGCGGCGCTCATGGGCGTCGTCATAGGGTGCCTTGACGATGGCGCCGCCGCTCTCTTCGATGGCCCGGGCGGCAGCGTCGACGTCGGCAGTCTTGATTCCGACCACGACCTTGCCCGGCAGCGGGTGGTCGATGTCGGTGGCGAGCGCGAGGGTGATCGAGCCGCCGTCGAGAGCGGCATAGTGGGCCCCGTCGCGGAACTTCAGCGGCATCCCCAGGGTCTCGGTGTAGAAGCTGATCGACTCGTCGAGGTTGTCAGTGGAGAGCACGACCATCCGTACATCGAAGTCACTCATTGAAGTCTCCTTGATCGGGGTCAACGTCGCTTCTGGTTAGCGCCGCGTGGGGAACTGATCCTACGCGTGGCCCAGGTCTGATCACCGGGCTCGATCCCGTCGACCGCGTTACCAGGTGCCGTCCGCGGCGGGTCAGCGTCCATTGACGTCGGCGATGAGGCCTTCCAAGGGTACGGAGAGCCCTGGGTGGATGAACTGGACCGACTCCAGCAAGACGACAGCGGTGAGCATCGACGCAACAGCGACCGCAACCACGAAACCGAACATCCGCTTGAGTGCCCGCGAGGTGCCGCTCGGGAATAGGCCGATGCCCGCCAGGTTGAGAGCGGCCATCACCAGCAGCAGCAAGATGAGGGGCAG
>WLRQ01000092.1 GCA_009697815.1 Actinomycetota bacterium
CACCGAACCCCCGAGCCAGGCCTGCTCGGTCGCGGGGAAGTCACCGCGCAGATCACGGGCCCGGCCCAACACCGCACCCGCCTGCCCGGCGGAATGCCCGCACACCGTTTGCAGCCAGCGCTTGGCCGACACGAACCCCTCAACAGCAAGCACCCCCGACCCTTCCAACACCCCCGTCGCCACCGTGGCGAGGGCCTCACCACGATCAAGAGCGACATGCACCGCCGCCACCAACTCCGGCAACGCCGCCGCGGGCACCTGCGACCACGCGCCCTCCGCCGTGAGCTCCGCGAGCTGACCAACCACCTGCCCCAGCTGCGCGACCAACCCCGCCATCACCACACCCGCCGACACCGAACTTGCCGACACTGAACCTGCCGACACTGAACCTGCCGACCCCGCATCCGACGACGGCCGCGAGGGCGGCGGCGGCTGCAAG
Organism: Actinomycetota bacterium; assembly: GCA_009697815.1. Classification (GTDB taxonomy): domain Bacteria; phylum Actinomycetota; class Actinomycetes; order S36-B12; family CAIYMF01; genus Longivirga. Next base: position 440 of record WLRQ01000092.1, read on the forward strand.
GAGGAGGACATGAGACAACCCTAGAGACCACCACTGACAGTGCCCCCACCAAACAGGCCCCCGAAACCCGTTGATACACAACAACATTTACGCCCACAGCGATCAGAAATGATCACCAGTAACGAGCCGCAACCATCCACGGCGATCCGCAACAACCAAGGAGATCGAGCTCGATGGATCCAGAGATCAACACGTGGGAGTCGGTCCGTCTCAGCGCACCCGACCCCGGCTCACCCAGATCCTTCGCGCCGGACCACCCAACCCAAAGCCCCGGACTCGACCATCACGAGAAGGACACCAACGTCATCACCACCACACCCGCACACCCGCACACCCGCACACCGGCACACCCGCACACCCGCACAGCCTCCCGTGCGTCCCCGACGCCATGAGCGTCCACACTGCGAGAAATCCCCCCGTCGTGTGGTCCAGATCACGCTCGCAACGCCGCCATCGTGAACTAGGTCACTCGCGACCCGCACGGACGCACACAACGCAACCGCGAGAGTTCTCTCATGACTTCTGCGACCACGGGCAACACCACCGACACCACGTCCGGTGAGGCCATCATCATCGACACCCCGGCAGCGGTGGCTGCCCACGACCAGGCCGACGCTGCGGCGACCGAGGCCGCGACTCTTGCCGAACTCCGAGCCCGCAGCTCGCGCCGATTCGACATCGCCTGCATCGTGATGCTGATCCTCGGCATCATCGTCACGCTCGTCGTCCTGAGCTCGATCTGCTACCACAACTCAGCCGCCGAATTTGCGAGCCGGACCCCCTCGCAGGCGAAGGTCACCACGACCTCCTAACCCACGCGGCTCGACGCGCGCACCAGCCCGACACACCCGAGCACCTGCGCAGAGCGCACGCCGCGCAGCGATCAGCGAGTCGAGCGCTCCACGAATGGCGGGGTCGTCACGGCGAATCGCGACGGCCGTCCACGTACATCGACCAGCACCTCGTCACCGTCGACCAGCCCTTCGGCGCTCGCGAGCAGCGCGAGGGCAATTCCCACCTTGAGCGTTGGCGAGAACGTGCCGCTGGTGACCTCGCCAATCGGTACACCCGCAAGATTCGTCACCGTCATGTGTGCACGCGGAATCGCGCGCTCGAGTGACACCAGCCCGGCGGTACGACGTACCGGCCCGGCCTCCTTCTCCGACACCAGCGCCTCGCGCCCCCTGAACTCCGGCTTAGCCCAGCCGACGGCCCAGCCCGCACGGGCCTGTACCGGGGTGATCTCCGTCGAGAGATCTTGACCGTGCAGCGGGTATCCCATCTCCGTGCGCAAGGTATCGCGGGCGCCGAGACCACAGGCCAACAAGCCAAATTGCGCACCACGAGCGATCACCGCGTCCCAGACCACCGCTGCCGCGTCCCACGGCACGACGAGTTCATAGCCGTGCTCCCCCGTGTAACCGGTGCGGCACACGATCACCGACACCCCGTCCAAATCAGCGCGCTCGAAGGCCATGTAGTCCAACTCCGAGGGGAGCCCGAGCGCGTCCAGAAGATCAACGGATCGAGGCCCCTGAACAGCAAGTACGGCGAAGTCATGATGCAGGTCAGAGACCGTCACCCCCGCGGGCGCCGATGCCCGCAGGATTCGGACGACTTCCGGGGTATTCGCCGCGTTCGGGATGAGGAAGACGTCGTCGTCGGCGACGAGGTAGGCGATGAGATCGTCGACCACTCCCCCGGCCTCGTCGCACAGCAGCGTGTATTGCGCCTTGCCGGGCGTGATTCGGGCAAGTGAGTTAGTCACCATGGAGTCGAGGTAGGCCGTCGCGCCCGGGCCCGTCACCGACGCTTTGCCCAGATGGGAGACGTCGAAGACCCCCACGCGCTCGCGCACCGCTGTGTGCTCGGCGATGACACCGCCACCGGCGTATTCGAGCGGCATCGACCACCCGCCGAAGTCGCCGAACTTCGCCCCGAGCGCAACATGGCGCTCGTGCAGCGGGGACAGTAGTGACGGATCTTCATTGCTCATGGGTCAGAACCTACCGGCCGATCCCCAGAGGCCATCGATCTGCAATCCGCGCCGGGGCTCGCGCCACCGAGCAGGACCGGTAGGTTTTCGACCACCACACCACTGCATGCCTAGGAGCGCACGTGACGTCACTGGCCCTTTCATCCGCCGACATCGCCACTTTGGCCACCGATGCGCTGGTCGTGGCTGTCGCACCCGCCGGTGGACGGCGCAAGGGCGTGTCTCTCGTCGGCCCCGCGGCAGGTCTGAAGGTTGCGCCGAAGCGGCGACTCGAGGAAGCCCTCACAGCGCTCGGATCCACCGGCAAAGTCGGTGACCTGGTGCGCGTGCCCGGCAGTGGCATCGCCGCAGCCTCCGTAGTACTGGCCATCGGAGTCGGATCGGGCCCCTGGAGCGAGGAGGATCTTCGACGCGCAGCCGGCACTGCGATGCGAGCACTCGCTGGCACCCGTCGCGTCGCACTCGCCCTGCCGATCGACTCCGCGGACGACGCCGACCCGATCACGCAGGGCGCGCTGATGGGCGCCTACTCCTACGACGCGTATCGCGTCGACAGCAAGAGCGGCCAGAAGTCTCCGGTCGAGCGCATCACAGTGATCGTGGCCAATGCCAAGTCGGCCGGGTCCCTCGCAGCGTCATCGAGGGGCAAGGCCATCGCCGGTGCGGTGAACCTCGCTCGCGACCTGGTCAACACCCCGTCGGCGGATCTTGTCCCCGCACAACTGGCCAAGGCCGCCGTCGACGCCCTCGCCGGGCTCCCGGTGAAGGTCGAGATCCTCGACGAGAAGGCTCTGGCCGCAGGCGGTTACGGCGGAATTCTCGGGGTCGGCCGAGGGTCGGTGAACCCGCCGCGTCTGGCCCGCATCACCTACCGCCCGGCAGGAGCGGCGGCGCACCTCGGCCTCGTCGGCAAGGGCATCACGTTCGACACCGGCGGAATCTCGATCAAGCCGTCGATGGGCATGCATGAGATGAAGGGCGACATGGGTGGCGCTGCCGCGACCCTCGGCGCCATCGTCGCCATCGCACAACTCAAGCTTCCCGTCGATGTCACCGGCTATCTCTGCATCGCAGAAAACATGCCCAGTGGCAGCGCGCAGAAGCCCGGCGACGTCCTGCGCACCTTCGGAGGCAAGACTGTCGAAGTCCTCGACACCGATGCCGAAGGCCGGCTAGTCCTCGCCGACGGACTCATGCGCGCACAGCAGGACAAGCCCGACATCCTGATTGACATCGCAACCCTCACCGGTGCCGCCGTCGTCGCGCTCGGCTCACGTACGGCGGGGATCATGGCGAACGACGACGATCTACGGTCCGCCGTTCACGACGCCTCTCGCCGCGCCGGGGAATCGATGTGGCCCATGCCCCAGCCCGAGGAGCTGCGCGCCAACTTCGAGAGCCTGGTCGCGGACATCGCGAACATCCCGACCGTCGGACGGCCCCACGGCGGCATGCTTTCGGCCTCAATCTTCCTGCGCGAGTTCGTCAAGGACTCCCAGCGATGGGCCCACCTCGACATCGCCGGGCCGTCGTACAACAGCGGAGCGCCTTGGGCCTACACACCCAAGGGTGGCACCGGGGCCGCGGTTCGAACCCTCATCCAGGTCGCACAGGACCTCGCCAACGGCGTCCTGTAGGCCCTGTCGGCCGTGGATTCGCCCCAGCTTGATCACGCGACGCGTCACCCCTGTCCACACCAGGTCCGAGATGGTGGAAGGATGAAGCATCGCGCGGAATTCCGCGCTCACCTGATCCGTCCGACAGCACACACCCTCGAGGAGTGCCCGTGTCCGGGACCGCGTTCGATCTCGTCATCCTCGGCGGTGGCAGCGGTGGCTACGCCGCCGCGCTACGCGCCGCACAGCTGGGCCTGTCGGTCGCACTGATCGAGAAGGACAAGCTCGGGGGCACCTGCCTGCACCGTGGCTGTATCCCGACCAAAGCGCTGCTGCACGCGGCCGAGGTCGCCGACTCCGCGCGCGAATCCGAGCAGTTCGGCGTCCGGGCAACCCTCGAGGGCATCGATATCGAGAAGGTCAATGCCTACCGAGACGGAGTTGTCTCTCGTCTCTACAAGGGCTTGCAGGGTCTGGTCTCCAGCCGCGACGTCACGTTCGTCCAAGGCACCGGGCGCCTAACCTCCCCCACCACCGTCGAGGTCGACGGCACCACCTACACCGCGTCCAAGGGTGTTGTCCTGGCAACGGGGTCCTACTCGCGCAGCCTTCCCGGCCTGGAGATCGGCGGACGGGTCGTCACCAGCGACGAGGCACTCAACCTCGACTGGATCCCCGAGAAGGTCATCGTCCTCGGCGGCGGGGTCATCGGCGTCGAGTTCGCCAGCGTGTGGCGTTCCTTCGGCTGCGAGGTGACGATCGTCGAGGCCCTCCCACGCCTGGTGCCGAACGAGGAGGAAGCCTGCTCGAAGGCCCTCGACCGCGCCTTCCGCAAGCGCGGCATCACCTCCAAGCTCGGGGCCCGCTTCGCGGGCGTCACTCAGTCCGACACCGGTGTCGTGGTCACCCTCGAGGACGGCTCCACACTGGAGGCCAACCTCCTGCTCGTCGCGGTCGGTCGCGGCCCCCACGCATCGGGCATGGGGTTCGAGGAGGCCGGCGTCGCGATGGATCGCGGATTCGTCCTAACCGATGAGCGACTCTCCACCAATGTGCCCGGCGTCTTCGCTGTCGGCGACATCGTCCCTGGTCTCCAGCTGGCCCACCGGGGCTTCGCCCAAGGGATCTTCGTCGCCGAGGAGATCGCGGGCCTGAGCCCGAACCCCATCGTCGAGTCAGGTATCCCCCGCGTCACCTACTGCGAGCCCGAGATCGCCTCCGTGGGCCTTACCGAGGCCCAAGCTGCCGAGAAGTACGGCGCCGACCAAGTCCAGTCCTACGAGTACAACCTCGGCGGGAACGGCAAGTCCCAGATCCTGGGCACCGCCGGATTCGTCAAGCTTGTGCGCGAGAAGGACGGCCCCGTCGTCGGCGTCCACATGGTCGGATCCCGCGTGGGCGAACTGATCGGAGAGGGCCAGCTCGTCGTCAATTGGGAAGCTTTCCCGGATGATGTCGCGGCCCTCCTGCACGCTCACCCCACGCAGAATGAGGCGTTCGGTGAGGCCTTCCTCGCCCTCGCCGGCAAGCCTCTCCACTCACACGCCTGACCCGATCACCGGCAAGGCCACCGCAGCACTGCGGCAACCTCCGGGCACGTCCGACCGAAGGAGCAATACAGGTATGTCGGTCTCCGTCACGATGCCGCAGTTGGGTGAGAGCGTCACCGAGGGCACAGTCACTCGCTGGCTCAAGCAGATCGGTGACACCATCACCGTCGACGAGCCCCTCGTCGAAGTCTCCACCGACAAGGTCGACACCGAGATCCCGGCGCCGGTCTCCGGCGTACTGCTGGCGATCACCGCAGCCGAGGATGACGTAGTGCTGGTGGGCGGGGAGCTCGGAGTGATCGGCGCCGCGAGCGAAGCCACCAGCACGAGCACACCAGCTGCGGTCATCGCGGCCCCCGTCGTCGCGGCCCCCGTCATCGCGGCCGCACCCGCACCCCCGGTGTCGAGTGTCCCGGTCAGCCCCCGGAGTGACGACGAGTCGAACGACTCCTACGTCACCCCCTTGGTCCGCAAGCTCGCCTCCGACAACGACATCGACCTGTCCGCGCTCGTCGGCACAGGTGTCGGCGGACGAATCCGCAAGTCCGACGTTCTTGCCGCGGCAGAGGCGTCCAAGGCAGCGGCCTCCCGTGCCGCCACAAGCCCGACCCAGGTGGCCAGCAGCCCAGCCGCGGTGGGCGCCCACGCGGCACCCGAGGCCGCGACCTCAGCTCTGCGCGGGCGCACCGAGAACTTGAGCCGACTTCGCCGGGTGATCGCCGACCGCATGGTCACTTCGTTGCAGACATCCGCCCAGCTCACCAGCGTGGTCGAGGTCGACGTCACCCGGATCACCCACCTGCGCGCCCGCGCGAAGGCCAGCCTGGAGGCGAACGAAGGCGTCAAGCTCACCTACCTCCCGTTCTTCGCCAAGGCCTGCGTCGAGGCCCTCAAGCAGTTCCCCCAACTCAATGCCTCAATCGACATCGACGCGGGCACTGTCACCTATCACGACGGCGCGCAGTTGGGCATCGCCGTCGACACCGACCGCGGGCTGCTCGTGCCCGTCGTGCGCGATGCGGGCGACCTCAACCTCGTCGGCCTCGCCCGCAAGATCGCCGACATCGCCGAGCGCACCCGCACCAACAAGGTCGCCCCTGACGAGCTCTCCGGGGGCACGTTCACCTTGACCAACACTGGAAGTCGCGGCGCGCTCTTCGACACCCCGATCATCAACCAGCCGCAGGTCGCGATCCTGGGCACCGGCGCCGTGGTCAAGCGCCCTGTCGTGGTCACCGATGAGAATGGCTCGGATTCCATCGCCGTGCGCTCGATGGTGTATCTCGCACTGACCTACGACCACCGTCTGGTCGACGGGGCCGACGCCGCCCGATTCCTCGTCGCGATCAAGAGCCGCCTCGAGGACGGGTCTTTCGACGCCGAACTCGGTCTCGGCTGATCACGCCGCGGTAACCAC
>WLRQ01000093.1 GCA_009697815.1 Actinomycetota bacterium
CATCATGTCGAGCACGGCAATGTCGGGGCGCAGCTCGCGCGCGACGCGCATCGCCTCGTCAGCATCGCCGGCGGTGGCCGTGCGGCAACCATCGAAGCGAAGTGCGGTCGAGACGAGGTCGGCGAGGTCGGGCTCGTCGTCGACGACCAAGACGCGGATCGGTGCTGCACCGCCAGTGGACCGAAGGTAGCTCTGGGGTTGATCGGCGTCCTCGCGGGTGGTCACGCTCATGACTCTCTCGCCTCCAGGTCGCGATCAAATGCACGGCCCCAGCATGTGGTGGTATCTCCGTCGACAACAAGTGCTGACCAACCGGGCAGGCCCGAGAACCACGAGGCACCCGAGACTCCTGACACGACCAGTGCGGTGGCGTAGGCGTCGGCGAGTGCGCCGTCTGGGCCGACGACTGTGGCCTGGCGCGCTCCGCTGGCCGGCGCCCCCGTGCGCGGATCAATGACGTGGTCGCCTCGCTGGCTGGTTCCTGATGTCGCGATTGCCGCGTCGAGTACGTCGACAACGGCGATGACGGACGTCGGGTCGTCAGGGTGGGCGACCCCGATGGGCCACCCGCGGCCCGCGACGCGCCCTCGGCATACGACATCGCCAGCGGCATCGATGGAGAAGCTGCGAAGTCCATGCTGGCGAAGGATGTTCGCGCAACGGTCGGCGGCCCACCCCTTGACCAAACCGCTGGGGTCGAAACCTCCGGACACCTGCCAAGGGTCGAAGTCCCCGCCACTGGTCCGGCGCGCTTCGAGGCAGCGGTCGATGACATCTGCCACGTCGTCGGCCACCACCTGAGTGCCGCCTAGGCGCAGCCGAGAAATGACGCTGTCGGGCCGGTAGGTGGAGAAGATGGCGTCGACCCTGTGCAGTTCCGCGCGGACAGCCGCCCAGGCCGCGTCGACAGCGTGGTCGCTGGCGCCCGGGTCGCGAACGTCGATCGACACGACGGTGCCCCAGACGTGCTCTACACGGGTGTGTACCGGGCCAGGGAGTAGGGATGTCCTCATGAAGTGTGACCCGCCGCTACCAGGGCGGCCTTCAGTGACGTGACGAATCCGTCCGAGGTGTAGGAAGCGCCGGAAACACCTGCGATCTGGGCACTTTGCGCTGCCAAGGCCTGCCTCACGAGTGTCGGGAGGGCCCGTTGGGAGATCCGAGCGCTCCGTCGGTCTCTCTGTGGCAGCGACAGCGCCGTGATGTCGACGAGGCGGCCTCCCGTCACCGTGACCTCTACTTGCACGATCCCGTAGCCGACGTCGATCGCTTTTCCTTGCGCGGTCTGGGTGTTATCGCTGGGTGCGGGAGTCGCCCCCATAGCGGGCGCGGGTTGCCCAGGCACCCTTGTCGTGCCGGCGGTGCGAGAGATCGAGGTGCTCGTGGCTGGTAGGCCCTCGGTGGAGAATCCGTCATCGGGATTGAGCCCGAGGACGGCCCCGACGCCGACGATCGTGCCCGTACCGACAATTAAGGCGCGTTTCACCGTGACCCCGTTTTCGTAGTGAACGAGTAAGTATCGGGTGAGTGGAAGGAAAACGCTTCGTCGTGGACGCGTCCGGCGGGGATGCCCAGCACCCGCGCGGCTTCGCGTACTGCCTTGACGAGTGCGATCGGACCGCAGGTGTACAGGTCGGCCGTGGCGATATCCGGCACGAGCCAGAGCAGAGTGCGCGCGTCGATCGGGTAGTCATGTCGGTTTCCGACGAGGTAGCGAACCTTCACGTTCGGCCGGGTGGCGGCAATCTTGTCGAGTTCCTTGCGAAGTACGAGGGCCTCCGGCCGGGGAGCGCGGTAGAGCACGTCCGCGCGGACGTCTTTGGGCAGGTCGTCGAGCACCGCGCGAATGGGCGTGACACCGACGCCGCCTGCCAGGAGCACCACTCGGTTGCTGCGTCGAGAGTCGGCGGTGAAGGTGCCGTACGGCCCTTCGGCGATCACTCGGGTGCCGGGCTTGAGGCGGGCTAGCGATCGGCTGTGGTCGCCAAGGTCCTTCACGGTGATGCGCAGGAAGCGGGCGTCGGGCCCCGCAGAGAGTGAGTACGGGTGAGACTGCCACCAGTGATCGCCTGTCAGGAAGCGCCAGCCGAAGAACTGCCCGCCGCGGACATCGAGGGCAGCGAGGTTCCGGCCTCGCACCCACACGCTCACGGTGTCGGAGGACTCGCGCACGATCGCGTGCACCCGAAGGTCGTGACGCAATGAGCGCACGATCGGCAGACCCAAGCGATACACGATGAGTGCCCCGCCCGTGATGACGTACATGCCGATCCACGTCCAGCGGGCCCAGGCGTGGGCGGAGAACTGCTGCCCGAGGGTGATCTGGTGCACGAAGGCCAGTGCGATCGCGAGGTAGAAGTACAGGTGGGTCACCCACCATGTCTCGTAGCGCATCCTGCGTCGTGCGACGCGCCACGACGATAACCCGGCGATCACCATCAGCGTGAAACCTGCCAGGGCCGGGAGGAGCCACGGGTAGGTGGAGATGAAGATCCAGGACTCGGACAGGTAGGTGACAGCCTCACTCGAGGCGTAGCCCGCGGTGACCAGGACGACGTGGGCGGCAATGAGCACGAGCACGGCTGGTCCGAGCCGCCGATGCCAGGCGACGAGCTGGTCGAGGCCCACTTGACGCTCGAGCAGCGGGATGCGGGCGACGAGCAGAAGGACGAGAAGGGAGCCGTAGGTGCCGAGCAGGGCGGTCCACCTGCCGAGCTCGATGAGCAGGGCGCCGCTGCCGGAGAGGTCGAGGCGGGTGTAGAGGTCGATGCCGAAGATCGCACCGAGGCCCAGGCAGGCCAGCCATCGGGCGACCTCCGCCGCGTGACCGTGTGAGGGGCCAGCGGCTGGGCGCGGCGATGTGCCAGGGCGCTGTCGGCTCATCGTGGCGCTGCTCATATCAGTGACTTTCGCGGGTCAACCTGTGAGCCGGGTGTGAACGCGGCCATCCGGACGTGTGAACCCGAATGTTCCGACGCCGGTCAGAAGTGGAAAGGCTTTGGAGGGGTGGCCAGGGTTGCCCTGGGGCAGGTCGCGAGGTCGAGCTTGCCGAAGCCGAGTGCCTCATCGCACAACTTCGTGACCGTCCAGCCGGTCTCGGTTCCCCGACGGGTCACCGTGGCACGGTAGATCGTGATCTCGTAGCGCGTGGGGGTGCCGTAGGCAACCTGGATCGTGCCGACGAGTTGGGAGTTGCCCGGCTGCCCGGGAGCGAGCCACGGGGAGTCATAGAGCGCCCAGCGGGACGGGTCGGAGAGCCAGAGACCGCCATATTGCACATCGCGTAGGGCGAGTTCGACGAGCACGGCTCGAGCAGATTCCTCGGGCACGATGGCCGCGGGCCTGATGATCTCGGTGACCACGCCCTCGTCGTACATCTCCGTCATGAAGATTTCGGAGTCCGCCATCGCGCTCCCTCTCCCCATGGTCGACGACCGGAGTGAACCGATCGGCCCCCGCATGTGGTCGGGGGACTCAATGACTGATATCGGAGCGCAGCGGGTGGATCTGAAGCGCCCGGAGTCGATCTGCTTGGCCACATGCGGGCCGCTCACAGACTACCGCGAGCACGGGCCGGAGCGGGGAGAGACTCGGCGGCCTCTCGCGTGTCTGGTGAGTGACCCCTGGTGCTTGTGGGGTTGTAGGGGTTATCGTTGCCTCAGATCGCTCGTCGACCGTGATCTCCGTGAGGCCGCTGGGGAAGGCGTCCCTCAAGGAGGAGGTCCGGCGATGGCAGATCGCATTGGTATGAACGGCATGCACGGCGTGCCCCAGGGCGCACGGGTGATCACCCGTGGCGTCGTTTTCGTGCATTCATCCCCACGGGCGCTGTGCTCCCATGTCGAGTGGGCGATCGCTGATGTCATCGGCGCGCCCGTCTCGATCGACTGGGTCGCGCAGCCTATTCTCCCCGGCAGTGTTCGGGGAGAGGTCTCATGGTCGGGTGCTCCCGGCACGGCGTCGCGGTTGGTCTCGCTGCTCCACGGGTGGGGGCGTCTCCGCCTCGAGGTCACCGAGGAGCCGACCGCGACCACTGAGGGGGAGCGCTACTGCGTCAGCCCGTCCCTGGGAGTCTTTCGTGCAGCCGTCGGGGCACATGGCGACATCCAGGTGTCCGAGGAGCGACTCAGGGGTGCAATCGCGCGCTGTGCGCTCTCGGGGGCCTCGCTCGAAGATGAGATCGTCGGGCTTCTGGGCGGCTCATGGGATGCCGAGCTCGAGCCCTTCCGCTACGCGGGTGAGGGCGCAGCCGTTCAGTGGCTTCACCAGGTCGTGTCCTGACCTGCTCCAGAGTGCGGTTCCGCGCACCCCAGGCCCCTCCTCCCTGAGGGATCGTTGGCCCCCGATCGGTTCTCGATCGGGGGCCAACCCCTGTGCATCGGGAGGAGCGGTGGTCCAGCACCGACAGCGCCGCCCCTCCCGAAGATCCGCCCGCGCGGCTACAGCGGGATGTTGCCGTGGTTCCCACGGATGTTGGGATCGGTGAGCAGGGCATCCGACAGCGCACGTGCCAGAGCCGACCGGGTGGTGGTCGGCTCGACGATCTCGTCGACGACGCCGATCTCGACGGCCTTCTCGACCCCACCGGCGATGCGGGTGTGCTCCTCGGCGAGTTCGGCCTCGACCTGAGCTCGGGCGTCCTCGGCGACTTCAGCGATCTTGCGTCGGTGCAGCACCCGCACAGCGGCTACGGCGCCCATCACCGCGATCTCGGCACCCGGCCAGGCGAACACACGCGTGGCTCCGAGTGAGCGCGAATTCATGGCGATGTATGCGCCGCCAAAGGCTTTGCGAGTGACGACTGTGACACGAGGCACCGTGGCCTCGGCGAAGGCGTGCAGCAGTTTCGCGCCGCGACGAACGACTCCGTCCCACTCCTGGCCCACACCGGGCAAGTAGCCCGGGACGTCGACGACAACGACGAGGGGTAGGCCGAAGGCATCGCACATGCGCACGAAACGAGCAGCCTTCTCGGCGCTTGTGGCATCGAGGCAACCGCCGAGCCGCAGCGGGTTGTTGGCGATGACACCGATCGACCGGCCGCCGAGCCGACCAAGGGTCGTGACGATGTTGGGGGCCCATTTGGCATGCAACTCAAGGGCGGAACCCTCGTCAAGAATGCCCGCGACGAGAGGGTGGACGTCATAGGCCCGCTTGCGGTTCTCCGGCAGGAGCGCGGCGAGATCGGTGTCGGTGACGACGCTGGCGTCGAGCTGGCCGTGGTGGCCGAGTAGCGCGGCAAGTCGGGCTCCCTCGTCGAGCGCCGAGCGCTCGGTGGTCGAGACCACGTGCACGACGCCGCTGCGACGGCCGTGCGGCTCGGGGCCGCCGAGGCGGAGCATGTCGACGTCCTCGCCGGTGACCGAGCGGACGACGTCAGGACCCGTGACAAAGACGCGTCCTTCGGGACCGAGTACGACGACGTCGGTGAGCGCCGGGCCGTAGGCCGCGCCTCCGGCTGCCGGGCCGAGTACGACGGAGATCTGCGGAATCCTGCCCGAGGCGCGGGTCATGATCGCGAACACAGCGCCGACGGCGTGCAGGCTCGCAACACCCTCGCGCAGGCGTGCTCCACCGGAGTGCCACAAGCCCACGATGGGCGAGCCGTCGGCGAGTGCGCGCTGGTAGGCGTGGAGGAGGACTTCGCAGCCCTCGATTCCCATCGCGCCGCCCTGCACCGTGGGATCGGTGCAGAACACGACGACGGGAGTGCCGTGGGCAGTGCCGGTGGCGGCGATGGCCCCGCAGTCATTGACCTCGGAGATCAGTTCCATGGTGCCGTCGTCAAGGAAGGCCGGCATCCGCACCAGAGGGTGCCTGGGGTCGAGATCTGCTGCGGCGTCTGCCACGGGGAGGACTGCGGTCATCACACGCTCCTGAAGATCAGGGCGACGTTGTGGCCGCCGAAGCCGAACGAGTTGTTCAGCACCAGCGCGTCGCCCCCGCGAAGCACCCGCGGTGTGCCGCTGACGATGTCGAGTCCGATCTCCTCGTCGAGGTCCTCGAGATTCGCTGTGACGGGGGCGAGTCGGTGACGCAGGGCGAGGATCGCTGCGACGGACTCGACCGCGCCGGCCCCCCCGAGCAGGTGCCCGGTCATCGACTTCGTGCCGCTGACGGCGACACCGTCCGCTGCGGGCCCGAGCGCCGTCCGGATGGCGAGGGCTTCGGCGACATCGCCTTGGGGTGTGGAGGTGGCGTGGGCGTTGACGTGGATGATGTCCGACGGGTCGGCGTCGGCGGCCTCAAGTGCGAGCGTGATAGCGCGGGTGGCCCCGCGGCCCTCGGGGTCTGGTTGGGCGATGTGATGACCGTCGGCGGACATCCCGACGCCTGCGACCTCGGCGTAGATCGTCGCGCCTCGGGCCGCCGCATGCTCGGCAGACTCGAGGACCAGACATCCCGCGCCCTCGCCCATCACGAAGCCGTCGCGACCCTTGTCATAGGGGCGACTTGCCCGCGTCGGGTCGTCATTGCGGGTCGACAGGGCGCGCATTGCTGCGAAGGAGGCCACCGTGATGGGGTGGATGCACGCCTCTGTGCCGCCTGCCACCACGATGTCGGCACGACCACTGCGGATCATCTCGAGTGCGTAGCCGATCGCCTCCGCCCCGGAAGCACAAGCACTGACAGGAGTGTGGATCCCGGCTTTCGCGCCTAGGTCGAGCCCGACCCAGGCGGCTGCGCCATTGGGCATCAACTGGGGCACGGCCATGGGCGAGACTCGGGTCCAGCCGCGCTCGAGCAGGGTGTCGTAGTTGTCGAGCAAGCTCACGATGCCACCGATCCCGGTGGCGACGACGACGCCGAGGCGGGCGGGGTCGACATCGGGCGAGCCCGCGTCGGCCCAGGCCTCGCGTGAGGCGATGAGGGCGAGCTGCTGGTTGCGGTCGAGCTTGCGTGCCTCGACACGGTCAAGGACCGCACTGGGATCGACAGCTACCTGTCCGGCAAATCTGACGGGCAGCAGTTCGAAGCGCTCATC
>WLRQ01000094.1 GCA_009697815.1 Actinomycetota bacterium
CGACGGCACGGCCGGGCTCGTCGAGCTGATGTAGTCGCACATTCGACAATGCCCCGGACCATCGGCCCCAGCAACCCGCAGCACTCGCAGTTCACGCGCCAGGCCCCGAGACACTGAACTTGGTGGCACCCCCGTAGGGGCCCGGCGATGCCACGCGGCGGTCCTTGCCCTCAGTCATCTCATCTGGGACATGTCAACCTCAACTTTTTCCCCTCCGCGCGGGCATCCGGGTCGCAAACGAACGCGAACTCGAACGCAATGGTGAACGCGAACTCGAGGCCACACCAGCACGACAGCGACTAGGGATTGCCTGGCCCAGCCCGAGGGAAGTCCTCGGTAACACTGCCTGCGACGCAGATGATGGCGTGCACTAGGTACTGGCCGACCTACGGCGTCAGAACTGCGTGAGCCGCCGCGAGGCGTGCGATCGGCACGCGGTGCGGTGAGCACGAGACGTAGTCCAGGCCCAGCCGTTCGCAGTATGCAACCGAGATGGCATCACCACCATGCTCACCGCAGATCCCGAGCTTGATATCCGGGCGCACCGACCGGGCGCGCTGAACAGCGATCTCCATCAGCGCACCGACGCCGTGCTCGTCGAGCTCGGTGAACGGGCTGACATCAAGCAGTCCGCGCTCGACGTAGGGCCCGAGCAGTCGACGCTCGACATCATCGCGCGAGAAGCCATAAGTGAGCTGGGTGAGGTCGTTCGTGCCGAAGGAGAGGAACTCCGCGTACTGGGCGAGCTTGTCGGCCATCAACGCGGCACGAGGTGTCTCGACCATGGTGCCGACCTTGAAGGGCACCAACGTTCCGGTGCGGGTCGCGACTTCCTGATTGACCCGTCGCATGGTGCGAAGAGTCATGATCAACTCGGCCGGGATGGACACGAGCGGGACCATAACCTCCAGCTGCGGCCTGACGCCGTCCGAGGCTGCGATGTCGGCCCATGCGGTGAACAGGGCCTCGACCTGCGCAGGGTAGAGCCCGTCATGCAGGAGTGCGAGGCGCACACCACGAACACCGAGCATGGGGTTGGACTCATGCATGTGCTCCACGAGCTTGGCCTGGTGCTCGTCCTCGGCCTCGGCGGCGGTAGCGGGCAGGAACTCGTGCATCGGAGCATCGAGGAGCCGCACGGTGACGGGCCTATCCCCGACCGCGCGCAGGAGATCGCGGAAGTCCTCACGCTGTGCGTCGGCGAGAGCTGCCAGCGCTCGGGCCTCGGTGTCAGCATCGTGCGCCAGAATCACGCGTCGGATCAGAGGAAGACGGTCACCCATGAACTGGTGCTCCGTGCGACAGAGCCCGATTCCCTCGGCACCGAGACTGATCGCGAGCGCGGCGTCTGCGCCGGTGTCGGCGTTGGCCCGCACCCCCAGACGGCGTGCGTCGTCTGCCCACTGCAAGACCGTGGTCAGAGCGAGAGAGGGATCAGGGACCCGAATCTCGATCTCACCTACGTAGACGCGACCGCTGTCGCCATCGACCGACACGACATCGCCGGCCGAGAGAGTGATCTCGCCGCTGGTGACGGTGCCGTTGACGATGTCCACGCGCAGCGCACTGGCACCACAGACTGCCGGGCGGCCCAGTCCTCGCGCCACGACGGCGGCATGGGACGCAGAACCGCCGGTGGAGGTCACGATCGCGGCTGCCGCCACCATCCCCGGAAGATCGGCCGGAGTCGTCTCGGACGCCATGAGCACCACGGTGTGGCCCTCGTCGGCGAGGTCGATGGCATCGTCACTGGTGAGCGCAATGCGCCCCACCGACGCGCCCGGCGAGGCAGGCAGGCCCGACACGAGCAACAGCTCGGACCCATTGAGCCGAGGCCTGGGGAACATCAGGTCCAGGACGTGGCCAGGGCGAACTGCCGCCACTGCGGTGGCCTCGTCGGTGATGCCACGCATCGCGAGGTCGACGGCGAGGCTCGTCAGCGCCCGCGCGGGTGCCCGCAGCATGGCCTCGACGCCCATCAGAACGATCTTCTCGCCTTGGAACTCGAAGTCGACGGTGACGACCTGGCGAAGCTGAGCCTCGAGCTCGGCCAGTACGCGGGTGAGCAGTGACACCCCACCCGGTAGCTCCTCGAGCGTCCGCTGGGCGCGCCCGGCTTCGTCGGCGCCCCTGATCCCCCGGCGGAAGGTGCCCGACGGGGTGAACAGGCCACTCTCGAGATCGCGTGAGGTCGCCGATCCGTAGCCCGAACTCTCGTGAGCCGTGGCGTGGACAGCCTCGAGGTGAAGGGCCAGGGGAAGGTCGTCGGGCAAGGACTGGTTACGGCGGGCCCGGGCCGCGCGCGGCGAGGCCCAACGCGCGGCGATCGCATTCGCGGCCAACGTGAGTTGATCGGCTGGGCCGGCGGGCCAAGGCCCGGAGCCCTCAGCGGCGCAGAGCGCCAGGAGTGGCGCGACCCGGTCGCGCGCATCGGCATGATCGAAACCCAGGGCCGAAACAAGATCGCCCGGAACCCCGAGCGCGTACTCGGCGACGAAAGATGCCGTTTGCCACCAGACATGGTGTAGGTCGGCAGCGAGATGGGCCTCGAAATCGCTGGGAATTGAGGTGATGTCGAACCCGAGTCCGGTGAGGACCGGTGGCAAGCCTGCCGCCTCGAGGGGGGCGCTCGCACTCAACCGGAGGAGTAGCACGCCCGGAGCAGACCCAGTGAATGTGCCGATCGTCGAGCCCGCGAGCCCTTCGACGAGTTCGAGGGCCGCCAGGGTGCGGACCCCGCTGACAAGTCCGGGCACATTAGGCACGGGGACGGTGACCCCAGCCGGAACAGGAAGTCCGAGCCCGGCCAGAGTCTCGAGCTGGGTGCCTCTTGTCCCCAGAGTGCGCGCATCGAGACCGCGCTCACCGCCACGTCCGAAGGGGACGAGCCCCACATCATCGATGGGAGCGGAGAACTCCGAGGCGATCGGGGCTCCGTGATGCACGAACCTCTCCCTTACTAGACTGCCTCAGGCTGCTGCGGCTCGCTGCAGGGCCGGGGTTGGTCGGCCCGCCTTGCCGACTCCCCGTAAGGCGACGAAACCCGATGGTCGTACTTTGTCGGAACCCTGTCAAAAGCAGCACCACATCGCGCCACGATCTTGTCCGAGCCCCTGGCAGCCCCCGCCTCTCGGCGGGTCACACGCGAGAGCAATGAGGAGAGAACCATGGATTTCGAGTCGAGCGCACGCGTACGAGAACTCGGAAGCGAACTCTGGGACTTCCTACTCACACGCGTCCTGCCGGCCGAGGCCGAGTACGAGGCTTACCGTCACGCAGCCGGCCCGGACGACCACACGGTGCCGCCGGTCGTCGAGCGACTCAAGACCGAGGCCCGATCCCGAGGTCTCTGGAACCTTTTCCTCCCGTCTGAATCCGGACTCGCCCAGGTCGAGTACGCGGCACTCGCTGAGATCTCCGGCTGGTCGATGGAACTGCTGCCCGAGGCGATGAACTGCCAGGCGCCCGACACCGGCAATATGGAGACGCTGCACCTGTTCGCCACCGATGCGCAGAAGGATCAGTGGCTCGCGCCCCTTCTCGACGGCACCATCAGGTCGGCGTTCGCCATGACCGAGCCCGCGGTCGCGAGCAGTGACGCCACCAACATCGAGTGCCTCATCCGCCGTGAGGGGGACGAGTACGTGATCAATGGACACAAGTGGTGGGCCAGCGGAGCCAATGATCCCCGTTGCACCCTGCTGATCGTCATGGGCAAGACCGACCCCGACGCTCACGCTCACCGCCAGCAGTCGATGGTCATCGTGCCGAAGGACACCCCAGGAGTCACGGTTGTCCGCTCCACCACGGTGTTCGGCCGCCAGGACCAGCACGGACACGCAGAGATCCTGTTCGAGAACGTCCGCGTGCCGGTGGCCAACCTGCTGGGCGAGGAGGGCGGTGGCTTCACCATCGCCCAGGCGCGCCTGGGTCCTGGTCGGATCCACCACTGCATGCGAGCCATCGGTGCAGCCGAGCGCGCGCTCGCGATGATGGTCGACCGTGCGAAGTCTCGGGTGGCCTTCGGCAGTCCGCTCTCGGATCAGGGAATGGTCCAGGACGCGATCGCCCGCTCCCGCGTGGAGATCGAAGAGACCCGCCTTCTCACGCTTAAGGCCGCGTGGCTCATGGACACCAAGGGGGCAAAGGCCGCGGCACTCGAAGTGGCCGCCATCAAGATCTCGGCCCCGTCCATGGCGCTACGCGTGATCGATCGGGCCATCCAGGTGCACGGCGGCCTCGGGGTCAGTGACGACATCCCCCTGGCCCGCATGTGGGGATGGCACCGCGCCCTGCGCGTCTTTGACGGTCCGGACGAGGTTCACCTGCGCTCACTGGCACGTGCCGAGCTCAAGCGCGACCACATGGCGGGGCCTCGCTGGCTGAGTTGAGCGGGCCCGTGACCTCGCTGAGAACCTTAGGTGCGACACCATCCGGGCACGAGGGTCGCGGCCCGATCGGCCCCGTACGATGACGCCGCGGCGATCGCGCCCAGGATTGAACACGATGACAGAAGGCGGTCTGGTCCATGAGTGAGCCTGTCGAAGTCGTCTCCAGCGCGTCCACCGATGTGCTCGACCTGCAGGTGCGGGCCGTCCGACACGGGTTCTCACTGCGCGCCGCGGCCGTCCTGTCGTTCGCGACGATGCGCCCGATCTACGTGTTCACCTCGATGGCCGGGGTCGCCGTCGCCGCAGGTATCGGCTCATGGCTGGCCATCCCGATCTGCTACGCCTTGATGCTGCTCGTGGCCGCGGTGTTCGGCGAGATGGCCTCCCGCTGGCCCCTCGATGGTTCCGCGTATGAGTGGACCCGACAGCTCATCGGCCCTCGTACCGGCCTGCTCGTCGGCTGGGCATACCTGTGCTCGTACATCGTGTTCATGGCGGCCATCTCCTACCCCATGGCGGCCAAGTTCTACTCCCTGATCTCGGTGAGCGCGAACTCCCAGCAGAAGGCCGTTACCGCGGCAGCGCTGGTGCTCATCGCCACCGCCATCAACCTCGCCGGCCGGGCCTATCTCAAGGTCGTTGCGTATGTCGCGGCCGCGATCTCACTCGTCGGCGCCCTGGTGTTCGGGACGATCCTTCTCGTGGGGCACCGCCAGCACCCCTTCAGTTCGCTGTGGCAATCACCCGAGGGCGGCGCCCACGGATGGTCGTGGCTCACCGGACCTTTCCTGATCGCCTTGATCGCCGTCACCTTCAGTGCCTTCCGAGGCACGGAGATCGCAGCCGAGGTCGCCGAGGAGGTCAAGGACCCCGAGCGCAGCGTCCCGAAGGCGATGATCTGGTCGCTGGTCGCCTCGGGAGCGGTCGTCCTCTACACCAGTGCGGCGCTGCTCCTCGCGATTCCTGAGGCGAGCACCAGTTCACTCGGCTCGGTCACCGACGCCGTGTGGACCTCGTCCCTCGTCGTGCAGGTGAACCTCGGAGTTGGCCCGGCCAAGGTGCTGTCGGGGTTGATCATTCTCGCGTTCTTCGCCGTACTCGTGATCTTCCAGATGGCGGCGTCGCGCACCTTGTGGACCACCACCCGCGACCGCGTCCTTCCCGCTCACAACTTCTTCGGCAAGCTCACGGCACGTGAGGGGCTCCCCCACCGCGCAATCATCGCCGTCGGCGTGGTGGCCGCGGTACTGCCGTTCCTCACCAGTACTGCCGCCGAGTACGTCCTCTGGGGCGTCGCGGGCGCGGCACTGTTGCTCGTCTACCTCGTACCGATCATCGGGGCAGGGTTCTCGCGAGTGCGCGGCACGTGGCACTCGGGCCCCTGGTCGCTGGGCGGCTGGGGCCTGCCGGTCATTGTGGTCACTGCCATCGCCCTGCTCGGTCTGATCACCAACTTGCTCTGGCCACGCAGTGTGTACTGGGGTCCCGGGAACTACGCGTGGGGGCCCATCGCGGGTGTCGCCGTCATCATCATCACCGGCCTGCTGATCAGCGTGTGGGCTTTCCGTGAGGGTGGCATCCACACCCGTCACTAC
>WLRQ01000095.1 GCA_009697815.1 Actinomycetota bacterium
TCCGAGACCGTCGCCGCACAGTCGGCCAGCATCGCCAACGTCAGCGGTGCAACACTGACATGGCAGGCCTGGAAGACCTCGCTGTCGGCCGCCATGTCCAAGGCCGGTCTGTGATGATCACCGACACGCGGATGGAGGGAGACGTGGACACTCCTTCAGTCACTCTCGCAGGCCCTGGGACATGGCAGCGGCGCACGCACGTCGAGAACGTCTGGGGCACCGCGGTCACGTTCGACATCCGCGGTGAGTCATTCCCCGAGAACTTCGACGACATCCTCGCGGACGCCATCGCCTATCTGCACCAAGTGGACGCCTGGTTTTCCACCTACCGAGTCGACACGCCGATCACGATGTACCGCAACGGTTTGATGCCGCTCTCGCGCACCCCCACCGTGGTGCAGGAGGTCCTGGCCGCCTGTCAGTTCGCCCGGGACCTCACGCGGGGAGCTTTCGACCCGTGGGCCGTCAAGGGCGGGGTCGACCCCTCGGGCTACGTCAAAGGCTGGGCCGCCGGCAAAGTAGCCGACCAACTCATCCAGGCCGGGCTCGCGAACGTGTGCGTCGACGCCTCCGGCGACATCGCCTGCCGTGGGCAGCAGGCCCCCGGAGAGGATTGGACGATCGGGATCATCAACCCGTACGACAACCAGCAGGTGGTCGAGGTCGTCACGATCCGCGATGGCGCGATCGCCACCAGCGGGCTCTACGCCCGCGGGGACCACATCGCCAACCCCCATACGGGTACCAGCGAGGTGTTCTATGACTCAGCAACGATCCTCGGACCAGACGCCGGTCTCGCCGATGCGCTCGCGACCGCCGCGTTGGTCGAAGGTCCGAACGCGGCTGCGTGGTTCGCCGATCTCCCCGGCTGGTCGGTCTACTTCATCAAGGACGGACAGGCGTCCTACTTCGGCCCAGCGTTCGCGCACCTAGGCTGACGCCGCTTCCATGCCCTAGGGTCTGCGCATGCCTCAGATCCCTGGAACGGACATCGTCACCTCATCTCTCGGCTTGGGCGGCAACGTCTTCGGCTGGAGCGCGGACGAGGCCGCATCGTTCGACGTCCTCGATGCCTTCGCCGATGCCGGAGGCACGATGATCGACACCGCTGATGTCTATGCGGCGTGGCTCGGCACTGAGGGCGGCGAGTCGGAGACCATCATCGGCAAGTGGATGGCGGCACGCGGCAACCGCGGCAAGATGATCATCGCGACCAAGGTAGGCAGCGCACCGGGCTACGACAACCTGCAGCCAGGCACGATCCGTGGCGCTCTGGAACGATCACTGACCCGTCTGCAGACTGACTATGTCGACGTGTACTACGCCCACTACGACCGGCCGGATCCACTCGTGGACACCATGGCCACCTTCGATGCGCTCGTGCGCGAGGGCAAGGTACGCAGCATTGCTGCGAGCAACTACAGCGCCGCCAGACTCGCGGAGGCACTTGATATCTCGGCCGACCACGGCTGGAACCCCTACTCCGCACTTCAGCCGGAGTACAGCCTCCTCGAGCGCACGGTCTACGACACCGAACTCGCACCCCTGTGTGTCGCGCGGGGTCTGGGAACGTTCCCCTACTACGGCCTCGCACGCGGTTATCTCACCGGCAAGTACCGCCTCGGTGGTCCGGCGGTCGACAGTGTCCGCGCCCAGGGTACCGCCCAGTATGTGAATGACAACGGCGAGCGAGTGCTCGCGGTCCTCGAGCAAGTGGCCGACGGACACGCTGTTCCCATGGCATCGGTTGCTCTGGCCTGGCTTTCCACCCGGCCGGCTGTGATCGCCCCATTGGCAAGCGCCCGCACCGTCGACCAGCTCTCGGACCTGCTCCCCGCCATGGGCCTGACGCTGACGTCAGAGGAGATCCACGCTCTCAACCTCGTCTCCTCAACGACGTAGACCGGGTTCGCGATCGTCTGCGAACCCGGCCCGTCAGAGCCGTGACCTCGAGCGCTGACGTCAGTTCGCAGGAACCGTGAAGATCAACGCTTCGCCCTGGCCGCCGCCTCCGCACAGCGCAACGGCCGCACGGCCGCCTCCTCGACGACGCAGCTCATACGCTGCCGAGAGCACGATGCGGGCGCCGCTCATACCGACGGGGTGTCCGAGGGCGATGGCACCGCCGTGGACGTTCACGATCTCCGGATCAATCCCAAGCTCGCGCATCGAGACCAGCGGAACGCCCGCGAAGGCCTCATTGATCTCGACGAGGTCTAGATCGGCCGTCGTGAGTGTGCCGTCCCGACGCAGGGCATCGGCGATCGCCCGGGCGGGTTGAGACACCAGAGAGGGGTCTGGGCCGGCGACCTCGCTGTGCGAGCCGATCTCAGCGATCCACGTGAGCCCGCGCTCCTGGGCCCACTCCTTCGCGACAACCACGAGGGCGCACGCGCCGTCCGACAACTGCGAAGCGTTGCCAGCGGTGATGGTTCCCTCGACCTCGAATGCTGGGCGAAGGCGACCGAGCGACTCCATCGTGGTGGCCGCTCTGATGCCCTCGTCCTCAGAGACCTCGATATCGCCACCGCGGGACTTGATCGAGACGGACACGATCTCCTCTGCGAAGGCCCCCGACTCCTGCGCCTGCGCCGCGCGCGCATGGGAGCGCTCCGCCCATGCGTCCTGTTCGTCGCGCGTCAACCCGTGAGGCCGTTGGTAGCGCTCGGTGGCCGCGCCCATGGATATCGCGTCGAAGGCGCACACAAGCGCGTCCCGGTCGAGGGAGTCCTGGGCTTTGACATCGCCGTACTTCCAGCCCTGACGTGAACCCATGAGCAAGTGCGGAGCCCCGGTCATCGACTCCATGCCACCCACGACGACAACCTGGTGCTGACCAGACCGGATCATGGAGTCGGCGATGGCGACGGAGGCCAGGCCCGACAAGCACAGCTTGTTGATCGTGATCGCGGGTACTGTCATCGGAATCCCTGCGGCCGCAGCAGCTTGGCGCGCCGGATTCGGGCCCGCCCCGGCCTGAATCACCTGGCCGAGCACCACCGCGTCCACGTCATCCGGGCTGATCCCCGAGCGACGGATGGCCTCCCGCACAGCCGTGGCCCCGAGGGTCACGGCATCGACCGAGGCGAGGGCTCCGAGCAGCTTGCCGATGGGGGTTCGCGCACCGTCAAGCACGACGCAGATGGTCATGGATCCTCCAGGTTCAGGGGTCGAGGCTGGTCGCGCCCGCGCTGAATTTGGCGCACTCGACACCCCGAATTATCGAATGGAGCCGTCAGACGCCCATGAGCGGGGCGCCTCGGCCGGGGGTCTCGTCCCAGAGCCGTGCATCCGCTCCCTAAAGTACCCCTGTGACCACAGGACAAATGGGCGTCGTCGGCAGCGGGATCATGGGCATGGGCATCGCTGAGATGGGCGCCCGCGGCGGGTGGTCGGTCACGGTCGTCGACACTGCACCTGCGGCCCTCGAGCGCGCCAGGGCTTCGATCGAGAAGTCAGTAACCCGCGCCGTGTCCTCCGGCAAGCTCGAGGCAGACGTGGCCGAGGTGATGTCGCGGCTGACGTTCACCCACGATCTCGCGTCCTTGACCCCCTGCTCGATCGTCATCGAGGCGATCCGGGAGAACCTCGAGGACAAGGTCGCGCTGTTCAAGGAGCTCGACGCGGTGCTGTCGCCCACCACGGTCATCGCCACCAATACCTCCTCCATCCCCGTGGCCAAGCTGGGCGCCGCCACCGCGCATCCTGGTCGGGTGCTCGGCCTGCACTTTTTCAATCCGGTGCCGCTGATGCCCCTCGTCGAGGTCGTGCCCTCACTGCTCACCGAGGACTGGGCCACTGAGATGGCCGATGGGTTCACCCGGGAAGTCCTGGGCAAGAAGGTCATCAGGGCCAAGGACCGCGCGGGTTTCGTCGTGAACGCAATTCTGGTTCCCTATCTGCTATCGGCGATCCGCTCGCTCGACAACGGAGTGGCCTCACTCGAGGACATCGATGAGGGCATGGTCGGCGGCTGCGGTATGCCGATGGGCCCTTTGCGGCTGTGCGACCTCATCGGACTCGACACCATGCTGTTGGTCGCCGAGAGTCTCTACAGCGAGCATCTCGACCCATCATTCGTGCCGCCCGCCCTGCTCCGTCGGCATGTCGACGCCGGATACCTCGGGCGCAAGAGCGGTCGCGGTTTCTACGACTACAGCACCTGAGCCCAGCCACAGTGCCCACATCGCTGCCGCACACCTAAGAGAGGCGCCGAGCCCGTGACCGAATACGACAACATCACCTTGACCACGCCCGAGGACGGCATCCTCGTCGCCACGCTCGACCGGCCGGACAAGTACAACGCGCTCACGATTGACATGTTCCCGTCGATGACCGCGCTGTGGCAGGACGTCGCACGAGACCGCTCAATTCGCGCGGTGATCCTCACCGGCGCGGGCAAGGGCTTCTGCTCTGGGCTCGACCTCGAGGACGCGGCGAAGTTGATGACTTACAGCGCCAACGAGTACGTGACGCTGCAGGAAGGCTTTGGCGCCACGGCAGCGGCCATGCGCCGCTGCACCACACCGATCATCGCCGCGGTCAACGGACCCGCGGCAGGTGCCGGCCTCTCCCTCGCGCTCGCGGCCGACATCCGCATCGCCTCCACTGCGGCGAAGTTCAATGCCGCCTTCATCCGGATCGGTCTCACGGGTGGCGATGTCGGCTCCTCGTACCTGCTCCCCCGGATCGTTGGCATGGGTGTCGCCACCGAGATCCTGCTCACCGGCCGGTTTGTGCTCCCGGACGAGGCACTGCGCATCGGCCTGGTGACCAGCATCGTCGAACCCGCCGACCTGATGGAGGCCGCTCTCGCAACAGGCCGCTCGATCGCTGCCAATACCCCGCTCGGAATCCGGCTCACCAAGCAGGCGATCTCCACCAACATCGACGCGTCATCGATCGAGGCCGCGCTCGAGCTTGAGAGCCGCAACCAGACCCTGGCTGTGACGAACGCCGATATGGGTGAGGCGCTTGCTGCGTTCATCGGCAAGCGCGCCCCGCGCTACACCGACAGCTAGACCCAGGCTCGTCGGCGCGACTCAGGGCCGACTCAGGGCCGACTCAGGGCCGACTCAGTCCCGCGCGCGCCTCCCGGGTACGCCTGCTAATATGCTAGGACTTCCTAGTATTGGACTTCCTAGAAATCATGGAAGCCCCGTTCCCACTCCTCAGGAGCGATCGCGATGACTGATCCCGCACCCGTACGCCGACCCCAGAACCCCGTGCGCTTCGTCACGGCGGCGAGTCTTTTCGACGGGCACGACGCCTCGATCAACATCATGCGCCGGATACTGCAGTCCGAGGGTTCCGAGGTCGTCCACCTCGGACACGACCGCAGTGTCGAACAGGTGGTCCGCGCGGCGGTCCAGGAGGACGTCCAGGGGATCGCGATCTCGTCCTACCAGGGCGGACATGTCGAGTACTTCACCTATCTCGCCGACCTGCTCGCCGACGAAGGCGCGTCACACATCAAGATCTACGGTGGGGGCGGCGGCGTCATCGTTCCCGACGAGATCGCCGTCCTCGCCGAGCGAGGGGTTCGCATCTTCTCCCCCGAGGACGGTCAGCGGCTCGGACTCGTCGGCATGATCAGCGCGATCGTGCACGAATGTGATGTCGACCTCGCCA
>WLRQ01000096.1 GCA_009697815.1 Actinomycetota bacterium
CTTGCCCCGGCTCTGGCGGCCACGGCGCGAGCGGCGGAGGCGGGTGGAGTCTCGAACTTCACGTTGATGGACCACTGGTTCCAGATGGAGGAAGCGGCCAGCTCGTCCGATCCGATGCTGGAGGGCTACACGTCACTTGGCTTCCTCGCGGGGATCACCGAGCGCATGACGCTCGGGCTCCTCGTCACCGGTGCCACGTACCGGCACCCGGGCTTGCTCGCGAAGACGGTAACCACTCTCGATGTCCTCTCCGGCGGCCGTGCCCAACTCGGTATCGGCGCCGCCTGGTACGAGCGCGAGCACCGAGGTCTGGGCGTCCCGTTCCCGCCCGTCAGCGAGCGCTTCGAGCGCCTTGAGGAGACTCTTCAAATCTGCCGCCAGATGTGGAGCGACGATGACGGCCCCTATGAGGGTCGCTATTACCAACTGGCAGAGACGGTCTGCTCGCCTCGTCCGATTCAGAAGCCATCACCACGCGTCCTCATCGGTGGGGGAGGCGAGCGCAAGACGCTACGGCTGGTGGCACGTTACGCCGATGCCTGCAACCTCTTCGCATCAAACCCAGAGGAGATCGCTCACAAGCTCGATGTCCTCACGCGGCACTGCGACGACGAAGGGCGTGACCCTGCGCTGATTGAGAAGACCATCCTGGCGATGACCGACCCGCTCTCGGGGGTCGACGAATTCCTCGCCGAGATGGCACAGTACGCGAAGCTCGGGGTCGACACTGTCTGGATCAGCGCCGCCAGCGAGGACCCAGCAGCATGGGTTGAGCAGGTCACACGTCAGGTCGTGTCGAGGCTTCACGACCTCGGGTAGCCGGCGAGCGATCAAGAGATCGACGCAGTGAGTGTCCTGGGTACGAGTCCCATACAGCCAGGCTAGGAATCGAGCCGCTGAGCCCGTAGCGATCGCTCGATCCCGTCGCGTCCCTCACGGATGAGACGCTCTGCGCCAGAGGGAATGTCCGTGCGCTCGAGGAAACGATCGGTCATGTCGATGGTCGCCTGCTCGATGATCAGCGCAGGGTAGAGGCCGGCCACGATCGTCTGCGCGGTTTCGTTGGTGCGTGTCTTCCACACCGTCGGGATGGCGTCGAAGTATCGCTCGAGGAAAGCCCGCTGCAGCTCGCGGTGGTCGGCTTGGACGAACCCGGCGAGGGTCGCGTTGAGGAGGGCGTTCGGAAGGGTGTCGGACTCGACTGCAGTAGCGAACGCGAGTTCCTTGGCCGCCATCGTGGGAATCGCACCGCGCGCCGTGGCCGCCTGACGGCGACCCGTGGCAGTGTCGTCGCGCTCCAGTTCAGCGTCGATCTCGGACGGCTCGGCGGCACCGAGCGCGATGAGTCGGTGGAGAAGCGTCCACCGAAGATCGGTATCGATCGCAAGGCCCTCGGGTGCGTCGCCGGAAAGCCAGGCCCTCAGAGTCGCGGCATGCTCGGGAGTGCGTGCAGCAGAGGCGAAAGTGCGGGCGAAGGCGAGCTGGTGATCACTGGCGGGTGCTGCCGCGACCATAAGACGGGCTGACAAGGCGGCGAGCCGGTCGCGGTACCCGTCGCGACGGCCAACCCCGGAGAACTGCTCGATCGCGGCCTTTGTCTGCCCGAGAAGGGTCTGGACGACGCCGATGTCGTTCTCGCTCGGCAGGCCTGCCTCGAACAGGGCGAGGAAATCGCCGGTGGCCATCTCGGCGTCGCGCAGCATGTCCCAGGTTGCGGCCCAGATCAGGGCGCGGGGAAGGGGCGCCTCGAGGGTGGCGAACGATGAGATCACCGTGCGAAGTGAGCGCTCGTCGAGACGGATCTTCGCGAACGTCAGGTCGTCGTCGTTGATGAGCAGAAGATCGGGCTGCGTGATGCCGCGCAGTTCGGGGACATCGGTGCGTGCGCCGACGACGTCGATCTCCAGGCGGCGCACTCGCTCCAGACGCCCGTCGACGGATTCGTAAAGTCCGAGCGCGACGCGATGCGGCCGGAGCACTGCGGCAATGCCGGGGGGCGATGACGGTGGCTCCTGCACGATCGTGACCGCGCGGTAGGAACCGTCGTCATCGAGTTCGATCTCGGGACGCAACAGCGTGACGCCTGCCGTCTCGAGCCATGACTCCGACCAGTGCGAGAGGTCGCGACCGCTCGCGCGCTCGAGCTCGGTGAGGAGGTCAGAGAGCTGCGTGTTCCCCCACGCGTGCTTGTCGAAGTACGTTCTGACGCCATCGAGGAATTCCTTCTCACCAACCCAGGCGACGAGCTGTCGAAGCGCGGAAGCGCCCTGGGCGTAGGTGATCCCGTCGAAGTTCACCTCGACAGCCTCGAGGTCGACCATGTCGGCGGCGATGGGGTGGGTCGAGCTCAACTGTGACGCGCGGTAGGCCCAGCCCTTGCGCTGGATGCTGAACGTGGTCCATGCCTCGCTGAAGCGAGTGGCTCCGACACTCGCGTAGTGGGCTGCCCATTCGGCGAAGGACTCGTTGAGCCAGAGGTCGTCCCACCAGGTCATCGTGACGAGGTCGCCGAACCACATGTGCGCGAGCTCGTGGAGCACGGTGTTGGCGCGCTGCTCATAAGCATGGTCGGTGACGCGCGAACGGAAGATGTAGTCCTCGAGGATCGTGACGCAGCCGGCGTTCTCCATCGCACCGGCATTGAACTCGGGAACGAAGATCTGGTCGTACTTCGAGAACGGGTAAGCCGTCGAGAAGGCCGTCTCGAAGTGAGCAAAACCCTGCTTGGTCACGGTGAAGACCTCGTCGGCATCGAGGTGCTGCGCCAGCGTTGCGCGGCAGAAGATCGCCAGCGGGTAGGTGCCCCCC
Source organism: Actinomycetota bacterium (assembly GCA_009697815.1). Classification (GTDB taxonomy): domain Bacteria; phylum Actinomycetota; class Actinomycetes; order S36-B12; family CAIYMF01; genus Longivirga. The sequence continues at coordinate 2,809 of WLRQ01000096.1, forward strand.
ATGCCGGAGTATTCGTCACGGACGACGTGGTATGGCCCGGCGACGAGTGCCGTGATGTATGTCGAGATCGGCGGAGTGGGCTCAAAGCTCCACCGCGCGAGTCCCCGGTCGAGTGCCACGGGTACCGGCGTCGGAGAGTTCGAGATGATCTGCCAGCCCTCGGGTGCCGTGACAGTGAACGCGAACGTTGCCTTCAAGTCAGGCTGCTCGAAGCTGGCGAACATGCGTCGTGAGTCGGCGACCTCGAACTGGGTGTAGAGGTAGACGGAGTCATCGACGTGGTCGACGAAGCGGTGCAGGCCCTCGCCCGTGCGCATGTAGGCGCAGTCAGCCTCAATGAGGAGAACGTTGTCAGCGGCGAGTTCGAGGAGGGGGAGTCGGGTGCCCGTGAACGAGGCGATGTCGAGCTCGTCACCGTTGAGGACCGCTCGGCGCACCGACGGCGCGATGAGGTCGATCCAGGTGTCGGCGCCGGCTTCGGCGGCGAAGCGCACGGTGGTGATGCTCCCGAAAGTGGCGGCGTCAGGGTTACGCACGTCAGTGAGGTCGATATCGACTTCGTAGCCCGACACGGTGAGCATCGCCGAGCGGATAGCGGCTTCAGCACGCGTGATGTTGGTGTCGCTCATTGAGGTCGGCTCCTTCGTCATGCGCGGAGGCAGATGCCGTGGCCGCTGTGGTGCCTCCCCAGGGAGGCGCCTGGATCGCGAGCGGCTCATTCTCGCACGGCCGTCGCTCGCGTTCGTGGGGATGGTCTTTGTCAGTTCCGTTGCGCCTATGCGTGTCTCCGGGTCGCGATCTGGCACGATCAGCCTCATGCGAGTTCACCTGGGAAGCGACCATGCCGGCTTCGAGTTTAAGGCCGTGCTCACCGAATATTTGCGCGAGCGTGGCCATGAGGTGATCGACCACGGAGCCCATGAGTACGACGCTCTCGATGACTACCCCGCGTTCTGCGTCGCGGCGGCGCAAGGGGTGGTGGCTGACTCTGGCAGTCGTGGCGTGGTGATCGGGGGATCGGGAAACGGCGAACAGATCGCGGCCAACAAGGTGCGAGGCATTCGTGCGGCCCTCGCTTGGTCGGTCGAGACGGCAACGTTGGCGCGCCAGCACAATGACGCCAATGTGATCGGCCTCGGAGCCCGGATGCACGACGAGGCCACCGCATTGGCGATCGTGGATGCATTCCTTGCCACGCCCTTCAGTGACGACGAGCGCCACATCCGGCGCATCGATCAGGTCACCGCGTTCGAGTCCGCGGGCTCGTTCTGAGCGAAGCTCGAAAAGCCGCCCGACCAAGGCGCGTCAGGGACTGACCGGTGGCGCCTTGCGAATCGTGACCGAGCGCTCGGCTCGTGCGCGGTCAGCCTGGCTGGGCCGGGACACGTCGCGCGCACGAAGAGCGCCGTCGAGGCCCACTCGTGAGGGGCCACGGTCGGCGAGGCGGTCGAGGGCTTTGTCGTCGGGATGCTCGTCGCCGCTGCTGCCATTGTGTTGACGTCGTGCGATAAGTCGACGGTACCGGCCCGCCAGCCGTGCCGACACCACCTGAGGAGAGTCGTGCCTGAGGGACACAGCGTTCATCGGCTCGCGCAAGGTATTCATCGTGCCTTCGCGGGCGAATCGTTGCGCGCCAGTAGTCCTCAGGGACGGTTCACCGTGGGTGCGGCCGAAATCGACGGCCGCGTGTTCGAACGCGCCGAGGCCTGGGGCAAGCACCTGTTCCTGGAGTTCGAGGCTGACCTGCTTGTGCACGTCCACCTCGGGCTGTACGGCGCGATGCTGAGTGCCAGATCCCCTGCGCCCGAGCCTCGAGGAGCCGTCAGGCTGCGCCTCGAGGGCAGTTCGTCGTATGCGGATCTTCGCGGCCCGACCGCTTGTGATCTTCTCGGCTCCGGCGGACGCGACGCGATCATCGCCCGTCTCGGACCTGATCCGCTGCGGCCTGACTGCGAACCCGAGCGGGCCCTGCGACGTATCGCGGGGAGCAGGGTGGCGATCGGGGCCCTGCTCATGGATCAATCTGTCCTGGCAGGTGTGGGCAACATCTATCGCGCGGAACTTCTCTACAGACATGGTATTTCGCCGTTCACGCAGGGCCGTGACCTCTCTCCTGCGACATTCGACGCGATGTGGGCAGACCTCTGCTCACTGATGGCGGATGGTGTTCGGCGCGGTCGCATCGTGACCGTCGAGGGTGTCGACGCCGACGCACTAGAGGCCATCGACGCCGATCGGATAGCGCCGCACGATCCTGACCTCGACGGCGGTGAGGACACTCCGGCACGTCGACGTCAGCGGCGAAACACCGGCGTGTACGTCTACAACAGGGCGGGACGTGCGTGTGTTCGATGCGGTTCCAGCATTGCTGCACAGGACTTCCATGGCAGACGACTGTTCTGGTGCCCGAGCTGTCAGAGCTAGCCCGGTCTGGCGGTCGGCTCAGAGTCAGGAATGGGGCACCCATCCGTCGCACGTTGTATTGCTCTCGTGAGGATCACGCGCAGCTGGTGAATCCTCCGATGATGCCCCCGTCGTGACAGAATCCGAGGTGTGATTCCACTTCCGCAGCCCAACGCCATGACGAGGCCCTATCGCGGCCTCTCGGTGCAGGAAGTCGACCTCGACCTGACGGATGAATCCGCGATCCTTGCCTACCTTCTCGGCCGTGAGGCCTATCGGCGCACCGACTGGCTGCTCTTGGGCAACGGGTCCGACCATGCACTGATCGAGGTGCGCAAGGAGTCCCTCGAGCCACTGATGTCACCGATCATCGAGGCCCGAATCCTCGCAGGA
>WLRQ01000097.1 GCA_009697815.1 Actinomycetota bacterium
GACCGTCGTTACGGCGCCGGGGCGGGGCCGAGGGCACCCCTGGACATCCGCGAGGAGATCGAGGTGCTCGGCACCCTCGCGGGCCATCGGCTCTTCGGAGGCCTGGGCGGCGAAGGGCTCGTGATCCGCTCGGATGAGCCCGTCGACTTTCACCCGGGATACAAGATCGTCAATGTTGTGCCGGTCGACTCCCTCGACGAGGCAGTGGCCTTCGCGAACGTCGCGACCCAGACGGTGGGGGTGTTCCCGCCCGAGCGCAAGGTGGAACTTCGAGACCGACTGGTGAACGCCGGCGTCCAGCGCGTGCTGACACTCGGCCGCGCCGGCACCACCACCCGAGGCCTGCCCCATGACGGATTCATCCCGATGCACCGCATGGTGCGGTGGGTCGGCGACGAGGATCTGTAGGGCGCCCGAACTCGATGACGACGGCCTCGTCGACGTTGCGGCTGTTGCCCTTCTGGCGTGACGACGCCGATCTCGTGGGTGCGGGTGGGCGCTGAGGAACTCGCGCATCGTGAGGCAGCGCGGCGCACGGAAGACCGCCCGGGCCCTGCGTTCATCGAGATGACACCTCGCGTTCATATGGCTTGCAGACCATGGGGTGCCTTACCTGGGCATATGACACGAGACTCGTGCCTAAGAACGTGCCCTCGAGAGAACTAGGCCCATGAGCGCAGACATGCCGCCAGCCGCCCATTCCCACAGGTCCGGGGCAGGCACGGGCGAACTCATCGGATTCTTGGCACCCTTCGTGCGTCCGGTTCGCAGGCGACTGGTCGTGGCCCTGGCTTTGGCGGGGATTTCCGTCTTCGCCAACGCCGTGATCCCGTTGCGGGTCGACGCGGTCCTGGCGGGCGAGGGAAATTCGGTCGTCGTCGCGCTGGGCATCGTGGCGCTCATGGCGACGAGCCTGCTTCTGTCGAATGTCTCGCGCTGGCTCTCCTACCGATCCGCCGCCGAAATATCCCAAAGTCTGTCCGAGCATGTATTCGGCCGCACCCTCGAGAGCCCAATGCTGCGCCAGCAGGGAATGCGCCGCCCGAGCGTCATCAGCCGACACACCAGCGATGTGGACCGAATCGAGAACGCCGTCGATGTCACCGTCACGGAGGGGCTGCCCGGCGCCGGTCGCATTGTCGTGAGCCTCGCACTTCTGCTGTGGATCGAGCCGAAGGCCGGGCTCGTCACGCTCGCAGCCACGGTGGTCTTCCTCATCCTCAATGGCCGCATCAGCCGCGGGATGCTCGCCCGGAACAAGGCCCGTCTAGATACCAGTAGCGAGATCGGCGCAGTGGTCGACGAGTCCATCACAGCCGGCCGAAACCTCACCGGCATGAACCTCAATGGCTGGATGCGCGACCGGTTCTCCGAGCGGGCATCGAGCCTTCGGCTTGCGACCCAGGAGCAGAAACGGGAGGCAAGCCGGCTCACCAGCGCCGCACGGTTCACCGGCTACTCCGCGCTGCTCGCTGTCCTGATCATCAGCATCGCCAGCGGTGGCAGCGACGTGGGCGCCATCGCCGCCTCCCTGCTCTACATCGAAGCGGTGGTGCGCGGGCTCGAGTCACTTCCCCCGTGGTTACGCGACATCCGCCTCGGCGTGACGAGTAAGCGCCGAATCGAGCAGATCACCCGTGCCAATCCGCGAGTGACCCGGCCCGGCGGTGCCGTGGAACTGACGCACGAGGCGTCCCTCGTCCTGCGAGATCTAGCTCTGAACCCAGGCGCCCCGCTCATGTTCGGCGACGTTTCCGTGCCACGACGCGGCACCATTGCCGTTGTCACCGACTTGGGGGTGTCCACGAACGCGCTACTCGAGGTCCTCAGCGGTGACTCTGATCCCGCCTCAGGCTGCGTGCTCTTCGACGGCCTTGATGTGCGTCAGCCCGCGATCAAGCGGCGCATCATGCTGCTCACCGACGACCCCGTGCTCATGGACGCGTCGGTGAACGCGCACCTGCGAGCACCCGGCGTCACGGTGAGCGATGCGGAGATCGCCAAGGTGCTCGACATGGTGGGCCTGAGCCATCTGCGCGACCTCGCCGGAGGTGGCCTCGACGCACCGCTCGGGCCACAGGCAGAGCGGCTGAGCATGCACGAGCGTCAGCGTCTCATGATCGGGATCGCTGCCCTCGGGGACGCGGATGTCGTTGTGCTGCAAGACCTTCCCATTCTCGCCGATCCCGACAGCGCGGCACCGGCCCTCGCCGCCCTAACCAGACATGGCGAGCACACCGTGGTGTTCGCCACCGCGAACGTCGAGTTGGCTGCGCGCGCCACGTCCGTCATGGCTGCCATCGGCAACGAGATCTTCGTGGGCCCGCATCAGATGCTCATGGAACTGCCCGAATACATCGCGGCGTGGGAGCGGCAGATCCCCGGGGGCGTGGACGCCCGCATCCTCGAGTCGATACCCGAGGCACAGCGCGAGAGCCTGCGCACGCGTCTGCTCAACGAACACTTCCGCGCAGGCGAGATCCTGTACCGAGCCGGAGCGCCCGCCGACCGAGTCATGTTCATCGTCAGTGGTCGAGTGGGCGTCTTCACCGACGACTCGGACGGCCAAGAACACCTCATCGCCGAGATTGGTGCGGGAAACTTCTGCGGCGACGTGGGGAAGGCCGACGCTCGGCGCACCGAAACCGTGCGGGCGGTCAACGACACCATGGTGCGCACGCTCAGCGTGGAGGCCTGGTCGGCAGGCGTGATGGGGCTGCTCGACTCCGACCCCGCAGAACGCATGGTGATGTCCGCGATCTTGCGCAACGACCATCCCACCATCGAGAAACTTTCCCATCTGGTCTACGGCCTCGGCGTCGACGAAGTGATCGCTATTGCCACAGAGCTGATCGAGGCGGGGAAGGTGCGGTCCGATGATGCGGGCCGGCTCTCCATCCCGATGCGACGGCGAGCAAGGGCCCACTCCGTGCTCGACCAGCTCGCAGACCTCTAGGGCTTCCCCGGGGCTCGGGGTCGTGGCGCGTCCCTTTCTTTGCGAGCGATGCCGGCAACCGATGGTGAGATGTGGTCTTCGGGTCAGCTTGTTGCGGCCGCGTGAAACCGTCACAGGGTTGTTCAGACCGATTAGCGTGCGGTGAACCCGCCATCCACGGTGATTTCCGAGCCTGTGACGAATGAGGCGTCTGCCGCCAACCACAGCACTGCCGCAGCAATTTCTTCAGGGCGGCCCAATCGCCCGACGGGGTGCATGTCGCGAATCGAAGTAAGGACAGCCTGCGCCTCGAAAGGATCATCCGGCAGAGATCGGGCCACCATGGGTGTCTCAATGAAGCCCGGGCAGACCGTGTTAACGCGGATTCCCATCTGCGCGTAGTCGAGTGCGAGACTGCGGGTAAGGCCCAAAACCCCGGCCTTCGACGCCACATAGGCGACATATCCCGGGTTTCCGACCTTGGACATGACGCTGCCAATGTTGATGATGGATCCGCCACCGGCTGCCAACATCCCCGGAATCACGGCACGGCAGACATTGAACGACCCGGTGAGGTTGACGCCGACCGTGAGGGCCCAGACATCGTCCGGCATTTCATGCCCAGCAAATGGGCCAGGGCTCACACCGGCGCAGTTGGCGAGGACCACGATCGGGCCAAGGTTGTCTGAGATCTCGGCGACAGCCGCACGCAGTTGCTCGGGATCGGTCACGTCTACTTTCAGAGCAATGTCGAGTCCGTGATCGGGCGCGAACGCATCGCGATCGATTCCCGCCACCCGCGCGCCTTCGGCCTGAAGCGCTTGGGCGGTGGCACGACCGATTCCGCTTGCCGCCCCCGTCACAAGCGCGGTTTTCCTCTGCAACTTTGACATGCGATCTCCTCAGCGCAATTGCCGACTACAACAAGTTGCCGAAGAAGTCGGAGACGAATTGTGCCGGCACCATGGTCAGATCCACTGCGTCTTGATAGCCCAGCGCGTGATGATCGAATTTGCGGCGGTGCTGGTTGCACTATGGGGCCATGTGCTCGCGCATGGCTACCTCCTTGCCCAGGCGGTTTGCGAGCGCACCAGCATGACTCCGGGTGGCGCTCCACGCCGCGAGGCTCAGCGACGCGCGCCACAGGGGCATGCCCGCTCGACCTTCCGCACGTTCCATAGGGTGAAGGTGTGACCTTGGAACCAGTGCCGCAGCGCTTGAACATCGCGCGGTATTGCCTGGCGGAGAACGCGCGGATCCGCCCGGATGTCGTGGCGATGACCGTCGTGGGCGACGGTGGCGACGCCACTGACTACACCTTCGCCGAAGTAGATCTCGAGGTGCGGCGCCTCTCTGCCGGCTTCCTCAGCCTGGGCTTCCCCACGGGATCTCGAGTCATGATTCGCATGGCCAACGATGCGCAGTACGCCTTCACCTGGTTCGCGGTGATGGGAGCCGGGCTCATCGCGCTGCCATCGTCGTCACAGCTGACCGCCGCAGAAGCCGGGTTCCTGCTCGAGGACTCGGGGGCTGTCGCCGTAGTTCTCACTCATGACCTCGCGCGCGACTTCGTCACGCCGCCTGAGGTGCTCGCGATCGGACCGGAGTTGCTCGCCGAGCTCATTCGCACTGAGCCCGTGGACGATGTCGCGGATACCGCAGCTGACGATCCGGCGTATCTGATCTACACATCGGGCACGTCGGGCCGGCCCAAGGGCGTGCTGCATGCCCATCGCGCCGCCTGGGGACGCCGCCCCATGCACGAGCACTGGATGGGTTTGGGCGAGAGTGACCGCGTCGTACACGCCGGCGCGTTCAACTGGACCTACACATTGGGAGTGGGTCTGGTTGATCCGTGGTCACGGGGTGCGTCATGCATTCTCTACATCGGCGAACGTGACGTACAGGTGTGGCCTGCGCTGATCGAGCGTTACCGCGCAACGATCTTCGCAGCGGTGCCCACGCTGTATCGCCAAGTGCTGAAGTACTGCGACCTCGATGCCTATGACCTCACCTCGCTTCGCCACGGCCTCACCGCGGGTGAGCCGATGCCCATCGCCCTCCTCGAGGCGTGGCGCGCCGCGGTGGGCACGGAACTGTACGAGGCACTCGGAATGAGCGAGATCTCGACCTACGTCTCCTCCTCACCGTCGGACCCGATCAGGTTGGGCTCACCAGGGCGCCCCCAGCAAGGTCGGCGCGTCGCGATCCTGCCGCGTGACGGGGGCGATAGCCCGTTGCCCGCGGGTGAGATCGGCCTGCTCGGCGTACATCGGTCAGATCCCTCGCTGATGCTCGGCTACTGGAATCGGCCCGAGGAGGATGACGTCGTCTATCGCGGTGACTGGTTTGTCGGCGGCGACCTCGCCTCCATCGATTCCGATGGCTACGTGTGGTTCGAGGGACGTAACGACGATCTGATGAATGCCATGGGCTACCGGGTTTCTCCGCTGGAGGTCGAGTCCGTGCTCGCGCAGCACCCGGGAGTTGCCGAAGTGGCTGTCACCGAACTGACTGTGCGCGAAGGCCTCTCGGTGATCGCGGCGTTCGTTGTCCCGCGCGAGGCGGAGATCCCCGACGCTGGCGACCTGTTGGC
>WLRQ01000098.1 GCA_009697815.1 Actinomycetota bacterium
AGACGGATATGCGCCTCAGCCCAGGCGCCATCTCGGTTCGCCTGCGCTGGGTCGGCTCGACCCCGGGCGCCGTCCGCTCGGCCACGGCCGACTACCTCGCGAACGACGGCGCTATCGAGGTCACGCGAACTGTCGACGATCTGCGCCACGAATCCGTTGTGGCACAGGGCTTTATCGATGCTCCCCCACTGGTGCTGGCAGGCCTGACGGTGCTGCGATCGTTGAACGGCCTCGACATCGTCGCGCCGGAACTCGCTGACCCGTTCGCAGCGGCCGGGTTCCTCGCGCCGGTGTCCTACCGATCGAGTGCGAGCGCGGTAGGGGCCGGCTCTGTCGTCGTCGGTGGCGAGGAACGCGCGGGCACGGTCTTCCAGTGGTCGCGAGGCGACATGAGCCTCGAGGTCGTGGTCGATGCCTGCGGGCTTGTGCTGCGTCAGGTAGCCGAGCTGCCCAGCGGCAGGTGGGTCGCGACGCTCAGCGAGGTGACGGGGCCCTGGCCCACGCCCACCGCTTGGCCAGCCTGAGTCACCCGGCTCGCGTGATCACGCCAGGGTGACGATGCGGTTCTCGCGGGCGCTCACCACGGCGGCGTCGAGGATCTCGAGCACGCGCAGTGCCTCACGCGGCTCGACCGGCACCGGGCCCTCGCCTCGCACGGCGGCCGCGAAGGCCGGGTAGTAGGTGTCCCAGCGTCCGCGCTCGCTCTCGACCGGCTCCGAGAGATCACCGCGCACGATCCGACCCCACGCCGAGGGGGCCTCCACGCCCCAGGAGTCGCCCTCGGTGAGCGGGGTGCGGCCAGCAATGAGTTCGGCCTCCTGTCCGTCGAATCCGTTCACGACGTACGCGCCCGCGCTGCCGTTCACACGGATCCGGCGGCTGGTATCGCCCGAGACCTTGCTCGTGATCAGGTGCGAGCGAACGCCGTTGACGTGGTGCAGGGCGAGCATGTCGTCGTCGTCGGCGGCACTGCCGGCACGTCGGATGTCGAGCTCGGCATACACCGAGGCAACCGGGCCGAAGAGCACCACGGCCTGGTCGACGAGGTGGGTGAGCAGATCGAGGCGCATGCCGCCTCCCTGCGCGGGTGTTGCCCCGGCCTTCCAGCTCGACGGATCGGCGGCGGGCGCCCATCGCTCAACACGTGATTCATAGCGGTGGATATCGCCGAGATCACCCGCGGCCAGGAGACGGCGGACGGTGAGGAAGTCGGAGTCCCAGCGTCGGTTCTGGTAGACCGACACGACCCGCCTGAGGGCCTCGGCCTTCTCGATCGTGACCGCCGCAGCAGGCGCCTCGACGGCGAAAGGCTTGTCGCACACGACATGTAGGCCGAGTTCGAGGGCACGTTCGGTCATCGCCGAATGCGTGCCGCTCGGCGAGCTGATCGCGACGGCCTCCGCACCCGCCTCGACGAGCGCCTCGAGGGTGGGTAGCGCGGGCACCCCGGGGTGGTCGGTCGCGAGGCGGGCGACGCGCGCAGGGTCGGACGTCAGCACAGCGACTAGCTCGAGAGACGGAGCGGAGGTGATCAACGGGGCATGGAAGGTGCTTCCCCCGAAGCCGTAGCCGACGAGCCCGATGCGCACGGGGCGCGTGAGCGGTGACGTGGCAGTGCTCGACGTCGCTTGAGTCATGGGGTCCACACTGCCGTGGCGAGGAGGCTGATGCACCCCCGGAACGATCACGCGAGGGCCTGCTTCGACGCAGGCGTGCGGGCTCGGAGGGCGGACGGGGCCGCGGTCACGGTGGGGCCTGTTCGTCCGGTAGCCTTTCCCGGCCGGGAGACGGTCCGCGTGCGGAACGATCCCTGGTGCTGGAGGCGTCGCCTAGTCCGGTCGATGGCGCCCGCCTGCTAAGCGGGTTGGGGTCTCAAAAGCCCCTCGGGGGTTCAAATCCCCCCGCCTCCGCCAGCGATCAACGGGCGCCCCGTGGGGCGCCCGTTGTCATGTGCGGTGTCGGGCGGGGCCGGATTGATGCGGATTTCCCGATGTCCCACGCGCTCAGTTAGACTCCGGGGCGGCTTCACGCCACGCGCCCGTAGCTCAACGGATAGAGCATCTGACTACGGATCAGAAGGTTAGGGGTTCGAATCCCTTCGGGCGCACGTTGTTTGAGACAGCAGCACGATGAAGCCGATCCGCCGACGGGCAGGGTCGGCTTCGTTGTTTCCCCAGGTCAGGGGGCGCACGGCAGCCAGGCGGGGCGGGCAGCCCCATGCTTCTGGCGGTGCTACTGCGGTTCCCCTGAATCGCCATCCTCGGCGAGGTTCGCACCGCGGACCATTCGACGTTCCATCGAGGGGATGCCGGGGGTGGTGTCGTTGATGCCCCAACTAATGATGACGTCGGGGCTGATGCGGAAGCGGGGAGCACCATCGGGGTGCTCGATCGCTGCGGAACCGATGACCTTGATCCCTCGTGGCGACCAGGGCTGCACGCTTGCGAGGTCGTCGATGACGACCGTGGCGCGGGGATTCGTCTGGATATTGCGGTAGCGGACGGTGCGGGCGATATCGAAGCCGGCCGTGATGATGTCGTCGCCGTCGACCTCGAAGACAACGGGTGCGACGTCGGGCTTGCCCTCGGGTGAGGCGGTTGCGAAACGCATGAGCGGCTGGGTTGCCAGGTAGTTGAGCTCGGCGGCGGTGAAGGCACTCATGATGCCTCCGCGACATGTGCAGGCGGGTTGAGGGGGAAGACGTCGAGGTCCCACCACACCGCCATGGGAAGCGTGTTCACCATGGCCACGACATCATCGATGTCGTCGCCGAACGACTCCAGGAACACGGTCTGGCGTGCCGCGGTCGCGAGGTAGAGAGCGTTGATCCGTCCCTCCGCTTGGAGTTCGCGGATGCGCGCCTGCTCCTCGGGCACCACGGCCATCACGTCGGCCATGTTGGTGCCGGGCTTGAAGGTGGCTACCACCATGAAGGCTTTCATTTATCTGTCCTTTGTGGGTTGAAGATGACTGCAAGCGGCGGCGTTTAGGAACCGGTGCTCGCCATGTGCCCGGCGGCCCAGGTGTCGAAGTCGGTCGAGGGGGTGGTGCTCACGCGACGGGCAGCGGCGATCTGCTCGTCTGCATTCGGTCCCAGGTAGGTGTGACTCACCCAGTAGCCCATCATCTGGGCCATCTCGTCGGCCCCGGGGTAGAAGGTCGCGTAGATCGCGGATGGAACCTCGACGATAGAGATCGAGTGCCCCTGCGCTCGGAGTGTGATCGCGAAATCCTCGAAGCTCACAAGTTCGGCGGCCGAGGAGAGATAGGCACCGGCACCGGTGGTGTCAGGGTGGTCGAACGCCCCGGCGACGACTCCGCCGAGGTCTTCGATGGAGGCGGCGTGAACGACGCGGGCGGAGGAAGGGATCGGCAGCGCCCATCCGGTGCTGCCGTCCGGCAGTGGCTGAGGAGCCAGGAAGGACACGAAGTTCTCGAAGTAGAAGGGCGGGATCACGAAGGTGAACGACTCGAAGCCCGCGCCTCGGACCACGTCGTCGACCCGGGCCTTGTCGGTGAAGTGGGGCACCTCGAACTGGCCGCTGCTGATCTGCTCGACATTGGGTTGGGTCGACCAGATGAAGTGCCGCACACCTGCGCTCGTGGCCGCCTCGACTGCGTGCCGGCCCTGGGTGTACTCGTCGAGACCCTCGCTGGTGAAGTTCGACATCGCGAAAACGCCGTGAGCGCCGGCGAAAGCGGCCTCCAGGCTCGAAGGGTCAGCCAGGTCCGCTGCGCGGACCTCGTCCGCCGGTCCGGTGTACGTGGAGGGGTTGCGGGTGATCGCACGGACCCGGAACGCACCACGGTCGGTCAGGGCGCGCACAACGGCGCCGCCCTGCGCGCCAGTTGCGCCGATAACAGCGATGACAGGTCGGTCGTCGGACATGAGGTCTCCTCGTCTTATTGCATGCGCAATCAACGTTGCACGCGCAACATACAAGAAGCACCTTGTATGCGCAATACTTCCCCTCGTGACCAAGCACCCCACAGCCAGGAGCGCCTGGCTCGCCCGACCCGCGGCCGACCGCGAGGCCTGGAACAACTTTCGTAAAGCAGCCGGCGCCTTGATCTCCCATGTCGACGCCGACCTGCAGCAGCACCTCAAGCTGGGCTACACCGACGTCGATGCCCTTCTTCACCTATCGCTGGCAAGCGACGACTGTCTGCGGATGGCGACCCTCGCCCGCGGCGTATCGCGCAGCCCAAGTGCGCTCACTCGCCTCGTCGACCGCCTCGAGGAACGCTCACTTGTCACGCGCACCCGTCACTCGTCCACCGACGTGAGCGTGGAAGTCACACCCGCAGGGCTCGACGTACTCGACCAGGCAGCACCGAGGATCCTGGAGCAGGTCGAGCAACGGTTCTGGTCCCGGCTCACCGCCGACGAGCGCGATGCCCTGAGCGCCATCTGCCGCAAGCTGATGGACAGCGAACCGATGAACTGCTGATCGAGGCAAGCCGGAGCTGCCTCTTCGCGACCAATGACGTTGCGTGCCATTTCGTGTGCCCGTTCTTCGTGCCATGTCTGGCCTGATAGGCACTGTATGAATGCCAAATCCCATGTGCCCCTTGTACTCACAGCGTCAGGCCGGGCCTGCGTTTGGGGCGCTACGGATCAGAAGGTGAGGGGTTCGAATCCCTTCGGGCGCAGGTTGTTTCCAGAAAGCAGCACGATGAAGCCGATCCGCCGACGGGCAGGGTCGGCTTTGTTGTGTGTGCAGGTCAGGGGGTGAGAGGCGTCCCAATCCCCGCGCGGCCGAGGGCCTATATGGCCGGCCCAAAACGATCTCGCGAGCCACGTCCCTTACCGCGTCGAGCGTCGAGCGTCGAGCGTCGAGCCACTTCTTCGAACTGCAAGGCTTCCTCACTTTCAGACTCGGCCAGTGAACAGAAGGTGAACGTTCGACGACCGCAACGCGACGCCGATCGTTCTGCATATTGCCGGCGCAGAACGCTGAGTGAAAACCGATAGGAGGGCCCATTTCCCGGTGGTGGACGGCAGTTCGTTCCTGTTGTGTACATATCTGCCGCTCAAGGGAGCGGGCCCATGAGCACTGAGGGATTGAGCGTGTCACTTTCACTTCAGAAGAAGTTCGCGATCTTCGGCGTAGGCCCACTGTTGCTGCTGGCCATGGCCGGCACGGCGGCGTTCACCTTCGGGCAGGACATCAACACGATCACCGCCACGCAGGAGCGCACCGACTACCTCATCCCCGCCACGCAGGCCAACACCTTGGTGGATGAATAC
>WLRQ01000099.1 GCA_009697815.1 Actinomycetota bacterium
CCATTGGTCAATCCGGTCACCACGATGGGCGAATTCGACCCGGACACCGTTGCACCACCCGGCGAAGCCGTCACGGTGTACGAGGTGATCGAGGAACCCCCACTGCTCGAGGGCGCACTGAACGCCACCGACACCTGACCGTTGCCACGCGTGCCCACCACGGAGGTCGGCGCACCCGGCACCGTCGCCGGAGTGACCGACGCCGACGTGCTCGAGGCCGCACCAGTACCGACCGCATTCGTGGCCTTCACCGTGAACGTGTAGGCGGTTCCATTGGTCAACCCCGTGACCACCAACGGCGAACCCGACCCCGACACCGACGCACCACCAGGCGAAGCCGTCACCGTGTAGGAGGTGATCGAGGCGCCACCATTGCTCGAGGGCGCCGTGAACGCCACCGACACCTGACCATTGCCACGCGTACCCACCACCGACGTCGGCGTACCCGGCACCGTGGCCGCCGATGTCGAGGGAGTGATCGCGGCCGACGCAGCCGAGGCCAGGCCAGTGCCCACCACATTCGTCGCCGTCACCGTGAACGTGTACGCAGTTCCGTTCGTCAGCCCCGTCACCACCAACGGCGAGGCCCCTCCCGAGACCGTCGCACCACCCGGCGACGCCGTCACCGCATACGAGGTGATCGCAGAACCACCATTACTCACAGGAGCCACAAACCCAACCGTCACAAGCCCATTGCCACGCGTCCCCACCACCAACGTCGGCGCACCCGGCACCGTGACGGCGGCGCCCGCGGTGGGCAGGCCAATGATGAGGAATGCGAACCCGACTATCAACGAGATCGCCAGTGCGATCGGCGTTCGACGCCGCAAGATCGACTTCGCGACGATAGCCGAGGTCATGAGACCGATACTTCGTGCGACTTTTGGATGACCACCGTCACGGCGGCGACGGAGTCGAGGTCAACGCTAGCCACGAAATCCACGGTTCCCGCGCCCCCCGACGCGAGTTCCGTGCTTCCCGTGAGAAGTTCTTGGCCGCGAACATCGCTTAGCGACACCGTCATGGTCTGCCCGGCGCAGTCGGCCCTGATCTCGGAGACCGTCACCGAGGTGACGGTCCAGAGCGACTCCGACGATGACCACACACGCCCCAGTTCGGTCGTCACATCGAGGTCGCACCCCATGACGAGCAACCCACTCCCCGCCGCGAAGCCTGACCTGTCCTGTACGTCAAGAGGCGTGGCGAATGCGCTGTATGTGATCGCGAGCAGCCCCACGAGCAGAGCTGCCGCGACTGCCACGACATGCGGAGAACGAGGTCGCGAAGTCGTCCACACGTTCGAGCTCGTCATGGAATCCCAGCCCCCTCGCTGTATTCCTCCGGTGCGATGGCTCCTCGCAGATCGGCACGACCCGCGAGGAGCCATCGGCCCCCCTAGATGGTCAGGAGATTCGTGCGGTTACGACGTAGCTGCGCTCTGAATGATGACCGCGAACGACTTGTAGTCGTTCGCGCTCACGTGCGGGGTGTTCCAGGTGATTTCGTCCGTCACCCCCGCCACGGTGTTCGTGCCCGTGTTGATGATGGTCTTGTCGGCGTCCAGCGCGTGGACGATGATCGTCTTCCCGCTGCAGGCCGGAGCGATCCCCGACACCGTGACGGTCGTGGCCACCCACTTGTTGTCGGCCCCGGCCCACTTCGGGAACATGTCAGTGCTGACCGAATCGTCACATCCAGCCGTCAGGCTGTTGGAACCTGCGCTGAAGCCGGAGTTCTCAGTCACCCCGAGCGTGGTCGCGTAGACGCCATACGCACCCACCCCGACGGCTACAGCGGAAATCGCCACAGCGGCTTGGACTTTGCGGGTTCTCGTGATTGAACTCATAAGGACACCCTTCTCGACCTGAGGAAGCGAACTCTTCCGCGGTTGTGCGGTGTCGAGGAAGTTATCCATCGCGTTTCACATCCCGCTAACAACCGTGAACAGGCGTCACCGGCGCCCCGTGACAGATGTGCCATGCCGTTGAGGGAAATGAGAGCATCGCGCGTGATCCCGTCGGGATCTCGGCATCAAGCGCCCCGATCCATGCGATCGTCTGCGGGCGCGCCCAAGTGGCACCATGATCGTGAGGTGACCATCCAGAACGCCGACGCGGCCGCTGCGCCAGCTGCGCAGCCCCTAGCCCTATCTGGGGCCCCGCCAACGTCGGACAGCACCGGTATACCCCTTCGAAGACGACTCGTGAGGAGCACCCTCGGTTGGGTGATGACTGCGGCGCTGGCGCTCGCCGCAATCGTCGCACTTCGTCTGATGGGCGTTGGATCACAGATCGTCCTGACGAGTTCGATGGCGCCCGCCATCCTCGCGGGCGACGCTGTCATCACGGTCGGATCTCGGCTGCACCAGCCGGAGATCGGAGATGTCGTGGTCTACCACGTCAGATGGGGATCTGAGGAACTCCCACCGATCTCACACCGCATCGTGGCCAGCAGGGGGCCAGGAGTCTGGACAACCAAGGGCGACTACAACGCGGAGGACGATCCCTGGCCCGTTCCCCAGGAGCGGATCAGCGGAGTCGTGATCCTCCGCGTTCCTCTGCACTACTTCCGCGACAGTCGAGTCGCGGGTACCACGGTGGGCGCCATGGTCGCGGCGGGAGTGGCCGTCCTGTTCTGGCCGCGTCGCCTCGTCGCCGCCGAGTCCGTCGACCCTGCGGATGACCCATCTTCGCCTCCGAGGGGCCGCCACGCACGAGAGCGATGAGGCCCTAGCGACTAGCCCAACCGTGCCCGAATTGATGCAATCGGACCAGAAGGGCGCGGTTAGCCCTCCCGGCGTCGTACAGTGGTGTTGTACGCCGGATCAACCTGCCAGGTGATCCGGCGCCGTGGTGCCTACACAAGGCCCGCCCACCAGTGATTGCAGATCACCGCCCGGACCATCCGAGGCATCAAGCAAGGACTGCCATATGAGCACTTCGTTCGGATTGTCATTCCAACCTCCGGCCTATGCCCCGCGACCAGAGGCAGAGATCGAGGCAGAGTTCGAACTCGATCTCAACGCCCCGGACATCTTCCCGCCCGATAGCGATGGCGCGCCGCCGCTGCGGATGACCAAGGGCGCACGGGCATCCACAAATGCTGATGGGATTACCGACCAGGCGCTGCGCGAGACGATCGCCAACCCCGAGGACATTGAGCCCGACGCCGCCGGCCAGGGCCGCCTGCGACTTCGCCGTGGCTCGATGATCGTCGTCGTCGCCCGTGACGGAATGATCCTGTCCGTCCGCGACCGAAAGGGTCGACGACGCAACTGATCGGCGAGACAGCTGGCCGTGGCGCAGCGCCAGAAGTCGTCGCGGCCTGGCCGCCCCCTTCCTCTAGGGTGAGCGGGCACTGATCAAGCGTCCCCCAACCTCGCAGGTGTCCGCATGCGCAAGGGCTCGAATCCGCGTCCAGCGACATGACCGTCTTCCTCCTTGTCCTGGCAGGTGTTGCCGGAGGCCTCTGTGGGAGCGTGGCCGGACTCGCGTCGATCGTGACGTACCCCGCACTCCTCGCGGCCGGGCTCGCACCGCTCCAGGCGAACGTGACGAACACCGTCGCACTGGTGTTCACCAGCATTGGCTCGGTCTCCGCTTCGCGCACGGAGCTCGCCGGACAGCGCGCCAAGATCACACCGCTTGCCGTGATTGCTGTGGCCGGCGGGGCCGTAGGCGGGCTGGTCCTACTGCTCGCCCCAGCCGATTCGTTCGAGGTGGTCGTCCCCGTGCTCGTCGGACTCGCATCTCTTGCGGTCCTCGCCCCACGCCCGCACTCTCACGTGCATGGAGATCGCCCCGAGCCTCGCTGGCTGCGTCCGGCGGTGTTCGCGAACGGCGTGTATTCGGGCTACTTCGGAGCCGCGTCCGGGGTGATGCTGCTCGCGACATTGCTCGCCGGCTGGGTCGAGTCTTTCCCCAGGGTGAACGCCGCGAAGAGTCTGATCGCCGGACTCGGCAATGCGATGGGCGCCGTGGTGTTTGTCGTGGCCGGCCATGTGGACTGGCAACTGGGGATTCCGCTGGCGATCGGGCTTTTCGTCGGCGGTCGACTTGGCCCGTGGGTGGTCAGACATTCGTCGCCCACGATCCTGCGATACGTGATCGCGGCCGCCGGCGTCGGCCTCGCCGTGAAGCTGGGCATAGACGCGTACTGACGACATCGGCCGCCTCTCGACGTGCGCCCGGATCAGGGCAACCAGCGCAGGATCGTCTGCACAAGCCGATTGAGGTCGATGGGCTTCGACTCGAAGTCGTCCATCCCCGCCGCGTAGCACTCGTTCGCATCCTCGGACATCGCGTTGGCAGTCATCGCGATGATCGGGATGCGCGTGACGTCGGGCAGCCGACGAATCGCCCGCGTCGCCTCGAGTCCGTCCATCAACGGCATCTGCACGTCCATCAGGATCACGTCGTATCCGGCACCTCCCGCCACCATCTCGAGGGCGGCGGCGCCGTCGGCGGCGACGTCGACCCGGGCACCCACCTGCTCGAGGAGTTCGCGCGCGACCTCCTGGTTGAACTCGTTGTCCTCCGCTAGCAGAATGCGGCGGCCGAGCAACGGCATCGAAGCGTCGCTGCGTACCTCGACTTCGGACACGTTGGCCGGAATCTCCGACGACACGGCCATGGGGAGCGAGAAGGTGAAAGCGCTTCCGCGCCCCACGGTGCTCGAGACGACGATCGTGCCCCCCATCAGATCGACGAGGCGCTTGCTGATCGAGAGCCCGAGTCCGGTGCCGCCGAAGCGGCGCGTCGTGGACGATTCCGCCTGGGAGAAGGACTCGAACAGTGACGAATGCACCTCGGGTGGGATGCCGATTCCGGTGTCGGAGACCGTGAAACGCAGAAGGTAACCGCCCGCACCGTGGGCATCGGCATCGACCGAGATGTCGACCGTGCCCCGTTCGGTGAACTTGACCGCGTTACCGGCGAGGTTCATGAGGATCTGCTGAACACGAACGGGGTCACCGATCACCACGGGCGGCACATGCGGCCCGATCGCGACCCTGAAACCAATGCCCTTTCGCTCGGCGAGTCCGCCCGCGACGGACTGCACACCATCGACAACCCCCGCCAACGCAAATGGGGTGCGTTC